>CAZXVX010000103.1:0-12208 GCA_964644105.1 uncultured Occallatibacter sp. | reverse complement strand
TCCTTCGTGAGTTGCATCCGGGTGGTCGATGCCAGCGCCCGGATTGAACCCGCTTGTGCGGGAGTTTGGGTAAAACAAGCTGTCAGCTATCAGCTTTCAGCTGTCAGTAAACACCCAAAACAGTGCACTGAAAAGCTGATAGCTGAAAGCTGACGGCTGAAAGCAAAGCGCTTTAGCGCTTCGAGAACTGGAAGCGCGCTCTCGCGCCCTTCTGTCCGTACTTCTTGCGTTCCTTCATGCGCGAGTCGCGGGTCAGCAGGCCTTCGGCCTTGAGCGCCTTGCGCAGCTCGGGATTGAACTGAACCAGCGCGCGAGCCACACCCAGCTTGACGGCATCGGCCTGTGCGGCCACGCCGCCGCTCTTGACGGTGGTCACCACGTCAAAGCTCCCAGCCAGCTCCACCAGCGCCAGGGTCCGCTTGGCGGAGACGCGCTGCTGCTCGGTGACAAAGTAAACATCGAATGCCTTGCCGTTGACCTTCCACTCGCCCGTGCCGGGACGCAGGAAGACGCGTGCGATCGCCGACTTGCGCCGCCCCGTCCCGTAATACTGAACCAAATCTGCCATTTGTTTCCTCTTAGCTCTCAGCCGTCAGCTCTCAGCTTTCAGCCTTGTGGTGCTTCATTCAATCTTTGCGCTGCTTTGCACTTTCCCCACCAGCAGAAAAACTGAAAGCTGATAGCTGAAAGCTGAAAGCTGCTCTTACGCAATCTCCAGCGCCACCGGCATCTGCGCCTCGTGGGGATGCTTGTCGCCGCGATAGACCTTGAGCTTGGTGGCCATCTGACGGCCCATCTTGCTCTTGGGCAGCATGCCCTTGATCGCCTGCTCCAGAATCATCTCCGGCTTGCGGGCCAACAAACGCGTGTACGACTCCTCGCGCAACCCGCCGGGAAACCCGGTATAGCGGCGATAGAGCTTGCTCTGCGCCTTCAGGCCGGTCAGGCGGACCTTCTCCGCATTGATGACAATCACGTGGTCGCCCACATCGATGTACGGAACGTACTGTGGATTCAGCTTGCCGCTCAACACGTCGGCGGCTTTGGTCGCCAAACGGCCCAGCGTCTTGCCGCTGGCATCCACTACAAACCACTTGCGGGCAACGTCCTTGCCGCTCGGAATAAAGGTACCCATCGCTCTCCTGCCTTCAAATCGCTATCCAAAAAACTCGTCCAACCAAAAATCTGCGGGTGCCCCACCTTCGGCACGCTATTGTTCTAGCGCATAGGGTGGGAACCCTTAACCCTGAAACCAGCGCAAAGCCTTCTTGCCCGCGCCAAAACACGCACGAGCCAGCTTCTACCCACTACCAAACAAATCTGTTCGGGTGAGGAGTGCGGGGATTGGCCCTCGAAGGAACCTTGGCCTTGCCGGATTCGCCAAAAAAGGCGAAAACTTGAATCCAGCCGCCAACAGCCTGTTCCAGCCAACCCTTGGGGAGTTCAGCCCAAGCCGTCAACCAGTCGAGTCCGGGTGAATACAATCACCCCATCGACAAAGACCTGTCGCTGGGGGCCCCGATACACACAGACTCCAGGCGCAACACCGCGCAAGGATTTCAGAATACCCGAATTTGGCCCCGGAGTCAACGATTTCACTTAAAGTGTGGTATCCGGTTCATCGCACTGGATTCTTGCGTCAATCTGCGATACACTTAGAACTTGCCGTCAAGGCGAAGATTTTCTCTAGGAAACAGGAGCGCATTTTTATGCCCAAGCGCACATTTCAGCCCAACCGCCGCAAACGCGTGAAGACACATGGCTTCCGCGCGCGCATGAAGACCAAGGCCGGCGCAGCCGTGCTCAGCCGCCGCCGCGCCATCGGACGCAAGCGCGTTGCCGTCAGCGCCGGCTTCCGCGACTAATCCGCCCACCGTTTCGCCCTCGCCTCTTTGCCCTCGTCCTTTATGGGTGCCGGAATGGATGATTTTTTCAACCACGTTCCGGCCAACACCCTCCGTGGCGTTGCGATGACAATTCCTTCCAGTTCTGACGAACGCCCGCTTCTCCGGCAGTCGCTCACAGGCTTGCGTCTGCGCAAGCACGCCGACTATCAGCGATCCTACGCCGCCAGCCGCAAGCGCCAATCCGCGTCGATGAGCTGGTTTCTCGCTCCGCAGCAGCCCGCCTACACCGGCGCTGAACTGCCCGAAGCACCGCGCGTTGGACTCACCGCCGGCAAAGTGATCGGCAAAGCCCACGAGCGCAACCGCCTCAAGCGGCGCATGAGAGAGGTGCTGCGCCGCCACACGGATCTGCTCCCTGCCGGCTGCGACTTGATCTTCCATCCCCGCCGCGCCGTCCTGACCATCGATTTCACGAAACTTGAGGCCGAGGTTGTGCGTATCCTTCATCAGGCAAAGACCGAGGCCGAGCGGATGCAGGGCCTTGTGAATTGAAAATGGATTGTTTCATCTGTCAACGGAGGCTGAAGGGTACGGGCTTCAGCCCGTACATCTGAGACGGAAATAGTCATAGGCTTTAGCCCCTGAGGGAAATTGAATGAGTGGCTCGATTTCCCTCGGCGGCTAAAGCCGGGAATCAACATTTGCTAAAAATGTACGGGCTGAAGCCCGTACCCTTCATTGCACAGTAGTTCTTGGCTGAATCTATGACTCGTATCTTGCTCGCCATCCTCGCCGCTTACCGCCGCTGGCTCTCGCCGGCGCTGCACGCGCTTTCCCCCGGCGGCGGCTGCAAATTCCTGCCCACCTGCTCGGAGTACGCCTCGCAAGCCATTGCTCAGCATGGCCCGCTGAAGGGCACATCGCTTGCTGCTTGGCGGCTGCTGCGCTGCCATCCTTTCACTCCCGGCGGCCTCGATCCGGTTCCTCCGCCCTCCCCTTTACGCCAAATTCACCACAAACCTTTACCATAGAAAGAGCGGCAGCCTGACGGCGCGCCCTCCAACGAATAGGAAGTCCACCTTGGCAGAAATTTCGAATCCAAATCTTCAAGGGCCCGGTTCCGGTCCAGGCGGCGGCGATGGCCGCAGCATGACGATCTTCGCCCTCATCTTTCTCGTCATCCTGCTCGGTTACGAGTTTTTCTTCAAGCCGCAGCAGCCGCCTCCGCCTCCGCCCGCCACGCAGGGCCAAAGCCAGTCGCCCAACCAGCCGTTACCAACTCTTCCGGTAGCCGGCGCTGCCGCTCAACCGCAGTTGGCGCCTGGGTCAATGAACGCTGTCTCTCCCACTGTCAGCGCCTCCACCGAGACCACCACCACCGTCGAGAACGCCAACTACCGCATCACATTTACCAATCGTGGCGCGCAGGTAACCAGTTGGCTGCTCAAGAACTATTACGATAGCGGCGGCAAGGCCGGCGGCAAGCTTCTCGATCTGGTCCAGCCTCAGGCTGCCGAGCGCTTCGGCTACCCGCTTTCGCTCTTCACCTATGACCCGGCTCTCAATGACCAGTTGAACAAAGCGGCGCTCTATCAGCTCTCTGTCACCGGCGCACAGCCCACCGCCGGCGGTCACGTGGATGTGCCCGACACCAGCGCCCTCACCTTCCGCTACAGCGCCAACGGCATCGATGTCGTGAAGACTTTCCGCTTTGATTCGAGCTACGTAGTCGGCATCGAGACCACGGTCACGCGCAACGGCTCGCCCATCCGCGCGCTGGTCGCATGGCCCTCCGGCTTGGGCGACATGGAGGAGTTCCTTCCAAAATCCTCGACGCGCTCCCAGATCCGCGCCTCCGCGCTCTCAACCATCGCTTGGTCGCTCAACGGCAAGCAGGACACCACCGCCGCGCCCAAGGTCAGCGCTTACAACACAGAGACTCTGCCCTACGATTACGACTCCGTCACCGATACTTACTTTACCGCGGCCTTTCTGCCCGACGTTCCGGAGCGCACCACCGCCGTCACGCTGCACAACGTCCTCTATCTGCCGCGTGACCTTGAAGATCCCAACAGCGAAAAGACCCCGGCGCACGTTCTAGGCCTGGCCGTGGGAGACACCAGCGGCGCCACCAGCCTGCGTGTCTTTGCCGGTCCCAAGGCAATGGAGTTGCTCAACTCTATTCACGCCATTGGCTCAACCGGCAAGCCCGACGGTCCGTCACTCGCCCCACTCATTCATTACGGTTGGATGGGCATCGTCGCCAAACCGCTCTATTACGTGCTGCGCTTCCTGCGTGGCCTCCTTGGCCCTGGCAGCTACACCTGGGGCTGGGCGATCATCCTCTTCACCGCCGCCTTCACCATGCTCATGCTGCCCACCCGCTACATGATGCTGAAGTCCTCGCTGAAGATGATGCGCATTCAGCACAAAGTGGACGCCATCAAGAAGAAATATGCTCATGTCAAATCCACTGACCCCAAGCGCGCAGACATGAACGCCGAAATGATGGAGTTGTACAAGGTCGAAGGCGTGAATATGTACGGCAGTTGCCTGCCCATGCTGGTGCAGATGCCGCTCTTCATTGCTTACTTCGAGCTGCTCTCGAACGCCATCGAACTGCGTCAGGCGCACTGGTTCTGGCTCACTGACCTTTCCGCGCCCGACCCGCTGCACATTCTGCCGATTCTGATTATCGTCACCATGTTCGTAACGCAGATCATTACGCCTTCACCGGGGATGGATCCGTCGCAGCGCCGTATGATGGCCATTATGATGCCGGTGCTGATGGGCAGCTTCCTCTGGCGCTACGGCTCTGGTCTGGCGCTCTACTGGGGCACCAGCAACGTCATCAACCTGGCCCTCCAGATCACCATCAACAACTCCCACATCGGCAAGGAGATGAGCGCCATTGCCGCCAAACGCGCCGCCAAAAAATCCGCCGCGTCCGGCTCTGGCTCTGGCTCTAGCCCTATCACCATCAAGGGCAAGCGCTAGCGTTTGTTTTTTCCTTTCAACCAATATGGGTGCCCCAGGTCCCGATTTTGGGACCTGGGAATTTAGAAACCCCAGCTCTCTCCTGCCACAAAACCTCAAAAAATATCTCATTCTCCCTTCGGCGTGATAGGCTGGCCTTTCAGTTGGAAGGAGCCAAAACCCAATGTCGAACGGCCGCCCGTCTCATGGCAATCATTCCGATCAACCGAATCACGCGAATCATCAAAACTACAGCGAGCATCACTTCAACCTGGTTGCCGCGGCCCATGCCGCAATGATCGAGCATGGTTTTCAGCCCGATTTTCCCGCTGGAACCGACGGCGAACTGGCCGCGATTCAGGCGCATCAAGCGGAAATGCCAGCCCTCGCCGGTATTCAGGACTTGCGCAACCTCCTCTGGTCCTCCATCGACAACGATACCTCCAAGGATCTGGACCAGATCGAGTGGGCCGAGCAGTTGCCCGATGGCCGCATCCGCGTGCTGATTGGCGTGGCCGATGTGGATTCCCGCGTCCATCAGGGCACGGTCATCGACTCCCACGCGCAATCCGAGACCACCTCGGTCTACACCGGCGTCAAAGTCTTTCCCATGCTGCCCAGCGAACTCTCCGAGGGCATCACATCGCTCAACGAGAATGAAGATCGCGTCGCCGTAGTCATCGAGTATGCCGTGGACCCATCCGGCGCGGCGACAGACGGCAAGGCCTATCGCGCCCTCGTCCGAAATCACGCGCAATTGGCCTACAACGCCGTCGGCTCCTGGCTCGAAGGGAAAACTCCTGCCCCGCCGAAAGTTGCCGCGAGCGCCGATCTCGCCGCGCAACTCAAGCTCCAGGACGAGGCCGCTCGTCGCATGGTCGGCGGACGCTTCCAGCACGGCGCTCTCGATCTGGAGACCATCGAGACCCGCCCGGTGATGCTGGCCGAACAAGCGATTGACATTGTTCGCCAAAGCAAAAACCGCGCCACCTCGCTGATCGAGGAGTTCATGGTCGCGGCCAACGGCGTCATCGCCCGCACCTTCGAGGCTGCCGGCGTTGCCTCCATCCGCCGCATTGTGCGCACCCCCAAGCGCTGGGACCGCATCGTCGAACTGGCCGAGAGCCTGGGCACAACGCTCCCCGCCGAGCCGGACTCCAAGGCGCTCAACGACTTCCTGCTCGCCGAGAAGCAGAAAGACCCCGACCACTTCCCAGACCTCTCGCTCGCCACCGTCAAGCTGATGGGCCCCGGCGAGTACGTCCTCGTCAAGCCGAACGAGCCTTCGCCCGGCCACTTCGGCCTGGCCGTGCAGGACTACACCCACTCCACCGCCCCCAACCGCCGCTTCCCGGATGTTGTCACGCAGCGACTGCTGAAGGCCTGGATAGCTGGACAGCCACAGCCCTACTCCGAAAGTCTGCTCAATGCAATTGCAACCCGCTGCACGCTGATGGAAGACGGCGCGCGCAAGGTGGAGCGCGAGATGCAGAAGCGCATCGCCGCTGTCGTCTTGCAGAAGCGTATCGGCCAAAGCTTCCCCGCCATCGTCACCGGCGTCAACCACTACGGCACCTTCGTCCGCACCCTCGACCCCCACGTAGAAGGCATGGTCGTCCAAGGCGGCAAAGGCCTCGACGTAGGCGACAAAGTAACCGCCAAGCTGGTCTCGACCGATCCCGTGCGCGGCTTTATTGATTTTGCGGTGTGAAAGAAGATATGATTCCACCCAGCAAAAGGAGGTTAGAAATTATGTGGATATTTACAAGATATGGATTTTTTTCGATTGCTTGTGCGAGAAAGAAAGACGGTAGTATCGATGAAGACAAAGTGATGATTCGTGCCCGGTCGCGTAAGCACTTAGAGAATCTACGCGATCGCTTTCCGGAGAGCGAGTGTGCCAGGGCTGAGATTATTTGCAATGCAGGGACCGACTATAAATTTCGGTTGATCGTTTTGAAGTCCGAATGGGTAAAGATCGTTTCACAATTAGTGACGGAACAAACATGGTCCAACTTCAAGAACGAAGCGTTGAGTTTCGGAAACAAGATCAAGTCATCGTCTCGGTATATCCACGCACTTCATCAGATATGGGAGGTTATGTTCCGGTTCCAGGAGAATGGCGAGGAGTGAATTCAAAAGTTTGCACAAAGTGGAAGGAGTTTCCCAGATATGAAACGAAATTGGAAAATATTTAAGTCGAAAGAACCGAAGGATGTGAGTTATGCCTCTCGGTTTGCGAACCATGAAAGAATTCAATTGCATCTTGAACATATTTGCGAAGCTTGGGCCAAGTACCTCCAACTATATGTGCAGAGAACAGGGGAGACTGAGTTATTCGGTGAACCGGAATTACCTTGGATAAATACTGAACGAGCTATTGTGAGCACACTCTCAGCGTCGATTATTAGAAGATACCGTAAATCAATTGTTCTTGAGGAATTACGTGTACCAAAACCCCGAATACCAGTACCAGAATTGGGTGGCAGTCAAGTCAATATTGCCAGGAAAGCAACAGGTTGGGGGCGCTGCGACCTTTGGGTGGCAATCGAGACAGATAAAATTGATGCTGCCAAAGCAGAACCATTCAATTTCTATTTAGAAGTAAAGGTGTCACCCAAGAAATCTTGGAATATTGACAACTTGGAAAAGCATTTAAGAAGGAGTGGTCTAAGAAAGATCTTCAGAGATTACATAAAGAGGCATCCAGAAACCCTCACTCAGAGAAGTCCCTATGGCAAAGTACGTAAACATGATCATTACATCATTGGTATGTATCTAATGCGTTTGGATTTCAAGAAGGAGGAGATTTCCGGAATAAAATCAATTCTCAAGGATATCTACGAGAAGACGCAGAATATTTATCTTGGCAAAAACGCGAATGAGGCGGATAGGATCAAAAAGAAGAGACGAATGGCCCGCTATCCAACGGTAGCCCTGATTCACAACGAAGACAGCGGTAAGGAACCCGGTTTTTTGGCGGTATTTACTGTGCTCGGTGCCACAAATAAATTGACGACCTAAGGTAGCCGGGTACCCCAGTCCGAATTTCCGGACCTGGGATTCCTTCATCCTGCATATCATACGCACGGAATGACAGTTTCCGTTCTATACTCGTTCCATGCGGAATGAATTCACAGCGGTGATTGAGCGCGATGGCGAATGGTTTGTCGCCTGGAGCCCAGAGATTCCCGGAGCGAACGGGCAGGGGCATAGCGTGGCCGAGTGTCGCGAGAACCTGGTCTCCGCCATCCAACTGATTTTGGAAGATCGCCGCGAGGATGGACTGCGCGGAGTTCCGGCAGAAGCGCTTCGCGAGACGGTGACCGTCCAGTGAAGCGAGAGTCGTTGCTGCGCTATCTGCGCTTGAATGGATGCTACCTCAAGCGCGAAGGTGGTTCGCACTCCTTGTGGTGCAATCCTGAAACTGGACAGACAGAAGCCATTCCTCGCCATTCCGAGGTCGCCGATCTGCTTGCGCGCAAGATTTGCCGTGGATTATCGCTTCCAGAGATTGGTAAACATTGACAAAACAGTCATTTATCATTCATCGACTTTACAATGTGCGCACAGCAACGTACACTGATTGTGAGCACAAAGGAGCAAAAACCCATGGGCACTGTAGCCGCAGAACCGAGCCGCTTGCGCGCAGAGAACATCAATCTGCGCGTCACGCGCAGCCAGAAGGCGCTGATCGACCGCGCGGCGGAGGCGCAGGGGCGCAACCGCTCCGACTTCATGCTGGCTGCTGCCTGCCGCGAGGCGGAGTCCGTCCTGCTTGACCAGTGCTACTTCCAATTGGACGACGACGCATTCCAGCGCTTCACGGCGATGCTGGATGCGCCGCCGGCTGAGAATCCCGGCTTGACTCGCCTGCTCAAGACGAAGGCGCCATGGGAGAAGTAGAGATTGGGGAGATTTCCGCTCCTGAGAAACTGAGTCCCGCTCACGATCTCTCGCAGCTCCATTGCGGTGAGCCGGAGCTTGATGACTGGCTCAAACGCAGGGCGTTGCACAACGAGGAAAGCGGCGCATCCCGGAGTTATGTCGTCTGCGTCGGGCAGCAAGTAGTCGGTTACTATGCGTTGTCTGCAGGCGCGGTGGCGCACCGGGATTCTCCTGGCCGTGTGAGGCGGAATATGCCTGACCCCGTGCCGGTGATGGTGATCGGGCGGCTGGCCATTGATCGCAAATTCCAGGGGCGTGGAATCGGTTCGGCACTTTTGAAGGATGCCGTCCTCAGAACTCTTCAAGCCGCCGAAATTGTCGGCATCCGCGCCATTCTCGTTCATGCAATCAGCGAAGGCGCAAAGCGGTTTTACCAAAAACTTGGATTTATAGAGTCCCCCACCAATCCAATGACAATGATAATTACCATACAGGCAGCGATTGATACTCTAGCCAAGTCAATGTGACTCTCTATCTTCATGCGCAGCGCCGCCGCTGCCGGCTGTGAACAAAATCCACCAGCCGCTGGATCCGGACAAGAGAGAAGGAAAGCCCTCATGAATCTCTTCGATGCTGTCGCCCAGCTCGTAGCTGTTCACAATGGGATCGGGCATAATGCGCGTGCAGCGACTGCGCCCTCTCTGTGCATGTAAAGTACAATTCTTAAGGATGCGCGGGTGGAAAGGAAAGCTGGCGATGTTGTTCTCTTTCACTGGAAGATTGGTTGGGGTGGTTTTGCTGGTTTTGGCGGGCGTGGCAGCGCTGAGTGCGCAGCCTTCGGTCTATCCGCCGTCTCCCAAGGCGCGGGTCACAACGGTCGAAGGGCTCTTGCAAGGGGCCGAGCCGGCGCCGGGGTTGCTGGCCTTTCTGGGCATTCCTTACGCCCAGCCGCCGGTGGGCAAGTTGCGCTGGCGTCCGCCGCAGGCCTTCCCTGCGTGGAGCGGCGAACGGCAGGCGCTACGCCACGGCGCTCCCTGCCCGCAGCAGGACCAGGGATGGAACAAGTGGGCGCACGAACACGGCAATGAGGATTGCCTCTATCTCAACGTTTGGGCGCCGGCCGGAGCGCACGATCTGCCGGTGCTGTTATATATTCACGGCGGCTCAAATACTGCCGGTAGCGCGGTAGAGGAGCTATCGAGCGGCTTCAAGCTGGTTCCGCACGGTATTGTGCTGGTAACGATTGACTACCGGCTGGGGATCTTCGGCTTCTTCCGCACCCCGGAACTTGACACCGAGTCACCGCAGCACGCTTCGGGCGACTACGGTTTGCTGGACCAGATCGCCGCGCTCAAGTGGGTGCAGCGCAACATCGCTTCCTTTGGCGGAGATCCCGGCAAGGTAACGATCATCGGGCAATCGGCTGGAGCTGTGGATGTGGGTCTGATGCTGGCTTCGCCTTTGGCGCGAGGGTTGTTTCGCGGCGCGATCTCCGAGAGCGGGCAGGTCTTGGGGCTGATGCCGACGGCGACGCGCGAGGAGTCGGAAAATGCCTGGCAGCCGGTGGCTCGGTCCATCGGCGCGGATCTGAAGGCGCAGCGCAATGCAACGACGGCCGAGGTCATGGCGGCCGACAAAGATGCGCCGCCAGCGCCGCCGGTGGAGTGGTGGGGCTTTCGCGGGGCCAGCGTGGATGGCTGGGTTCTGCCCGAGGAGCCGTGGAGAATCTACGCCGAGGGCAAAGAAGCGCCCGTGCCGCTGATCATGGGTGTGGATGTGCAAGAGATCGTGCCCGCAGGCCAATCGGTCGAGCAACTGCGGCACGCCATGGCAATGACTGTGGGCGCGGCGGACGCAACCCGCCTGGAGGCGATCTACAACGCCACGCCGCCCAGCTCGCCGCTGGGAGCGCCGGCCACGCGCTGGGCCACTGATCACAACTTCCGCTGTGCTGCTCGTCAGGTGGCCGGTTGGCACGCAGCCCACGGGCAGCCTACCTATCTCTACCAGTTTGACCGGCCGCTGCCCGGCAACCAGACCGCGCTGCACACAACCGATTTGTTTTACATCTTCGATTTTTTTTATGGAGAGAAACAGCCCACCGCCGAAGACGAACAAGTGGCCGGAAAGATGGGCCGCCTGATCACGGATTTTGTCAAAAGCGGAGCCCCGGCAAAAGAAACGTTATGGCCGCAATTTACCGCGTCGGGCAACGGGGCCTACCTGCACATTCCACTCCAGGGCACGGAGTTCGACATCCAAAAGAATCTCGGCGGAGAGAGTTGCCCGCTCATCCAGCGCGCTTACCCAAAGTAGCTTTGGAGAAACCGGTCAATCCGGAAGGAGTTTTTTGATGCGCAGATCCAGCAGTATTTTCTCCTTTGTTCTGATAGGCCTTGGGCTCCTCGTCCAGAGCAATTGCGTTTTCGCACAGACCGCTGGCCGCCCGTTGCCGCCCGCGCCGCGCCCCAAGGAGGTTCGCATGAAGCATGTACTGGTAATTGGCCAGACCAAGGACTGGGAGCACGACTCCATCTCGGCGGCGATGGCCGCTGTCTACAACATGGGCAAGGAGAGCGGCCTGTGGGAGACCACCATGCGCACCGACACCAAGCTGCTGACCAAAAAAGAGTTGACGCGCAACGCCAAGAACCTGAGCAACTTCGACCTGATCGTCTTTGCCTCGACCAGCGGCGAGCTGGATATGGACGATAGCCAGAAGGCGGACATGATCTCCTTCATCAAAGAGGACGGCAAAGGTTTTGTCGGCATCCACGCGGCGCTCGACACCAACTACAAATGGCCGGAGTACGTCGAAATGATCGGCGGCTCCTTCGACGAGCATCCCTGGATGACCTTTGAAGCGCCGATCCTCAACGAAGATCCCAGCTTCCCAGCCGTGCGCCACCTGCCCGCCGCGTTCGTCAAATACGACGAGATCTATCAGCCCAAGGACTGGTCGCGCGACAAGGTGAATGTCCTGCTCAGCCTTGATCCCACGCGGCTCGACTACAGCAACAACCCCAGGATTCACCGCGCCGACCACGATTTTCCCGTGGCCTGGAGCAAGATGTACGGCAAGGGCCGAGTCTTCTACTCCACGCTCGGCCATACTGAAGAGTCGTGGCTGGACCCGGACGTGCGCACGATGTACTTTGAGGCCATCAAGTGGGCGCTGGGCATGACCGAAGGCAGCACCACACCGCATCCACGCCCCGCAACCGCGCGCTAGCATTTTTCTTGCTTCTTTGTGGTTGATTAAATGGCAGAGAGGGAAATGTTGTGCAAGCACCCGCGGTGCGGCCAACTGCTCGCTATCCCCTCGCTTGAGGTTCGCTCTCGGAGCACGGGTCAGGGATCAAAAAAACTGCTGGTTGGGGTTAGTGCTTCCCCGGTCTCAAAATCGAGTCCGGGGGCAGCCGACACCCGGCTTTAGTGGCCAGACCGAGGCCACCCGCCTACGAACTTGTAGCGCTGGCCTCCTGGCCGGCTGTGGC
>CAZXVX010000102.1:0-12272 GCA_964644105.1 uncultured Occallatibacter sp. | reverse complement strand
GCGGCAAAGTCACCGACGAGATTCCCGCCGACGTGCAGGGCCTGGAGCAGATCAAACCGATCTATACCACGATGAAGGGCTGGCGCACTTCGACCGAGGGGATTACGCATTTTGAGAAACTGCCCCAGGAAGCTCAGGAGTATCTGCGCTTTCAGGAGCGCGAGAGCGGCGCCAAGATCGGCATGGTCTCGACTGGGCCTGACCGCAACCAGACAATGCTGCTGCCGGAGTTTGAGGCGGCGCTGGAGAGGATTCAAGCGTAGAGCGGCGGCTATAGCATGGAAGCCGAGGCGCTGGATATTCTGCGCAATGGGATGCGGGTAGACGAGGCAGAGCAGATTGGTTTTGGCACTGCCTCAGTTACTCTCTTCAGCGGCAACGGCGTCTAACTTGACGAGCCCATAGCTGAAATTCGTGGTATGCGAGCATCTTGCAAATTATCTTCGAGAAGTAAATAGGTGTCAGGGCACGACTTTAGTCGCTACAGAAGCGTACATAACTGAAAACTGATCCGCAGGGGCTAAGAGCTTATCCGTAAATTGAAGATATTCTCTTTCTGGTTTCGAGCCTGTTTTAATTGAGCGATGGCTCTAATGAACCTCTGATTAACTTTCATTTTCAAAGAAACCTTCCATCAGGGGCTAAAGCCCGCATTTATTTTAGGCTATTTGCGGCACGACTGAAGTCGTGCCCTGATACAAAACAGATAGGCTCGTGAGTTTTTCCTCAGGCTGTAAAGTCGTGCCCTTTCAAAACATCAAATTATTCAGAGGTTCCCTAACGTATTTCTGTATGGTTTGAGAGTCAACGTGGACCAGGAGGTCCACATTACAGCCGGTCTGGAGACCGGCGCTACAAATCACGGGGCGCTACAAATCATGGGAGACCGGCGCTACAAATCACGGGGCGCTACAATTCACGGATAAGCTCTGAAGCCAAATCCATTTTTTTGCTCTCTCGGCACGATTAAAGTCGTGCCCGGACGCTTCTCAGATTATTCAAAGATCCTCGTGGAAGATGAAATCGTTTCCTCTCGCTTCTCAGCATATTCCAGTGTCATATCGTACACCCATTTCCGGATTTGATTCATCTGTTCCGCAAAGAAAACCTGGCGTGCGGCATTGGCGGAGTTTCGGGCCTCGACTGGAGCTTCACGATACAATTTACCTATGATCAGTTTTGTTGTGCGGCTGAAGTTTGCCGCGGAAGATCGCGACGATGTGGTGGAAACGCTGCGGGCGCTGGCTACGGCCTCGCGGCAGGAGCCGGGCTGCGTCAGCTACATTCCCCATCACGTGGAAGACGACCCGGACACGGTGCTTATCTATGAGCAATATGTGGATGCCAAGGCGCAGGCCGCGCACCACCAGTCCGAGCACTTCAAAAAGTATGCCGTAGCGGGCCTTTATCAGAAGATGAAGGAGCGGAGCGTGGAGAACCTGGTGGCTTTGGTTTAAGCCGCTCGCTCTAAGAGCAGTTTTGCGGCTGATTGGCATTCAAGGTGTTCCTTGAACATTTGATGGGAAGATGCGACTTTTTGTAATAAGTTCAGCAAGTTAGCGTCCGCTTCGCGGACAATCGCAAGGCAGCGAGTTAGCGGGGGCGTTGGCTATCCAAGTTTTCGTCTCCAGTGGGTTGGCGAGTTGGCGGGGATATCAGCTATCAAAGGTTTATCTCGCGCGGATTGGCGAAGGCCAGTAGACCGCTGGAATCGCCCATGCAACTCGACTTTTTGCCAGGGGCAAACTGACTTTCGGGGGCATTGTCCCATGAGCTGGTACGATGTCTCCTACTGGATGGCGCATACTTGTATACAGGCCGAATGATCGAGGCGCGCTCCCCCTTGGGCTCCCTCGTCTTCACTCCGGCTTCTGCACTTGCACAGGCACACGGGCTGGAAGGCCTGAGAGGCGCTCCGGCGAAAGACTGCAACGAATTGTGGCGCGGGTTTGATGGGAGAGCACTCCCTTGATTCACGAACCCTCCGGCGCATTGCGCGAATCTAATCAAGCATGAGACGAAAAGAGAGGAATTCATGACTGCTGCTCGCTATCCCGGCATACGGGTAACCGCAAATGGAAATCAGCTGGTCTCGTACCATACCGAGACGCGCATCTGTGACGCCGGCGTTTTTTATCCGATTACGCCCTCCACCGAGGGCGGCGAGCTCTTTCAGCAAGCGTATGCCGAGGGCCACTTGAACGCCTTTGGACAGAACACCATCGCCATTGAGACGGAGGGCGAGCACGCGGCCCAGGGCGGCGCGATTGCCCACTCGGTCTGCGGCAAGCGGGTGGTCAACTTTACCAGCGGCCAGGGCGTGGTTTACGGCGTGGAGCAGTACTATCACGCTCCCGGCAAGGCCTCGACGATGGTGCTGGAGGTGGGCGCGCGGGCGCTGACCAAGCACGCGCTGAATGTGCACTGCGGCCACGACGACATCTACGGCGCGCTGGACACGGGCTGGATCATGCTCTTTGGCAAGGACGCGCAGCAGGCCGCCGATCAGGCGCTGATTTTGCGCCGCGTGACCGAGCTGGCGCTGACCCCCGGCATGAACATTATGGACGGCTTTTTGACCAGCCACCTGGAGCGAACCTTTTACAAGCATGAGTCCGAGTTGATTCGCGAGTATCTCGGATCACCGGCTGACGTGATCGAATGCCCGACCGAAGCGCAGCGCGCGCTGTTTGGCCCAACGCGGCGGCGCGTGCCCAAGATGATGGACCTGACCAACCCCGTTCTGCTGGGACCTGTACAGAATCAGGAACACTACATGAACGGCGTGATTGCGCGGCGCAACAACTTTGCCGAGCCGATACTGGAGTTCCTGGAAGACGCTTATCTGCAATTCGGCCTGCTCACCGGGCGGCGCTACGGGCTGATCAGCGAGTACAAGGTGGAGGACGCGGAGACAGTCTTTGTTTCGCTCGGCTCGGCGGCGGAGAACATTGAAGCCGCGGTGGATTATCTGCGCGAGAAGCGCGGAGCCAGTGTCGGCTCGATTCACGTGAATGTGATTCGCCCCTTCCCGGAGGCGGCCATTATAGCCGCGCTCAAGGACAAGAAGAACGTGATTATTCTGGAACGCACCGACGAGCCGCTGGCCGGCGACAATCCGTTGGGCCGCGATATTCGCACCGCTTTCTCGAAGGCCGTGCAGGGCGTGGAAGGGCTGCCCGCCGTGACGCTGGCCGAGGTGCCGCGGATCTTCGGCGGCAGCTACGGGCTGGGTTCGCGCGACTTCCGCCCGGAGCACATTCTGGGCGCATACGAATACGCCACCGCCGGACGCGCCCGCAAAGATGGCAAGACAGCCGCGGATGGCGTCTCCTACTTTGTTCTGGGCATCGATCATCCTTACGCGGTGGTCGGCGACGAAACGCCGTCGCTGCTGCCGGAAGGCGCAGTTGCGGTACGGTTCCACTCGATTGGCGGCTGGGGCGCCATCACCACGGGCAAAAACCTGGGCGCCATTCTTGGCGATTTGAACGACCTGATCTTTGAGCGCGACGGCGAACGCGACGCGCTGGGCAATCCCAAGGAAGTGATTCACGTCAGCGCCAATCCGAAGTACGGCTCGGAGAAGAAGGGCGCGCCGACCAGCTATTTTATGGTGGCCGCCAAGGACCGCATCCGCGTGAACTGCGACCTGCGCCATGTGACGGTGGTTCTTTGCTGCGATCCCAAGGCATTCACCCACACCAACCCGCTGGACGGCATGGCCGAGGGCGGTTCGCTGGTTTGGGAGTCGGATCAGGAGGGCGTGCAGGCCTGGGAGCAACTGCCGATTTGGGCGCGCAAACAGATTATCGAGAAGAAGATTCGCGTCTTTACGCTGCCGGGTTTTGAGATTGCCAAAAAAGCCACCGACCGCGGCGACTTGCAACTGCGTATGCAGGGCAACGCCTTCCTCGGCGCATTCTTCCGCGTCAGCACGCTGCTGAATGAATTCGGCATTACGCAGGATCAGTATCACGCTGTCGTCGAAAAGCAGTACGTGAAGAAGTTCGGCAAGCTAGGCGAGGCCGTGGTGCAGTCGAATATGGAAGTGATGCTGCAAGGCTTCAATCAGGTGAAAGAGATTGAAATTGGCGCGCTCACCGCGGCCGATCACTCCAGCCTGCGCGGCCATGCGCTGCTGCCGATTCTGGAACTGACGACAGCAGGCGGTGGCTGCGGGACGGGTTGCCGCTCGCACGCTTTGCCTGCGGGTCAGGCCGCGCGCACGCCGCTGGCCAGCATTGCCGGCTTCGACGCCGAGTTCCGTGCGAGCTTCGGCTATAACCAGCCATCAACGCCGCTGGCCGCGATGGGCCTGATTGCCGCCGCCACCGGTGACACGGCCTCCAAGTATGTGGCTCGCCGCGAAACTCCACTCTACATTGCGGAAAATTGTACACAGTGTATGGAGTGCATCTCCGTTTGCCCGGACACGGCGCTGCCCAACACCTCGCAGGATTTGAGCACCCTGCTTACGACGGCCGTCTCCTATTATGTGGCCAACGCCGCCGACCGCGCCAAACTGCTGGCCGCGCTGCCGGAGATCGAGCGCTTGGCCCGTCCGCGGATGGTGGCTGAGAGCAAGACCGGTACGCCCTTGCAGACCATCTTGCGCGAGGTCACGGATTCTGTCGACGGCTTCTCTGCAAAGGCCAAGCAGCAATTCTTTGAGATTCTGGACAAGGTTCCGATGGCTTATCAGAAGGTGACGGCGATCTTCTCGTCGCCTGAGCGCAAAGCCCCCGGTTCCGGCGGAATCTTCTCGATCTTTGTCAGCGACCTTTGCAAAGGCTGCGCGGCCTGCGTGACGGCCTGCGGCGATCACCAGGCCCTCAAGATGGTTCCTGAGACCGCAGAGGTCAACGCCAAACACAACACCGGCACGGCCTTCCTGGATCTGCTACCGGACACCACGCAGAAGTACCTGGGACTTTACAACGCGGCCAATCCCGCCGACTCCAAGACGGCCACGCTGCGCAATATGCTGATGGTGCGCTCGACCTACGACGCGCTGGTGGCCGGCGACGGCGCCTGCGCGGGCTGCGGAGAGAAGAGTGTTCTGCGCTCGATCGCCGCGGTCACCGAAGCCTATATGCGCCCCGTTTATCACGCCAAGAGCGACCGCTTCCTTAACAAGGCCGGCGATCTGGAAAAGCGCGGCGTCTCGCGCCTGGCGGTTCTGCGCGTGCGCAATCAAGCCGAGTACGACTTGCTGCGTCAAGCCATTGCTCACTTGGTTCTTGGCCTGGGCGGCGAGGACGAAAAGGACACCAAGGCGCGCATTGCAGCTTACGAGCAGAAGCACGGGCCCATCAGCGACGGCGAGCTGGTTGAAGCCATTGCAGCTGTGCTGCTGACCGAGGTCTTCAACCACAAGAACCTGCAAGCGGTGGACGGCCGGCTGGCCAACGGCATGAGCGTGATGGCCATGGCAGCGCACACCGGCTGCAACACCGTCTATGGCTCGACCGCGCCGAACAACCCACACCCCTACCCCTGGATGAATTCGCTCTTCCAGGACGGCGTCACCGTGGGCTGGTTGATGGGCGAGAGCTTCATTGTCGATCACGCGCGCCGTTCGGTGATCCCTGAGCGCCTGGCCGACATCCTGCTCACGCGCGACGAGAACGTCATTGACGCGCAGGAGTATTACAACCTCTCGCACTTTACCGACGCGCTGATGACCGACCAGGAGATTGTCGAGCTGCCCAAGGTTTGGGCCGTCGGCGGCGACGGCGGCATGGGCGACATCGGCTACCAGAATATGTCCAAGGTGATGCTGCAGAACCGGCCCAACGTCAAGGTTCTGATGCTCGATACGCAGGTCTACTCGAACACCGGCGGGCAGAACTCGGACTCGACACCGATGCTCGGCGGCAACGACATGAATGTATTTGGCGCGGCTACGCAGGGCAAGAGCACGGAAAAGAAGACGGTTGCCGAGACCTTCCTCGCGGGACACGGGTCGCCCTTTGTAGCGCAGATCTCCATGGCTAACGCGCCCAAGCTCTACCGCGCTATTCTCGACGGCCTGGAGTATCGTGGCACACTCTTCATTCAGGCCTTCACCACCTGCCAGCCGGAGCATGGCGTGGCCGACGATATGGCGCTCCATCAGGCGCAGCGCGTGCGCGACTCGCGCGGCGTGCCGGAGTTCGTCTTCAACCCGCGGCTGGGCGAAACGTATCAGGAAGCTCTCGACCTCAAGGGCAATCCGTCGATTGATTTGGATTGGTACGAAACCAAGGACAAGACGACCGGCGAGGTGCGCCGCTACACCGTCGCCCACTGGTGCACCACCGAAAACCGCTTCCGCAATCACTTGAAGAAGATCAAGCCCGAGGCCGCGGCCAAGCTGATTCCGCTCGATAACATGCTCGTCCGCATCAATCAGCAGGACGTGGTCTATCGCCACTACCTCAACCCCGCCCACCGCGCCTTCATCCCCGACTTCGGCACGTACATCACCGTCTACGACGAAGCCGGCAAGGCAACGCACTACGCGCTATCGCGGCAGTTGGTCATGTTCTGCGTCGAGCGCCGCAAGGCATGGCGCCTGCTGCAATCGAAGGCGGGCATCGTGAACAAAGAGTACGCCGCCCAGCGCGCCCTCCTCGCCGAAGTCGACTCCGGCAAGCTGCCGCTGGACGAGTTCCTCATCCGCGCCCACGAACTCCTCAAGGAGCGGCTGGCCGCTGGCGGATTGACTAAAGCGTAACTTAACAATATGAAATAAACACACGAGCGCGGACCCATGGGTTCGCGCTCGTGTGTTAGGATGGCCTGACTGAGATTTCAGCCAAAATTCTGCAACATTTGGAGATGCGATGGAGTTGTTTGCAATATGTGCCCGTGTTTTTCGTTCGTCTTCTTGTCTAGTCATTCTACTGATTGCAGGATTGACTATCGCGCACTCACAGGATACTGCTTCGGCTCACCCAAAGGCTGCAGAGTCTCAAACCTTTCGGGTCGGATTGAAATCGATCACAATTACTTCTCCAACAAAAGATCTGAGCGAAATGGGTTCGGACTACCGCGTAGTGCTTGAAACATTTGCCCCGGTAACTAACCGACTCGTCGCTGCATTCACCCGTCCCGAAGATCTGAATCAACTTCTCCAGGGAGGGGATACACCACTGTCCCAATACGCACTTGTAGAGGTTCCCCGGCGTGCTGAATTTGCTGAGATCGACCCAGCAACATTTAAGATAGTGGCCGATAGCTTGGCAAAGGAATTTGGAACGAATTTAGAGGCTGATTTGAAGTCGGGTCAGGACGAACTCAATCGCAACCTAAAAGAATTGAACTCGAATTCCGTGTCCGTTACCGTCGACAAGCCACTTCCGCTTGGCTTACTGTTTTCAAAACCTAATGTTGCGGCGTTCGCATTAATCGAAACTGTAGCATCAAAAGGACCGGATACGAAAGTGGCCGCAGCAATTATCGTTCTGCGTGTACAGAATCGAGTCCTTTTTCTCTACCTTTACAACACCTACAAAGATGAGTCCACAGTGCAATGGCTGCACAAAACCAGCGAGGATTGGGCGGACGCCATCTTGAAAGCAAACGAGTAATCAAACGAAATATGCAATTGTAAACACTCCAAATTCCTATCCGTCCCTACAGCAGATTTGGCTTTGGGGACGGATCTCCGTCCATTTAGACTCATCTCAAAAATGCAGATTTGTAGGCTGCGATTATCGGAAAACAAAATCTACGGATTTCAACCGCAATCCTTCCGCTTGCACAGCCCGGCCCTCCCGGAGGGAGCGGGCGAAAATAGCCCAGGAGCCGGGGTCCCCGGCACGCGATTTGTGCGTGCTGGGGTGGCAAGGTGAAGCGCAGCGCAACCCTGGGGAAGGCGGCCAACAGAGAGTCGCGCCCCGTAGGGGCGCTGCGAAATGCGCCGGTGCCGGATTTTCGGGGGTGAAATTGCAAACAACTGGCAGATCAAACCTTACAGCAAGTACTCCACCTTGGCCGCGCCCAGCGCATTCAGCCTGCGGTCGAAGGTAACAAGAGTTGCATTGGAGACAGCGGCAAAGGCGGCCAGATACGCATCCGTCCAGGCATTCGGCCCACCTGTAATCTTCTCGCCGAGTTCTCTCCAGCGCTCACCGAAGTTGGGCGGTTCGGTGAGAAAATCGACGCGCGGGTCGAGACTGGCGATTCTGGGCGCCACGCATCGTAGACAACCCATGCCTCACGCGGCGCAAGCACATCTTCGCCCATGACATGGTGATTGGTGAGCAAGCGCAGAAAGCCCAACTCGGTAATGCGGCAGAAGGCGATCCGTGTCTCTTCCAAGCCGTCCAGCCAAGCTTTGGCGCGCGCATAATGGGTATGCCGGTTGGAGGTAAGCCCAATCCAGAGGTTGACGTCAGGCAAGCAGATCATCGAAGTCGTAGTCCTTCAAATCCAAAACGCCGGGGTTTTTTGAGGGAACCAGAGGCAGCTTGACCGGCGTTTGGCCGGAGCGACTGCCGGAAGCAGTGCTCAACTCCCGCTCCAGAACGCGAATCACGAATTCCTCCACAGTAACCCCTTGCAAGCGCGCGATTTGCTCACCTTGGCGGAACAATGGCTCTGGAAATTCGATGGCGGTGCTCATAGCAGTTCCTCAAACCCATCTTACTCTGATTTTGGAGCCTCAGCCATCCCAAACCTTCAACCGCAATCACCCGCTGGAGCAGCCTGGCGCTCCCGGAGGAGGGGGCGAAAATAACCCGGGAGCCGGGGTCCCCGGCACGCGGTCTGTGCGTGTTGGGGTGGCAGGGTGAAGCGCAGCGCAACCCTGGGGAAGGCCCGCCGGCTGAGAGCCGCGTCCTGTAGGGGCGCTGCGAAATGCACCGATTCTCCCAACAGAGGCCGGATGATCGGAGCAGCCAACCAGGCTCGTTCAGGCTCGCTTCTTCCAATAGCCGGGTCGCCGCTTAGCATGGGCAACAGCAACGATGTAGACCTCGTCCTGCCAATCGAAAAACACAATGAAATAGGGAAATCTTTGGAGCAGAACGCGGCGGGTTCCGTGCAGATAGGCTGGATAACGAAGCGGTGTTTCGGCTGCCGAGGAAAAGCCAGCCAACAGATCGTCGCGAAATCTACGCGCTGCGGGAAGGCTTCGCTCGGCGTACCAGACTGTTGTCAGATTGGCCTCGCGCCGTGCGGCCTCGTGAATACGCAGATTCTTCAACGACCGACCACTGCCCGCAAATCCGCCTCTATCTCCGCCAGCGAATAGGTTACAGCGGTTCCGGCCTTGATCTCCTCAACCCGGCAGGCAATCTCCGGCCCCCAGGCTGCCGCGATCTCATCCTCGCTGGCATCAGCGCGTTCCCACAGCGAGGCGGCCAGCAAAATCCGTTGACTCTCCGGTAGTTCCCAGGCGAATTGTTGGACTTCCTCGAAGGTGTGCTGCATAGGAAGATTGTAGCGCGAAACCAATTCACAGACGAATGGCTTCTGCTGAATTCAATCCGATAAACGGCCCACGTTTGCAGCCGTGCAATGGTAAGGAGCGTTTATTCGGTGAACCGGCACCCAGCAAAGACCGGAGGATTGAGGCTGAATTTGGCGTTACGAAAATTTATAAAAATTAATCTAAAGTCCGGCGCGCGGCTGCCGATAGACGATTTGGGAGAGTTCGACTTCAAATCGCAGAGGAGAGATCGTCATGCAAATCATGGGCGCTTCAGCCGTCTCATTGAATGTACAACCCTTGAATCCTGTCTCCTTTCTCAAGCCCGTCAAGGCGGAGGTGCAGGCCGCTCAAGCCACCACGATCCTGCTGGCCGCGAGCACGGATTCGACCGAGACGGGGATGAGCACGAGCAGCTTTATGTATATGGCTTCGTCGTCCGGCGGCATCACCATTATTGAGGAGGCGAGCTTCACCTCGAGCTTTTCGGCGACGGCGGGCGATGTGCAGTCTTCCAGCAGGTTTGTTGCTACCAGCTTCAGCGCGGAGGCTTCGTATGCCGCCGCGAGCACATCGAGCTTTAGCGCGGGCGAGAGAGGCATTCATCTGCGCTTTGATGCGATGGCGTAGGAATGATTGGCCAAAGGACGTGTTGGCTGGGTTGAGGAGGAAACAGGATCACAGATCCTGAGTCAATGAAAGGCAACACACACTCCCACCCATTCCGCATGGTGCGCGGAATGGATGGGGCACAGATTTGCTGTAATTCATTGCCGAATTTATAAATGGCTTGCGGGAGATTTGGATTTGTGGAAATCAATTTAGCAGGTTCGCATCCGCTTCGCGGAGTTGGCGAGTTCGCAAGTTCGCGTCTGATTCACGGAGTTGGAGAGTTGGCAGGTTCGCGTCTGCTTCGCGGAGTTGGCGAGTTGGCGAGTTGACGGCGGCGTTGGGTTGACTCCCAACTCAGCCACAAAAACTAATGCGTGGCTAGGGTGGGGCATCTGGGCATCAACTTTCAGAAACGGGCTGAAACCCTTAGGGACTGAACACTTGAGCGGCTATTTGCTCATTTCCCAGTTCTCACGGCGAATCCGATAAAGCACATGTTTTTGCAATGGGTGACCCGCAGGCAGTTTAGGATGGTCGAAATCCTCACTGGGTTGGTGCCTCATCCCGATTCTCTGCATGACGCGGCGGGAGCGCGTATTCATGGGGACGGTGAATGAGACGACACTATCAAGCTTCAGATTTTCAAAAGCAAAGCGAAGCACCTCGCGAGCTGCTTCCGTGGCAAAACCTTTTCCCCAATGGTTTGCGTCCAACCGCCACAAGATCTCGACAGCCGGCATGAAGGGGGCCTGGAAGCCTGGAATCATCAGGCCCACGTATCCGATGAAAGCGCGCATCTGAATGAGTTCAACCGCGAAGACGCCGAAACCATGCGCATCGAAGTGGCTTTCAATGCGTGGAATCAGCGCATCCGATTCCTCGACGGACAGCGGCGCAGGCATGAATTCCATCACCCGCGGGTCGGCATTGATCTGTTGAAAGGGCGTATAGTCTTGCTTGCGCCATCGCCGCAACAGTAACCGTTCCGTTGTGAGAGTGATGCTCATCAAGTTTTAAAGCCGCTCTGATTGATAGGTTGAAATTGTTTACTCGGCGTTCTTCTCCCAGCGCTTGGGGCGCTTGTTCTGCTGCAAGATCTTCTTGCGCAGGCGGAGCGACTTGGGAGTAACCTCGACCATCTCGTCCTCGGCAATGAACTCAATGGCTTGCTCTAGATTGAGGGCGCGATAAGGAACCAGGCGGATGGCCTCATCGGCGCTGGAGGCGCGCATATTTGTCATGTGCTTTTCGCGGACCACGTTCACGTCAAGATCGTTGTCGCGCGAGTGCTCGCCGACGATCATGCCTTCGTAAACCTCTACACCCGCACCGACAAAGAGCATACCGCGCTCTTGCAGTCCGTTGAGCGAATAGGTGGTGGTCAGGCCCTGGCGGTCAGAGATCAAGGCGCCGGTGGGGCGCTGCGGAATCTCACCCTGGTAGGGAATGTAGCCGTCAAAGAGGGCATTCATGACGATGGTTCCGCGCGTCTCGGTGAGCATTTCAGAGCGCAGGCCGATGATGCCGCGGCTGGGAACGCGGAACTCCATGCGCACGCGGCCGGAGCCGTGGTTGTGCATCTTGGTCATCTCGCCCTTGCGGGGGCCGAGCTTCTCAATGACCGTGCCGGTGTAGGCGTCGGGCACATCGATGGTGAGATGTTCGACCGGCTCCATGCGGGTACCGTCCACCATCTTGGTGACGATCTCGGGGCGGCCGGCGGAGAGCTCGAAGCCCTCGCGGCGCATCATTTCAATCAGAATGGCCAGTTGCAGCTCGCCCCGGCCCAGCACCTTGAAGGTGTCCGGTGAGCCGGTGTCTTCGACGCGGATGGAAACGTTGGTGAGCAGCTCTTTATCGAGGCGTTCACGCAGGTTGCGGCTGGTGACGTACTGGCCTTCGCGCCCTGCGAAGGGAGAATTATTCACGCTGAATTGAATGGCGATGGTTGGTTCGTCGATGACGATGAGCGGCAGCGGAGCGGGATTCTCAAGGCTAGTGATCGTCTCGCCGATGGTGATGCCCTCGATGCCAGCCACGGCCACAATGTCGCCGGTTTCCGTCTCAGTGGTTTCAATGCGCTTGAGGCCGCTGAAGGTGAACAGCTTGGTGATGCGGGTCTTCATCAGCGAGCCGTCGCGCTTGCTGATGGCCACTTCGTCGCCGGCGTGCAGCGTGCCCTGGAAGACGCGGCAGATGGCGATGCGGCCAAAGTAATCCGAATAATCGAGATTGGTGA
>CAZXVX010000101.1:0-12351 GCA_964644105.1 uncultured Occallatibacter sp. | reverse complement strand
CACAACCCCCGGCTTAGAAGGCCGGTGCTCTATCCAATTGAGCTACTCGCCCATATTATCAACAACTTGCGAGATTTTCCTTCAAAATTCACCCCCAGCATGGAGGAAATCTTTGACGCTCGCTTTGAACAGTTTACCCGTGAACGCCAATATCGAACAAACGTTCGAGCGGAATCAGAATCTCTGTGCCCTATGGGGTTCAGTGGAAGGTTGCCGCTCCCTGTTGGTCGCGGCCACTTGAGTGTCCCGGCTCTGGGTATACCAATTCTGATTCCGCTATAGCGCATCTGATTCACCCTTCCAACTGGGCCATCAGCTATTCCCATGAACTCCAATCTGACAGATTGGAAGCGATGACAATAAAAGAAGTGTAAATTCTTGTGCTGAGAACCCGCGGAGACTAGCATTCCGAGATGAGGAAGGTCTCTGTAAGCAACTGATATTGAATGGTATGACGAGGAAGAAGGTCATTTTCCCCGGTGCGGCCAAGTGGGCGGGAGCTCGTTCTAATCAAGCTACTCGCCCACATTCTCAGCCAGATACAAGATTTTCTATCAAACTCCACCTTGGTTCGTAAGGGAATGTTTGGATCTCGCTTTGATCACTATCCCCGCCAACGCCGGCACCAGCCATATGTTGCAAGATCAGTGGTGGAACTCGCTTTGCGGATTCCATTACCGGGGTGCCAAGCCACAGCTTCATTGTGCGGAAATTCGATTCTTCCGCCATGCCGATTTTTTTGAGGGCAGTTTCCTAGGCGTAGTTGATCGGATTCTTGGTGAGCCATTTCTCGTCGCGAACCTTGCCGATCTCCTTTAACGCGCCGCTGGCAACGCTGGCGCTCAAACCGCGGCTCTTCCAGGCCAGACCCGCAGTCAGCCCCACCACGCAGCCCAGCAAGCCATACGCCAAGGTGGCGGTAGCCGTCGAGGACTTCTTCCGATAAAACGGATAAGCCGCCAGCGCGCCCACACAAGCGCCAATCGCCGCTGGGGCGATTGAGGCCTTCACCGACTCACTGAGAAAGGGAGCGAGAGGCTCTCCATTGAGGAACTCTTCCTGACCGGCGCGCGCTCCTTCAATCCCCGAGCCCACCAGCCGCTTGCCATATTCGACATTGGATTTCACCCACTCGCCCACTTCCATTGAAACCTCCACGCCTTCCTCGAAAGCACACTCAGTTTAGCAGATTTCCGCAAATTTGTTGGAGCGATTCTCCGATTGCATCACGATGTGGACCGCCGCGCTAGACGCCGGACGGCGCCGCTGCCTTCCAGATTCAAATCAGGAATAAATTCGAAGAACGGCAGAAACAAAAGAAACAATTTTTCAGTCTCCAACACCGGAGACTGTAGACCAGCAAGACTCTCTCTGAACTCCGCGCAGCAGTATGGAGTCAATGGTCCGTCAAAATCCGAGCCTCTTTTATTGCTTTATAGGGGATACGACTCAGTGTCAGGGTACGACTTCAGCTGTGGCACGAATGCTGTACTATCGCTGTGGGCAACTGCCCCTGAGAGAATCGCTGATGAAAAAGTTCTTTGCCGTCCTCTGCCTGTTGTTCAGCGCCGCCACTTTGCAGGCAAAAAATACGCCCGATCAGGCCGAATACACTATCAAAGTGCATATCTCTGCTTCAACAATTCCGAATCTTTATTCGGTTGGGATACCGGTAATGATCGCTGAGGCAATTCTGAATGGCAAGAAGATTGAGTTATCCGGAAATGCTGTGCTTTTGGACGACCGCAACCAGATAAAATCAGGGAACAATGCCATGTTGATTGTTCCAGGCGACTATCAGGCGCGGCTCATCAAAGAGGTTCACAATTCAGACAGCACCCTGATTCATCAGGAATATGACATTCTTCTCACCGACGGCATCGTCTGGCACTGCATCACCAACGGCATCTACGAATAGCGGCCTTCCAGTGGAGGGTGGCAACCGGTGCCGTCTGGATATCGCCCCCTCGGCGAGCAATTAAAATAGCAATAAAGGAAATCTTTCATGGCGAACATTTTGCACATCGTGGTTTGCGCGGGAATTGTGCCTGATCCGCTGCAAACGTTGGAGCCGGTTACTGGGCCTCTGGGTCCGGGACTGAAGAATGAGATGGTATTGCCTGCGGTGCTGGACCCGTGGGCGGCCAGCGCGCTGTATGAAGCGGCACAACTGGCCGCCAAGAACCCCGGTAGCAAGCTGTGGCTGGTTTCGCTGGGGCCCAAGGCCAAGCTGCAACAGGTGATGATGACCGTGGCGCAGAAGGTGGCCTTCGAGCTGGTTCCGGTGGACGGGCCGATCGGCGGCTTCCCGGATGCGCACGCAACCGCTGCTGTCCTTGCCGAAACCATTGCTGCGATTCCCGGGCTCGACCAGGCGAAGTTGTTGCTCTTTGGCGGCTGGGAGTCGGCGACGCGCGGGGCGGGTGTGACGCTTCAGCTTGTCGGCGAGCGGCTGGGCATCACCGACCAGTTCCAGGGCGTGGATCAGATCGATCTGCGCGAGGACGGCAGCTTTGAGGTTCTGGAGCGCGTGGAGGGCGGCAAGCACCAGCTTTCAGTCTGCACCGGAGCGCCCGCCGTGCTGGGCTGGGCGACCGGCAATCTGGCCGAGCCGCGCAACAATCCGCAGGTGGGCATGGCCAATATGCGCACCATTATGCCCGCGCTGGCCAAAGCCAAAGTGGCCAAGCTGGAGGCGAATGGCTTGAGCTACGTTTCAGTGAGCTTGCCCAAGCAACAGCGTGAAACCCGCGTGGTGAAGGATTTGTCGCCAGAGCAGATTGCCGCCGAACTGGTCGAGTGGATTGGAGCCGAATAATGGAAAAAATACTTGTACTGACGCATGCAGATGAAAGCGGCTCGGCACTCAGCAAGGCCTCGCTGGAGGCTGTCACGGCTGGCCTTGAATTAGCCACGCGCTTGAACGTTCCGCTGACCATCGGCATTGTGGCGGTTAACTCTGCAATTGCCTCTGCAACATTGGCCGAAACCGGCGCGCAATTGCTGACCGTCTCTGGCGAGGCCTTTGCACAGGCGCGCTATGCTTCAGACGCCGCCGCCGTTGAAGCGCTTTGCCGCGCGGCAGAGGCCACCATCGTCCTCGCTCCCGGCACGTCGCGCTTTACGCGCGTTACCGCTGGCGTGGCGCACAGGCTGGGCGGATTCATTGATACACACATTACGGCGCTCGGCGGCACGGAGACGGTGGAAGCCTCGCGCTGGTTCTATCGCCAGCGGATTGAGGCTGCAATCAGCCGCACAACGCGTCCTTGGTTCCTGCTGCTGGATGCGGGTACGCACGCGGCCTTTGCGGGCGCGGCGGGCGCGGCGCAGGTGGAGGCGATTGCGGTTGAGCTTCCGGCATTGCGCACCACGGTCAGCGGCTTCCGCGCACCGGCGCAAGACGCGCAGACAATCCGCCCGGATGCGAAGATGCTCTTTGTGGCTGGCGCCGGCTGGACCAAAAAGCAGCCCGATGGCCAGACGCATGCAGCCGAGGCGGGCAAGCTGATTCTCGGCTTCCTTGGCGCAACGGGGGCTTCGCTTGGCAGCAGCAAATCGCTGGTGGATCAAGGCGGAGAGGGTGAGCCGGTGCTGCCTTTCCTGACGCACATGAACCAAATTGGCCAAACCGGATCAACGCCGCGGCACGCCAAGGGGCTTTCGACTTGCTGCCACGGCGAGGAGCCGCACGTGGTGGGCTGGCGGTTTATCGGCTCGCGGCGGGCGATCAGCCTGGACCCCAACTGCGGCTGGACGCGCGGCAAGGCTGACGTGGTGTATGTCGCCGACGCCTTCCAGGTGATGGCCAAGGTGAACGCGCTGTTGGAGGCCAAAGGGTAACGCGGCATCCCACCCTGGCCGCAAAGACAACTGCGCGGCTAGGGTGGGGCGCATGGCAACGAATGATCTTGCTCCATGTACGCGCCGGGGATATACTCAAGAGTAACCTGAGCGGGGAGGTTGCGATGACGCCAAAACAGTTGAAGAAGTTCATGGAAGCTGCGGATAAATTACGGCGCGAACTCGACACTCCAGAGAAGCGCAAGGCGTTGCTCGTCGAGATTGGCTACTTGAACCCGGACGGCCAGGTGGCAGAGAGATATAGGTAGGTAGAGAGAATTGCCTCTAATCCTCGCATATCACGGATGCAGTCTCGAAACCGCCCAGCAGCTTTTGGGCGGTTCACCATTTTTGCACAGTGTGCAGGACTATGACTGGCTTGGCTCTGGAATTTACTTCTGGGAAAACGACATTCTCCGCGCCTATCAGTGGGCTACCGAATCCCGCCTGAACTTCGACCACCCCTCGGTGGTCGGCGCTGTGATTGAACTGGGGAACTGCCTTGATCTGACCACGCAGTCCGGAATTGCAGCCGTCAAGCGAGCATACGACGAGTTCATGGAGACTTCTGAAAGTGATGGAGTTCCTATTCCTGTGAACGTGGATACTGCCAGGAATCCAAGCGGTGACAAAATCCTTCGGCGGTTGGACTGCGCGGTGATGAATTACCTCTACAAAATCGCAAAGACCGAGCAGGAATCGGACCCGCAAAGCCAGCCGTATGCAACCGTGCGGGCGATGTTTCCGGAGGGAAAGGAACTCTATCCCGGCGCGGGCTTTCGAGACAAGACGCACATTCAAGTCTGTGTGCGGGAGCCGGAGCAGATCATGGGCATCTTTCGCATTCCGGAATGGCAGCGCAAGGAACTTGAATTGCCCAGCTTATACGAACGCTGCTGATTCAGGAATCTACGAGCGCGGACCAGGAGGTCCACGCCACAGCCGACCAGGAGGTCGGCGCTACCTATTCATTCGGCGCTACTATTCTACAGGCGACAGGCAACCTTCTTATTCAAAAAGCCCGGGCAGCACCTCGCCGGCTTTGCCCTCGACTACATGCGTAAAGGCTTCGGCGTTGAGCGGCGGCTCGGGGCCGATGTAGACGGTGCGCGCTCCGTTGCGCCGCGCCCAGTGGACGAAGTTGGCCGCGGGATAGACTGACCCTGAACTTCCCACCACCAGCATCAACGTGGCACGGTCGATCTCCCGATGAATTCGTTCTATCTGCAGCGGAACCTCGCCGAAGAAAACAATGTGCGGGCGCATCCGTCCACCGCAAGGACAGCGGCCCACCTCGTTGAGAGTTTGATAGATGCGGCGATCGGTGAGCGGGGGAGCGCCGCACTCGTTTTCACAGCGGGCCTTGTTCAACTCGCCATGCATATGCAACAGACGGCGGCTTCCGGCGCGCTCGTGCAGATCATCGACATTTTGCGTGCAGAGGAAGAAGCGCTCGCCGAGCCGCGCCTCCAGTTCGGCTAGCGCGATGTGCGCCGGATTCGGCTGTGCCGCTGCGCCCGCCGCCCGCCGCGCCGAGTAAAAAGCCCACACCCGCTCCGGGTCGCGCTGCCATGCATCCGGGGTGCAGACATCCTCGACGCGGCTGTCGGCCCATAGGCCATCGGAGGCGCGGAAGGTGGGCAGCCCGCTCTCGGCGCTAATGCCCGCGCCGGTCAGCACAAAGACCTGGTCGCTGGAGTCAATGGGTATTTTGCTCATCGTGGCAGTTTAAGCGAACCAATGGCCGATCCATGCTACAAAGCGAGTCAAAGGTCCTGGTGGCGGCTGATATAACTCCTCGACCAGTTGCTGGGGCGCGGGTTCATTGCCGGTGACAAAGGTCAGTTTGTGCGGTTCATAGGCTGAGCAGAGATCTTCCTGCCATTCGAGGATCTCTCCCACAATCGGATCCTTGCTTTCACCCCGCGCGGTCTTTTCAAACTCGATGGCCGTAGCCTCGCGCGCCAATGCCAGGTCCTTCAAAAGCCGTGCCTCTTCGCGGCGGCCTGAGTCCTCTGCCGCTTGCGCGCCTTCAAAGAGCTGCTTGGCTTCGCGACGGTGGATTCGGGCAACTTCGAGGCAGTCTTCAGCGGCGGATTTGAATTGAGAGGTGAATTCCGGCGGTGGAACTGCTGGGCTCTGCTTTTCCATTTTCTCCTCCTGGGGGTCCACATCCATCGTCGGCCTTCTACCCGTATCCAAACGAGCGAACGAGTGGCAGACTACTGACTGGACAAGCTAACCAGCAAGGCTTTACCGATCTACTTTAATCCTCTTGGCGGATCATTGGGAAATTTCTCATCGATTTAGTGTAAAATTCTGCTCGTGAGTATTGACCAGGAAGTTTCCCCTCTCGTCGAGAAGCAAGAGCGCAACTGGCTACCGCTGGTGGTGGCGGCTGCGGTTGTCCTGACGGTTGTCGTCATCGCAATTCTGAGCCTGCATGGCGGCGACCAAGGCAAAGGCGCGGGTTTGCCGGCCAATGCGCCACTGGACCCTTATGCGGCCAGCCTCACGCTTGACCGATTGGCGATGAGCGAATCCGCCAATCTGGCCGGCGGCAAGGTCACCTATATCGACGGGCATATTGCCAACAACGGCCCTCGCACTGTTACCGCCGTCACGGTTCAGGTTCTCTTCCGCGATTTTGCTCACCAGGTCACGCAGAATGAAACGAAGTCTCTCAAGTTGATACGCGTGCGCGAACCCTCCATCGATCTCGAAGCCATCTCCGCCGCGCCCCTCAAGCCCGGTGACGAGCATGAGTTCCGGCTGATTTTTGATTCCGTCAAGCCGGATTGGGATGGCGCATATCCAGAGTTGCGCGTCGTTCACGTGGATGCAAAATAGGCTCTATGGATACTAAATGAGAACCACTCCTCCCGGTTTTACCGGGTAGAAAGTTCCCAACTCGGTAAAATTTACCGACTCAGCCGAGGTTCTCCAGGACCGAATATGGATCATTCTGTCAAAATGTAGATCGTAACTTACTAATTCTAAAAGAGTTAAATTATTATCCGATGAATCTCCGACTCTGGCATGACCCTTGCAATCTATCTGGGTGAGCAGGCAAGACTGCCCGCACCGCGCAACTCAGGCGGTGGCAATACCCAGAAGGGTCCAGATAGTGAAAAGCTCTTCTCCAACCCGGAAGTTGTTGTTTGGCCAGCAGTCATTTGTTGTGCGGGCCTCGGCAATTGCACTTCCTGCTTTGGCACAGCGGCCCTCCCCCAAGTTGGCTGTTGCCTCTGCCGGAGTTGCTCCTGTGGTGGAGTTCCAGGGAGGAGTCAGTTCCTTTGAAACACTGTTGTACGGAAACCAGTCGATGGATTCGGCTGTCGTGCGCAAGCACAGCCTTGTCTTACAAGATCAGATTCCCGTTAGCAGTTTGCACACCATTGCAGTTGGCTCTACTACCGCTGTGGGCTCCCAGTCGAGCCTGCCAGCGAGAGCCAGCGGCGTGCGCAGGCGGTTGATGGCAAACACTTTGGCGGCCCAGGCGACTGCATCTCCCCATGATGCGGCCTCCTTGACCGGCGCGGAGCGGCTCTAAAAACCGCAGAGACTCTCTCCCCCGAGGCGCTCTCCCGCTCCGGCCGGCTCTCCGCCGTACGGCCGCCAATCAAGCTCTCGCTTAACGAGAGAACCAAGGCAATTTGGCCCCCGCCGAAAACGGGGGCCCTTTTTTTGGTCCTTAAGGCCAGGGTTAACACCAGAAAAAATATCATCATCGAGCAAACAGTCTGGTTGCGTTGATTCCAGGCTGCCTTCAATCCGGTGCTGCTTCTTAAGCCGCTTGTTTCTTCTTCTTTTTGACCTCGTACATCGCGTTGTCGGCGGCATTCAACAGTTCATCCCGCGTTGTGCCGTCTTGCGGATACAGCGCATAGCCGATGCTTGCCGCGCCATGGATGCAGTGTCCATCGATGGAGAAGGGCTCGACGAAGCAGTGCTTGAGCCGGGCGACGATGCGATCAAGATCCGAGCGCCCGTGCTGCAGCGAGACCAGCGCGGCAAACTCGTCTCCACCCAGCCGCGCCAGCATGTCGCTTCCCAGCAGTTGCTTGCTCATGCGCAGAGCTACAGCCTGCAAAAACAGGTCTCCAACGTGATGCCCAAAGCGATCATTGATGGGTTTGAATTTGTCCAGGTCGATGTAGATCAGCCCCAGTTTGTCGCCGTTCTTCTCTGCCTCTTCGATGCGAGAGTGGATGAATTTCTCCATCGCGAATCGGTTGGGAATATCGGTGAGCAGGTCGTATTCGGAGCGGTGGCGCAGATCCCTGTAGAGGCATCTGGTCTCGATGGTCAGCGTGGCCAGCCGCGCGCCATTTTGCAGAGCATCAATTTCACCGTCCATTGGAGGTTTGGCAAGGCTGAAACCGGCATAGAGCCTGCCGAGCGGCGGACCCGAGCGGGCTTCAATTTCCACGTGAAGGATGCGCAGTCCGGTCTGCTCCAGCGGTGCTTGGCCCAGGCGTGATCCATCGGCTGCCTCGTACCAGCAAGCAGCGTCCTCAAGCGTAAAAGAGACCATGGCCACAATCTCTTCAAGGATATCGGAGAGCGGACGAGCGCCATTGATGTGCTCCAGAATCTGGCTGCGCTTCTGCTCGAGCAGCGCCGACCTCCGTTGCAGAGCGGCTTCGGCTTCAATGCTTTTGGCCAAAGCGGCAGTTTTTTGCCGGACCCTGCGCTCCAGCGCCCAGCCTCGCACCAGCACCCCAAAGACCAGAATCAACATCAGGCCAACCAGATAGAGAAGATTGCGTGTGTTCAGAATGGAGGGCTTGGTGACCACGACAATGTCGTCAAACGATCGCATTAAAAGGTCAAAGGCGACCGGTCCGGAAAAAGGATTGGAGTCGTGCAGGGTGCAGATGCCGGTGACCCGTACCTTCGATCCGAGAGGGATCATTTTCATCGGCGGAGGCTGGCCGCTGGGATGCTGGTAGATGGCTGAAAACGGATGTCCGTCGGCGATCACGACGTACTCGTCTTGCGCGCCCTCCCGCGCCTGTGTGATGACCTGACCTTCAATGGTGACCAGGTCGTAATGGTGGCCGAGACCGCGATCGGAGGGAACGGCCAGTTCTTTCCAAACAGTGTGAACTGGCTCGACCAACGCCGGAACGTAGCTATCTTTAATCTCTGCGTGCGTCAGTGTTAAAAATCCATCGATCACGTCTGGAAAGCCGATGGCGTCCGCCAGATCGCCAACATGCAGCGGCTGGTCTGTTCCGGTTCTGATCCACAGACTCTTGCCGCCGCTCTCCAAAACAACCACCGAACCGTGATGATAGTAGGTAATGGTTCCCTGGACCCTGATGCGCGAGGAGCGATCGATCACCCGATAGCGGCCCAGGATCTGACTCATGGGCGTGATCGGTGTATTCCAAACACTCAAGTCGGCGGGTTTAAGAATTTTTATATAGTCGGAGGAGGGAACATGCAACACAATGCCGGTCTGTTGCATTTTGTCGTCAAATCTTCCACCGGCTGCTCCAGTCACTTCAACCTCGGCATCCAGCAGTCCATTCATTGCTTCCAGGTTGTCGCTGTCAATGGTGGCATCAACATAACCTCCGTCGACGAGCATCTGAATTGTAATGCTGCGGATGGGAGCCCTTGGACTCATCACCAGATCGGCCGCGCGGACCACGCCGCTCATCTTGACCAAGACGCAATCATGCTGCCCGAGAATCAGGTCACTCCAGTGAACTGGGATGGCCTTGGGCATTTCGCCGTGCCGGAGCACGGTAATATCGTCGGAGGTGACGATGGCTTTAAAGCTCCCTCGTGTTGTGCCTTTTATCCGTACGCGGTCGCCGGGAAGCAGCTTGGTATTGGTCGTGGCCAGAACAAAAGTGGCGAGCTCTCCGTCTTGCACAAAAAGCAGATTCTCATGCCGGCGAAAAGAGGTAACCGTCCCTTCGAAGGCAACCGGCAGTCTGAGAGCTGCTTCGGCCCTGCTGAGGTGATTGATCTCGCGAATGGTGGTTAGCGGCGCGCGCGTCTCCGGCTGGACCATCGCTGCCCCTGCCAGTAAGATCGCGACGACGGGAATGATTTTCAGCATCAAGGAGCCCTGGCCGGCAAAACTGGCATCTCCGGCGTATAAACTTTCTATCGGCAAAGAATGAAAATGAATCAACCGAGCGCGGATCTAAGAGGTTTCAGACCAATTCGGCGGGAAGGGAAGCAGGGGGGGCAGCCAACAGCTTTTTGCCGTGCTTGATCGTGTACATGGATGAGTCGGCGGCATTCAGAAGTTCATCCCGCGTTGTGCCGTCCAGCGGGTAGAGCGCAAAGCCGATGCTGGCCGCACCCATAATCTGATGTCCATCAATGACAAACGGCGAGCTGAAGCAGTGTTCCAGCCTGGCAATGATGTGATCCATATCCGAGCGCCCACGCTGCAGCACAACCAGCGCCGCAAACTCATCGCCTCCCAAACGAGCCAGTAAATCACTGCCATGTAATTGCTTGCTCATGCGCATGGCTACCGCTTGCAGGAACAGATCTCCAACGTGGTGGCCAAAGCGGTCATTGATAGGCTTGAATTTGTCCAGGTCGATATACACCAGGCCGAAGATCGCGGCGCTCGAGCACGCTTCCTCAATCCGCAGGTCCAGGAATTTTTCCAAGGCGAAGCGATTGGGAATATCGGTGAGCAGATCGAACTCGGAGCGGCGGCGCAGATCGCTGTAAAGGCGCCGGGTCTCGATGGCCAGCGAAGCCAGCCGCGCGCCGTTGCGTAGCGCCAACGTCACACGGCTGGAAGAAGCCGCTCGCTGATCAAGCGCGGCTAGAATCTTTCCCATCGGCGCGCCGGAGCGCCCGCGTATCTCCTCTGCAATGATCTGCAGAGGGTGCGGCTCTCGCGGTGGTGCTCCCAGCTTTGCGCCATCGGCCAGTTCACACCAGCAGGGAGCGCCATTCAGCGAGCAAGAGACCATGGCGATAATATCCTGGTGGATCTCGGTCAGATCGCGCGCCCCATTGATGTCCTCCAAAATGCTGCTGCGCTGCCGCTCGACATCGGCCTCCGCCTCGGTTCGCGCGGCCCAGGCGGCGGTCTGGTGGCGCACCTTCCGCTCCAGCGCCCAGCCCCGCGCCAGCATGACGAAGACCACAATCAGCAGAGCCCCAAGCGCCAGCAGGAGGTTGCGCGTATTCACCAGAGAAGGCTTGGCGAGCACGACAATGTCATCCTGGTTGCGCAAGAGGATATTGAAGGGCACATGAGCCACAAATGCATTGGAGCTCTCTAAAACGCAGATGCCGGTGACGCGGACAATCGAGCCGGATGGGATGTCCCTGGCGGCCTGAACCGGCCCATCTGGATGGCGATTGATTGCCGAGAAGAGTTTTCCATCTGATTCCAGAATCAGCTCATCCTGGGCTGGTTCCCGCACCTCAGTGACCACCTGGCCTTCAATCGAAACAAGATCGTCGTTATGGCCAGGCGTATCGTAGCCTCTGGGAGACATGGTCTCCCAGGTTTCCCTGAGCGGCGCAACCGGCGCGGGAATGAGAGAATCCCTCACCTCGCCATGCAACAAAGTAAGAAATCCATCATGGTTATCCGGAAAGCCGGTTGCGTCCGCTGCATCGCCTATTCGCAAAGGCTTGCGAGTCAGGGTCTCGATCCAGATGCTCTTGTCGCCATCTTGCAAAACAACCGCTGAACCGGGAAGGAAGTAGGTAATGGTTCCATGAACCCGTATTCTCGGAGTGAAATCGTTTTGATGAAAGACCGTGATGACCTTTTCCATCGGTGTGGCCGGAAGAAGCCAGGGAACGGAGTTGGCGCGCTTGATGATTTTTACATCTGATAAGGATTGAACGTGCAGCAATATCCCGGTTTGATGCATCTTGCTGTCAAAATTTTCTGAAGCTACTCCGGTCAATTCCACTTCGGCATCGATCAGATCCTCGATAGCGCCCTCATCCGAGCTGTCCACATTGGCCTCAAAATAGCCCCCATTCGCCAGCAGTTGCATACGCATGAAGTGGATCGGCGCAACGGCGCTTAAGGTCAGGTCCGCGGTGCGGATGACACCGCGCATGGTCACCAGTTTGCAATCAGCCTCGGCGCGAATCATCTGATCGAAGCTCGCGGGCATGGCTTTCGGCAGGGCGCCGTGGCCAAGCAAAGTTACACGATCCGCCACCACGATGGGATTGAAGCTCTGCTTCGTTTTGCCTCGCACCAGTATGCGATCCCCGGGAACTAGTTTGAGATCGGTTGGGTAGGCAACAAAGATGGCCGCATCGCCATCCTGCACAAACAGAGTTTTTTCATAGCCGCGATAGTAGGTGACGGTGGCTTGAAAGACGACCGGAATCCCTTGGCTGGCCTCGGCATTGGTCAACGGATGAATGGCGCTTAGAGTGGTCAGGGGGGCTGTCTGCGCGGACCCAGCAACCAGGGCGCAGATCATAATTAAGACGAAGATGGAAAGCGTTCTTCGCATCTCACTTGACTTTGCAGCTAGGACTCTG
>CAZXVX010000100.1:0-12838 GCA_964644105.1 uncultured Occallatibacter sp. | reverse complement strand
AAGCCCGGACCGCGAGAGACGCCTGGGAGTTTGATGAGAATCCGCGCACACGCACCGGCCCCTACAGGAATGGCCTTGAGAATCTCCGCTGCACGGATGGCGCTGGTGGCCGTTGCGGCTCTGGTTGTTCTTATGGGCGTACCGCTGGGCGCTGAATCGGCGGCCAGCTTTTTCAAGCATGGCCAGAATGCCGAGGCGCGCCAGGATTACGACGCGGCCTTTGACAACTATCAAAAGGCCTACGCCAAGGCGCCCAAGGATTTGCAGTACCGCTCGGCGTTTTATCGGATCCGCGGCACGGCGTCGTCGGCGCACGTGAGCAAGGGGCGGAAGTTGCAGGAGGCGGGCAAGGATCAGGAGGCGATTGCCGAGTATCTGCGCGCCACTGAGATTGATCCGGGCAACGAATCCGCGCAACAGGCCATCGCCCAGATGCGCAAGAAGAACGGCGAGACGGAGGTGAAGGCGGAAACCAGCCTTCCGGATACCACCGGCAACCAGGAGGATCTTGAATCGATGGGCGCGCCGGCCGAGTTGAAGCCGGTCTCGAATGAACCGCTGACGCTGCACATGACCGAGGAGACCAAGGTGATTTACCAGGCCATCGGCAAGGCGGCCGGCATCAATATCCTCTTTGACCCGGATTACTCCTCCAAGCGCATTACGGCGGATTTGAACAACGTCTCGCTGCTGGATGCGCTGCGGGTGGTGGGCACCATCTCCAACACATTCTGGCGTCCGGTGACCAGCAACACGATCTTTGTGGCCGCCAACAGCCGCGCCAAGCGCACCGAACTGGACGAGCAGGCGGTGCAAACGTTTTATCTTTCGAATGCCTGGCAGCAAACGGATCTGACGGATGTGAACACGACCATTCGCAGCTTGCTGCCCAATACCAAGGTCTATCCGGTTCCCAGCCAGAACGCGATTGTGGTGCGCGGCACGCCGGACGAACTGCTGCTGGCGCAGAAGATTGTGAACGATCTGGACAAGGCGCGGCCTGAGGTGGTGGTGGACATCTCGATCATGGAGGTGAGCAAGAACTGGGAGAAGTCGATGGGCATACAGTGGCCTACTTCGACCAGCATAGCGCTGAGTCCGCCCAGCAGTTCAACGAGCACATCCACATCCACATCCACAACTGGGAGTACTGCATCGAGTGCCGCCGGCGCCACGCTCTATCAACTGTCCCACTTGAAGGCATACGATTTTGCGGTCACTATCAGCGCGGCCACGGCCTCGGCGATGCTGACGGATTCGAATACCAAGATTCTGGCAAATCCCAGCATTCGCGCTACGGACGGGCAGAAGCAGACGATGAAGATCGGCGAAAAGATTCCTATTGCCACCGGCTCTTATGGAGGCGCGGGCCTGGGAACCAGCAGCGCTCTGGGCGGCATCAGCTCGCTGGTCAACACGCAATTCCAGTATCAGGACGTGGGCATCACCATCGAGATGACACCCACCATTCATTTCAACCGCGATGTGACGTTGAAGATGAAGATTGAGGACACCTCGCAGAGCGGCTCGGTGACCATCAGCGGCGTGACCGAACCGATCATCGCGCAAAAGACGATCGATCAGGTGATCCGCCTGCGCGAGGGTGAGGCCAGCATTCTGGGCGGCATGAAAGAAAGCCAGGAGATGGTAAGTTGGAACGGCGTTCCAGGCTTGAGTTCGATTCCGGGCTTGAAGTATCTGTTCGGCTCCAAGGACCACACCATCAACGACGATGAGCTGGTCTTCCTGGTGGTTCCACACGTGGTGCGGGCGCAGTCTCTGGATGAGATGAACCTGCGCACCATCGATACCGGCACAGGCTCCTCGGTGGAGATTCGTCACGTGCCTGCCGAAGCGCCGGCCGCTGCTCCGGTCAAGACTCCCGCAGTGAACCCCTCGCCCGCCGCCAAGCCGGCCGCCTCTGGACGCTCCAGCATAGGCACGGTTCCGGGCGAGAGCGCAGTCGGCGCGGCGCCGGCGGCGCTTGAGCAGATCCGCAAGGCCGCGGAGGCAGATGAAGTTCATCCTCCCAACACTGTGGCGCCCACTCCGGCAAAGGCGATGGTCAGTCTGGTGCTGAACCCGCTGAGCGGTCCGGTGGCCAGCGGCGCAACCTTCAAGCTTCCCATCGTACTGACCGAAGGAGTGGATGTCGCTTCCGTTCCATTGCAGATATCGTACGACCCCTCCAAGCTGGCGCTGGTCAATGTCGATCAGGGAGATTTTTTGAGCCGCGACGGCAAGACCATGGCATTGACGCATCGGGATGACGGCCCTGGTTTGATCAAAATCAATGCCATGCGGCAGGGATCGCCTGGGGTAACGGGTTCAGGCGTGGTTTGCACGCTCAGCTTCCAGGCCAAGGCAGCGGGTACGAGCGAGATCGCCATTACCCAGCCGAGGGTGCTGAATAGTGCGCAGATGCCAGAGCAGGCGCAGGGATCAAAGATCAGCATTCAGGTCAAGTAGAGCCATGAATGTGTCCATTCCAAACCGGCCGGTTCGCCCCGCTGAACGCGGGCTGACGATGGTTGAACTGATTGTGACGGTGACCATTCTTTCGATTCTTGCCGGAGCAGCGTTTCCTATAGCGGTTTATCAGAGCAAGCGTTTGAATGAACGCATTCTGCGCTACGACCTGTGGACGCTGCGCGATGCCATCGACCGATACAAGGATGGAACGGACAAGGGCTACATCGAAACCAAGCTGGACACGCAGGGGTATCCGGAAGATCTGGAGACGCTGGCCAAAGATGTGAAGGTGAAGAACTCGGACAAGAAAGTAAAGTTTTTGCGAGCCATTCCAGTGGATCCGATGACCGGCAAAGCCGACTGGGGAATGCGCTCGATGCAGGACGATCCGAAGTCGGATTCCTTCGGCGGGCAGAGCGTCTTCGACGTATACTCAAAATCAACCGGCACGGCGCTGGACGGAAGCAAGTATTCCGATTGGTAGGGATTCATTGAACAGGACGCACACAAAAGACGAGGGCTTTACGCTGATCGAGCTGTTGATCGTGATGATGATCATCCTGATCTTGACAGCCATGGCGGTGCCCAGATTCAAGTCCGCCATCGTTAACGCCAAAGAGGCGGTGCTCAAGGAAGATTTGCACGTGATGCGCATGGCCATTGATTCGTATACGATGGATAAGCAGAAGGCGCCGCAGTCGCTCGACGACCTGGTCACCGACGGCTATCTGCGGGAGATTCCCGTGGATCCTTTCACCAACACCAAAGATAGCTGGGTTACCGATATGGGCGACTCGCTGCACTCGCTCGATCAGTCCGAACCCGGCATTGACAACGTTCACTCCGGCTCGCAGGAGACCGGCGCTGACGGCCAACCCTACTCCACTTGGTGAGCACAAAGGAAAGTCATGCATCCAAGGACCGCATTTCGTTCTCTTCTCTTGGTGTTCTGCGCGCTCGCGCTCGGTTCATTTTTGACCGCGCAGACGGCAACCACATTCACCATTCGCCTGTTGGACGGCAGGACAGGCAAGCAGGTTGTGGTTTCGAATTTTCTGGTGCGCATCGATCACGACCAGACGATTCATGCCGATTGGGTGGTGCCGAATGAAGATGGGAGTTACAAGCTTACCCTGCCGCAGACGGCAAAGCTGCTAACCTTTCAAGCCACCTATGACAGCGCGGAACGGATTTTTATCAATTGTGATTCGGTCGCAGCCAAGAACCATGTGGGCGGCAACTGGTATGACGTTGCGACGATTCTGTCCACCGGCGTTACGGCTCCCAACGGATGCGTCCGGCCCCGTGAAGCCGCCAAGCTCAAGATTGCCGCCAAGCCCGGCGAGTTGATTTTTTTTGTGCGCAATAAAACCATGATTGAGCAGTCGCGGGAAGATTTTTCGGATCGCTGAAACCTCAGTTGCCATCGGATGCGCGGGAGATATTTTTGGCGGTTGAACCCATCGATGCGGAAGCCTTTGCACTTGAAGTGGAGCGCCTCTACGCCTGCCTGATCTCGTGCAGCGCGGCACTGCAACGAGATCCCCCGGTCTCGATTCTGAGACCGGGGGCCAATGTCGTTGAGTCAGTCTCTTCTCAAGTTTGCGAAGCCAACCTTGCCGGCAGACTTTTCTATGCGGGAGAACTCGACACTGGAGCCCGCGCGCTGGTGGTTGCCGCCAACATCGCCGGCGCGGCTACGCTCTCAGCTTCTGCCGAGGCAGAGGCGGGTAAACAGGCCATGCGCGACGGCGTGGTGGATTTTCTGGTGAACTCGCTCGACGAGGCTTTGCGCATCCTGAAGAACGAAGTGCGCAAGCGAGAGACGGTCGCTGTATGCGTGGCTGAATCGCCAGAGGCGATCGAGCGGGAGATGTGCAAACGCGGCGTTTTGCCCGATCTCATGCACCCGCTGGTAGGAGTTGCGATCAGGGAGAATCAATGCATCCTCGCTTGGCGCGTTGCCTCAGCGCCCGCTCTCTGGCTGCCGAAGATTGACGGGATTGTCAGCGATTGCCTTCATGAAAAAATGGGCGCCTCGGGTCTCGCATTTGAGACCGGGAAGACCGCGCTTCGCTGGCTGCGCATGGCCCCGCGTTATCTGGGGCGCATGGCGCAAGGCGTGCGCGTGCTGCGCAGCCATGAGAGCACAACAGAAGCCCTTTTGCAATGCGTGCGCAAGGCTGTGGAGTGTGGAGAGATCGGCGTTTCCGTCGAGGTCAAATGCATCGGGTCAAAGGCAGCCGAGCGGAATGTCTTTGCCGCCGCTTATTCTTAAGAAATACTTACATTGCTGACAATGCCTACACAGAGATCACTTGGGTCTAGAAGAACTCCGCACACTGAAAGAAGTGCTAGGTTAGAAGAACCAAATTTAACGGTCGGCATCAAGCCTCAGGTAACCAATGAAGTCTTCTCTTGCAGTGCAAGAAAATGCTTACAATGTATTTAAAGATTACAAAACATACATTACAATCTTCCAAAAACCAGCCATTTCCAACATTCTCATCGTTCTCCGGGTTCAATCGGACGTACCGCCAGCCGTGTCAATTCGCGCCCACAGCTCCTTGACTCCCATACCAGTCTTGGCCGAGATGGGCAAAATCTCATCGAGTTCCAGTCCCTTTTTCAGCGCCTGTAAATTGCGCGTGCGCTCGTTGCCGCTGAGGCGGTCGATCTTGGTGGCGACGACGATGAAGTCGCGTCCCTCGGCGCGCAGCCAGTCAATCAACTGCCGGTCGCTCTGTTGCGCGGGCACATTGGAATCCACCAGGCAGACGCACAGTTTGAGCGTCAAGCGCATGGCCAGATACGGCTCAATAAAAGCCGGCCAGCTCTCAGAGATGGACTTGGAAATTTTGGCGTAGCCGTATCCGGGAAGATCAGCGAAGACCAGTTTTCGACGCTCGCTTTGATCGAGCAGCGCGAAGAAATTGATCGCCCTTGTGCGTCCCGGTGTGGAGGAAACTTTAGCGGATTTTTCGCCGGTGAGGGTATTGAGCAGGCTCGATTTGCCCACATTCGAGCGGCCCAGAAAGGCGATCTCCGGCGCATCCGGCGGAGGGAAGTGCTCGGCCGCCATCGCCGATAAAAGAAATTGTGTCGTATAGAGCATCAACCTTGAGGATACAGGATGAAGCTGAAGGAGCGTCTTCGGCGATTGGGCAGGCGCAAATATCTGGTGACAGATGGATCATTTCTTTTGTATAGTTGCCCCATCCGTTCCCCATTCTCCACACCGAGGAGCTGTTCCATGCCTGAAAATCAAAGCCGCATCGACGCGATTCTGGCCACTACCCAAAGTTTGTTTACGGTTTTGCGAGATGTTTTTCTGGTGATTCTCTTTGTTTTTTTGCTGTGCTTTCCGACCCAGTTGAACTCGATGCTGAGCAAGGCGGGAATCTCGCAACTGAACGGCGGCATTTTTACCTGGCAGAAGCAGGCGCAGCAGGCCACCACGCAGAGCACCGACGCGGCGCAGCAGAATGCATCTGCCTCCGATGCGCTGGAAGAGATCAAATCCACGCTGGACGACATTGCCAGTCAGAGCGCCGATCCAGAGATCAAGCAGCAGGCCGCGGACGCGAGCAATCAGGCGGCCACATCCATCTCATCCCTCGATAATGCAAACAGTTCGCTGGCGCACTCAGTGTTGACCCTGCAGGATGCAGCGCAGAGCACGCAGGTTGCGCGACCGACGCCACCGGCGGAAGGCTGGGTTTTTCTGGGCAATGCCGACACGAACCATCAGCAATGGACACACATGACCACGCCAAAGATCGTCAATGCATCGCCTGCGGTGAGTGTCGGCCAGACTGTAATTTTTGCTGACAATGTATTTTTGCGCGCCGGCGCCGCGCAGAATGAAACTCCCAGCAAGGCTCCGATAACAGGCGCGGCGCGCGCCGGCAGCACCGCGATCATCACGGCCGTTAACTATCTTCCGAACAAAAAGAAAAACGTCCATGTGTGGGTCAAGGTCAATGTGAAGAGCGGGCAGTGAAAGGGGGGCGCAGCCGTTCAATATTTATTGCATGCAATCAGTCTACGGACGTACTATGGGAGCCATGAAATCATCTGCTGGTTTGATCGCAGTTGGGTTGCTCGTTTATGTTTGCACGGCTCTGCCAGTGTGCGGACAACAATGTCCGAAGAATAACCCTGACGGACCCGGCCAAGCGTCCGAGTCAAGAACGCTTGAAGGCAAACTCATCTTCCATGATGGAATGCGCAAATGGTTCGAGCTGAAGCTGGACCGGCCGGAATGCGGGCAGGAGTCCATTGAACTTTTTCCGGGGCGCAGCGCTTTTTCTCCGGGCAATTCATCGGGGCTGGAAACATTCAGAGGTTGCCGCGTCCGCACAGAAGGATCTCTTGCCGGTCCCGCATCCGGCTACTACACTCTCGATGTCAATCAGAGCGTGGGGGAGATTGAGCCCGTAGGCATATGTAACAGACAGCCTCCTATTCCGGATTTTTCCAAAGCAAAACCGGATCAATCGATCCGCAGTTATCGCGTGGAGATGACAATTGATTACACGCAAGCCGACCGACCGATCTTCTTCAGCGTGACGAGCCGAGGCAAGGAGTTGCAGCCTTGGCAAGCGTATGCGACTTATGAGCTTACCGGGGGATACGTACTCTACTGCAAATGCGCAAAAGGCTTTATGGTTGAGCGTGTCTATGGTGATTCCGAAGCCACGCCACAGCACTTCAATGGGCGTGGCGACCCCGATGATTCGGCGATGTTCGATCCCTACGACAGAGACGGAGTGATCAATAAGAAGCTGCACCTGGGCTACACATGTGTGCGCAAGCCGTAGCAGGCGCGCACAGATGATTAAGCCCTCTGAGGTGATAGAAAATTATTTACAAGCGCGGACGAGGACGTCCGCGCCACAGCCGACCGGGAGGTCGGCGCTACACCGGGAGGCCGGCGCTACCTTCCTGCAACGGCACTCCTTACTGCGCCTGTACGCCTGTGCCTAATTCGCTGGGCTTAACGGCAGCCAGCAACTCCGTTTCAATAGGCAGCACGGTGGGCAGCGGGCCTTCGAGGGCGATTTTGAGCACCTCATCCATGTTCTCGACAAAATGCAGCTTGATGGAGTTCTTGATATTCTCCGGCAGCTCGGCGATATCCTTCTCGTTGGCGCGGGGCAGGATCACTTCAAAGATGCCGGCGCGCAGAGCGGCCAGCAGCTTCTCTTTCAATCCGCCGATGGCCAGCACCTTGCCGCGCAGCGTGATTTCGCCGGTCATGGCGATGTCGCGGCGCACGGGAATTTTGGCGAGCGCGCTGGCGAGCGCCGTGGCCATGGTGATGCCGGCCGATGGTCCATCTTTCGGAATCGCGCCTTCAGGCACGTGCAAGTGGAGATCGACGTTGCGATAAAACTCGCGGCTGAGGCCGAGCGCCGCGGCGCGTCCGCGAATGTAACTGAGCGCGGCCTGCGCCGACTCCTGCATGACGTCGCCGAGCTGGCCGGTGATGGTGAGCTTGCCCTTGCCGTCGAGCACTTGCACTTCGGTCGTGAGTATGCTGCCGCCGACCTCGGTCCACGCTAGGCCGGTGACCAGGCCGACTTCGCTCTTTTCATGCACCTCGGAATCGCGGTACTTGGCCACGCCGAGAAACTCGCTGATGTTGTCCGCCGTAACTTCTTCCTTGTGTTTGGCGCCGGACTTGACGACTTTGCGCGCCACCTTGCGGCAGACGTTGCCGATTTCGCGCTCGAGGTTGCGGACGCCTGCTTCGCGCGTATATTTGCGAATGATCTCGGTGATGGCTTCGTCGCGGAAGATGAGATTTTTCTCACTCAATCCGGTCTGCTCACGCTGCTTCTTCACCAGGTATTGGCGCGCGATCTCAAGCTTCTCCAACTCTGTGTAACCTTGCAGGCGCAGCACTTCCATGCGATCTTGCAGCGCGGCGGGAACAGTGTGCAGCACGTTGGCCGTGGCGACGAAGAGCACTTGCGAGAGATCGTAATCGACGTCGAGATAATGATCCTGGAATGTTGTGTTCTGCTCCGGATCCAGAACTTCAAGCAGCGCCGAGGCGGGATCGCCGCGGAAGTCCGAAGCCATCTTGTCCACCTCATCGAGCAGGAAGACTGGGTTCTTGGTTCCGGCGCGCTTCATGTGCTGAATGATCTGGCCGGGCAGCGCGCCGATGTAAGTGCGGCGATGGCCGCGAATCTCGGCTTCGTCGCGCACGCCGCCGAGTGAGAGACGCACAAACTTGCGGCCTGTGGCTTTGGCGATGGACATACCCAGCGAAGTTTTGCCCACTCCGGGAGGGCCCGCAAAGCAGAGGATTGAACCTTTGGGATTTTTTACAAGCTGGCGCACGGCGAGAAATTCCAGGATGCGTTCCTTGATTTTTTCCAGCCCATAGTGGTCCTCGTTGAGAACTTTTTCGGCGTATTCAATGGAGCGTGTTTCTTTGGAACGCTTCTTCCACGGCACGGCCAGCAGCCAGTCGATGTAGTTGCGGCTGACGGTGGATTCGGCCGACATGGGCGGCATGGCTTCCAGTTTTTTGAGCTCTTGAATCGCCTTGTCCATCACTTCCTTGGGCATTCCGGCGGCTTCAATTTTTTTGCGGAGCTCGTCGAACTCGCTCTTCTCGCCGCGTCCCAACTCCTTTTGGATGGCTTTGATTTTTTCGTTCAGGTAATACTCTTTTTGGGCGCGCTCCATTTGGCGTTTGACGCGCGATTGGATGTTGCGGTCGAGGTCGAGTTTTTCAATTTCAATGTCCAGCACATCGGCCAGACGCGCCAGGCGAATCGCCGGATCGAAGAGCGCCAGCAAGTCCTGCTTCTCTTCAATGCCCAGTTGCAGATTGGCGGCGATGATGTCGCTCAGCTTGGCCGGCTCATCCATGCGCGCGCTGGCGATGATGGTTTCGTAGTTGAGCGATTGCTGGAGCTTGACGTACTGCTCGAAGAGAGTGGTGACGCGCTGCATCATCTGCTCGACGGCGGGAGTCATCTCGAAGCTCGATTTGCCGACGCGCACGGTGGCCACAAAGAAGCCGTCGCGATCATTGACCTCGGTGGATTTGGCGCGCTCGATGCCTTCGACCAGCACCTTGATGTTGCCGTCGGGCATTTTGACGCTCTGCACTATATTGCAGATGGAGCCGACCTGATAGATCTCCTTGGGCCTGGGCTCATCGACCGCGGCGTCGTGCTGCGTGGCGAGGAAGATCTTGCGGTCACCGCTGAGGGCTTCTTCGAGGGCGCGCACGCTCGATTCGCGGCCCACCACAAAGGGCGTCATCATATAGGGAAAGATCACCATGTCCCGGATGGGCATCATGGGCAGCTTGCGGGACTCGGTCTTTGCGGTCATTTTGCCCTCAGGGTTGTTGGATGCGCGGCGGCGGTCTTTGGTGCAAAGAAGGAACCGGCAATCCTGTAGGAATTGTACAGCGGAACCAGAATCGAAGTTGTGCAAAGCAGGTACGATTCGGGAGCGGTTCCACGCGGATATGATTCTTGTTTGCCTCAATAAATTTTAATTCATTTGCTATTGAGCGATGACGAGGCTCGTGAAGAGCGTTATCATTCATGGATAGAAAGGGGAGCACGGAATGAACCTTGCGATGCGATGGGTGGTTGCCGGCCTGTGCGCTTTGACGGCTGCGGGCGGAGCGGCGCAGACCGCAGAACCGGCTCCGGCGGCCGCGCCGGCCTCGATGGTGGATGATTTAAAGGTCAAGGAAGTGGGGCTGGCGGAGATCGACATCAGCCATATCAAGCTCTCGGTGGACCTGAATTTGACCGCCGCGCAGTCGGTGACCATGGAAAGCCTGCGCATCAGTTCGCTGCGCATCAATGGCTTGCCGGTCTTTGCTGCTCCGCTGAATCAGGAGATTGTGCTCAAGAAGGGCGTGAGCACTGCTCTTCCGCCGCTTTACGTCACGGTTCTGTTTCGCGATCTGCATACGGTTGAGCCGCTGAAGCGGATGATCGAAAACCAGAGCGTCAAGATCGAAGGCAATGTGGTGGCCGACCTGCGGTTGAACATGGTGGAAAAGCTGGCTTTGCATACGCAGCATCCGACGGTGGAGGCGACGCTCTCGCAGGAGGTGCCGGCGACGCTTGGCATCTCATTTTTTGAGCGCACGCTGGCGCTGTCCACGCTGGGATTGATCGATTCCGGGTTGCAAGCCACTTCGACCAGCCTGCTCAATCCGGCTCGTCCGGCGTGGCTGCGCGAGCTGGAGGCCAAAGCGCCGGCCAATCTTCTAGCCGTCGAATCCAGCTATGCACTGACCCAGGAGGGGGCAAGCATACCGGTGGTTTCCTTGTCCCAGGGCTTTCGCGTAGCCAGCGGCAAAGTGGTGACCAGCGCGGAGGCCGATGCGCCGTGGAAGTACGATGCGGAGTTCCTGACGGCGGTGCAATCGGGCGCGGCCAAGCTGGTCAAGGGCAGTCAAGAGATCCTGCTTCGTTCGTCTCAACCGGGTGATCCGCTGCGCCTGAGCGCCAAGGATTTTACCGTCGATGTGCGTGGAAGCGCCGAGGGGGACAGCATGATCGCGGTCTCCGGCGACAAGCACGGCAAGATTCAGCTGCTGCGCCGCGGCACGCCCGGCTCGCTGGTTCTGCTGACGCTGGCCGCGCCGTCGCCAACTGGAGCAGCAACCACAGATGCTTCGGGACTGCCCGCGGCAACGGCCGCCGTGGTTGCCGAGGCCAACTGGGAGCAAGTGGCCGTCTTCCGGTTGCGCGAGGATGCGACGACCAAAAAGCCTTCGTTCGAGCTGCTGACGATGGCCGCCAATCGCGACGGCAAGAGTATTCATCTGAGCGAACCGGTGGACGCGGCGGTCTTTGGCTCGCCGATCGTTACGCCGGATGGAGTGATCGGCTTGGTGCAGGACGAGCAGACGGGCACCTTCCTGCCCGACGATCTGCTGGCTCCGGCCGCTCCGCCGGCGGCCGTTGTTGCGCCTCCAGCTGTTGTTCCGCCCGCGGTTGTGCCGGTTCCTGCGCCTGCGGTGACTCCAACGCCTGCGCCTGTGGTGAAGCCTGCATTTCCTGCTCCTGCGCCTGTTCCGGCTCCCGTCGCTCCGCCGGCTCCGGCCTCCGATTCTGGAGCGGCAAAGTAGGGTTGCACTCTAAGCTCTCGGTGGCGAGAGCTGGAAGTGCGATTCTTCGGCCGGGGTGCAAACCTCCCGATGTATTGCAGGATGGGATACGTCCGTTTCCCACGCCGCGTAAGTGATTGTTAATTCATTGGTTATAAATCATATGTAAAAATCTTCTACATCTGGAAATATTGGGGTGGGGTACCCTCTGAACTATATATGTGGCGCGGCTTTCTCCTTTTTTTTACTACTCCTGTAACTCTCCATCTCAACCCTGGTTTACAGGCACTGGGTTAATACTTGGCAATATTCTTGAAGAAAAAGACGATAGGTTGAGGTTCGTTGTTCCCAGGTTTCAAAATCGAGATTTGAGCGATCTAAAATAGTGGTCAGGATCTGAGCCACCAGATTCTCCAAAGCCAGAATCCAATTGCACCTTCACCTAGAAGGATGAGTGCCAGAAATACAAAGCCAGGCCAATGCCGCCGATTTTGTGCATACATTTTCCAGTACGAATCAGCATCAAAGTGCGTCTGGGTTTGTGCGACTACCCAAGCGTCCAGATCTGTGGCCCCATTTTCAGCCCAGTCATTCAAATTGATGTCAGGCGGAGATGTCGTTGTCGTTTGGGTACGCGTGTCGTAGATAAATGCACGTGTATCGCCTTTGTTAAAGTCGAACTGGGTGCCGATAAAATAAGGTTCTTTCCATTTGAGTTTGATGATTGAACGTACGTAACCACCCCCGACTATCGGTTGTGAAGTTTCCACTCCTGGAGCAGAAATATATCCATCGTAAGTATTGTGACTCCCTAACTGATATCCATTCGGGAGCGTAATCCAAGGGTCTGGACTCAGACCAAATCCACAATCCTGATGCGCAATATTGTTCGAAATAAAAACATGAAGAACGAAGGCGACAATCAGCCAGAGAATAGCAAGAAATGGCGAAACAGTTGTCAAGAAGACAACTTTGGGTTTCCTGCCAGTCAGACGCACCCGATTTTTCGCATAAAAATAGAGACAAAAAGAAAAGACACTGGCTCCGACTACCCCAACGAATCCTAAGATCAGGAATGACATTACTACCGCAAAGCCAGCCATAGCTAAATTATACGGCTGTCGAACGACGACGTTAGCTTCGAGTGAACTACCCGCCAGAGCTACGCCCTCTTCTGGATAGACTCCAGCAGCGACGCATCCATTCGCGCCTGCCAGCCACGCCCTGTAGCTTTGAAGTGCTCAATCACTTCTGGTGAAA
>CAZXVX010000099.1:0-12868 GCA_964644105.1 uncultured Occallatibacter sp. | reverse complement strand
CTCGTTGCGAACGAGGCGCTCTCCCAGCTGAGCTACAGCCCCACGACTTTTCTAGTCTACCATCGTTGTGAGAATCCTGAAAGAGTGATCTACTGCGGCTGGGATTTATAATCCAATCCCGAAGGAAGAACTTGCGACGTAGAGTGATTGTGTCAAATTTCCGAGGGATTTCCATGCACATCCAGCGATTATCGGTCCTGATTGGTTGTTTTCTGGTCTTTGGTATAACGCCGATTATGGCTCAATCCTCTCCGCAAATTCAGTCCTCAGATCAGTCTGTAGTGGAATTAAAGCCGGACGAGGACCACCTATGGGAACACAAACTCGGACCAGCAACCGCTGTGCATGTGAATGCTGTCGAGGCGCTCACGCTTGACTTCGAAAGCTATTTGACCTTCGAGATTGCCGTCTCGGCAGAGGGCCGCGTGGAGTCTGCGACACTGATCGGCGATGAAAAGCGGCATTTGGAAGAGGCTCGCGGGATCGAGATGGCGCGCAGGTTCAAACCGTGGTTACGGGACGGCAAAAATATCCGCGTGCGCGTGACCGATTACGTGTATTTGCTTCCACCGGAACGATGGGCGCTGATTCCAAACAGTTTTCCTGAGCCGTGGGATTTAAAGGATGTGAAGATTCAGCTCTCGCGTACTGTGTGTGGTGGAACCTGCCCAGCCTATTCGGTAACAATTCGGGGAGATGGGAGCGTCCACTTCAGCGGGCAATGGTATGTTTTGATTCCTGGCGAACACGATGTACACATAACTTCCGCCGCAGTGAAAGAGTTGGTCAGCCAGTTTGAGAAGAGTAGGTTTTTCGCGGCAAACGATAAATATATTGCTACGATCTCGGATGGTTCAACTTATACATTGACTTTGACCGTCGCCGGAAAGACGAAAACAGTGAAGGATTACGAGGGTGAACAGGCCGGGATGCCGCTCTGCATCACCGATCTGGAGAACGCCGTAGACGCTGTAGCCGGGACGGAACGATGGATCAAGGGCAACGAACAGACCCTGGCCTCCCTGGAAGAGGAGCGGTGGCCCTTCACCTCGACATCCGCGCAAAACCTGAATCTCTATGCGACGGTGATTCGTGAGAAGAACCAGCAATTAATTGAGCAATTTCTCTCCAAGCACGGCCCGATCTACTCCGCGGACGGCTCAGCGCCTTCGCCCGTCTGCACGGCAAGCGAGATGGGCGATATGAGTCTTGTGCGGCGCATGATGAAGGTGAATTCCGCGCCGAGTGAAGGGAGTGCGAGGAACGGCGGAGGTTTGCCGAAGCCGATATTGAACCGTTGCCTTGCCGACGCCGCGGGGAGTGGACAAGTCAAGCTCGTCCAGTACTGGCTGGCTCACGGCGCCGATCCAAAAGCAATACCGGAGAGACGAGATAATTGGGCGTCAGGAGAAAGCGTGTTGGCGGGTGCCATCAGAAGCGAAAATCCCGAAGTTGTGCAAGAAATTCTTAAACACAAAGTAGATCTTCATAGGATGATCGATGGTACAGAACCGATCCTGTGCTACGCATTGGAGAATGGGCAATTTGATAAAGGCGAAAGGGAGCGGGTTGAGATTGTTGAGATGCTGATTAAAGCCGGCGCCGATGTCAATGCGCTAGGGCGAATAGGAGAGACGCCCATTTTCTGCGCAATCTCAACGCCAGATGCGGTGAAGCTGCTTGTGGCGGCTGGCGCGGATATCAATGCCCGAGACGCTTTCGGCGATACCGCGTTGATTCGTAACTCCTATTCCGAGCCTTTTATTCAAGAGATGCTGAAATATGGTGCAGATCCAGCGGCCGTTGATAACAACGGCGATACGCCATTAAAGCGAACAGATTTCTGCAAGCCATGCGCGGCGATGATTGAGGCTGCGCTTAAGAATAGAACTGGAGCAGGTGCTTCAACTCACTAAGCGGGCAAGTTCGGGGGGAGCCGGGCACCCCACGTCTGTATTGTCAAATCGGGTAGTCCATAAACCCTATGGTGTTTAAATGCCAACCAGCCCCATTGCATGCAGCTGCAAGTCAGAGCAAGTCCAGGATTTCCTGGATAGAAATGGATTGGGCCTGGGCTACTTCGACAAGAATTCCATGAAATGTACCGATCTTGAGCGGGTCGTGCAGCGGAACCGAGATCGAATGCACAGGTGCCGCTTCGTGAGAAAGTCTGATATGGCTCCCCTTTTGGCGAATCACAGCATAGCCAAGCCGCTCAAGCGCCCGAATCAAGCGCTCGGCCGGTACCCCACGCGGCAGTTTCATGCGGCCTTGACCGCGATTAGTTCATCTTTTACAAAATGCAGTTGGATGAGCTTGGGAGTTTCCGCCACGTCTTCAAAGTGGAGGCTCGTGACTTCCAGCACATTGTCACGCAACTCATCCCATGTTTCAGCTTCCGTAAAGATCGCCTGCCCCAGCGCCCGCGCCACGTAGCCGCCTTCTTCCGCTTCGCGTACTTCGAAGATCAGTTCCATGCAAAGATCATAGCGGAAAAACCCCGGCTATAGGTATCCCATCCATTTCACAAAAGCGTGAAATGGATGGGGCACCCAGATTCTTGAAGACTTATCGATTTTTGCCGAATACCGTCTGCCCCACCGCAGGTGGTTACAGTTGGTTCATATTCGCCAGGAACTCGGCGTTGTTGCGGGACTTTTCCAGGCGGCTGATGAGCACTTCCATCGCTTCGACCGGCGACAAGGGGTTGAGTACCTTGCGCAGAATCCAAGTGCGCGGAAGGTCTTCTTTGGGGATGAGCAGCTCTTCCTTGCGCGTGCCGGAGCGTTGAATGTCGATCGCCGGGAAGACGCGCTTGTCCACCAGCTTGCGGTCCAGGATGATCTCCATGTTGCCCGTGCCCTTGAACTCCTCGAAGATGACTTCGTCCATGCGCGAGCCGGTGTCGACAAGTGCCGTCGAGATGATGGTCAGCGAGCCGCCCTCTTCGATGTTGCGCGCCGCGCCGAAGAAGCGCTTGGGCCGCTGCAGCGCGTTCGAATCCACGCCGCCCGAGAGCACCTTGCCCGATGGCGGCACAATGGTGTTGTAGGCACGCGCCAGACGGGTGATTGAATCGAGCAGAATCACCACGTCGCGCTTGTGCTCCACCAGGCGCTTGGCCTTTTCAATCACCATCTCGGCCACCTGCACGTGGCGGGCGGCGGGTTCGTCAAAGGTTGAGCTGATCACCTCGCCCTTCACCGAGCGCTGCATATCCGTGACTTCTTCCGGGCGTTCGTCGATCAGCAGAACGATCAGCACCACGTCGGGGTGATTGGTCGAAATCGAGTTGGCCAGCGATTGCAGCAGCATCGTCTTGCCGGTGCGCGGCGGAGCGACAATCAGCCCGCGCTGCCCCTTGCCAATGGGCGTCAGCAGGTCCATCACCCGGCCGCTGGTGGCCTCGCGCACCGTCTCCAGCTTGATCCGCTCCTGCGGATAGAGCGGCGTCAGGTTGTCGAAGAGAATCTTGTTGCGCGTCTCCTCGGGCGACTCGAAGTTGATGGCCTCGATCTTGACCAGCGCAAAGTACTTCTCGCCTTCGTGCGGCGGGCGGACGTTGCCGCTGATCGAATCGCCGGTCTTCAGATCGAATTTGCGAATCTGCGAGGGCGAAACATAGATGTCGTCCGGTCCGGGCAGATAGTTGTAATCGGGCGAGCGCAGGAAGCCGTAGCCGTCGGGCAAAATTTCCAGTACGCCCTCGGCAAAGATGTGCCCTTCCTTTTCACTTTGAGCCTGGAGAATCTTGAAGATAAGATCCTGCTTGCGAAGACCGCTGGTGCCTGGGATTTCCAAGGTCCGAGCGATGCGTGTCAATTCCGTGATGTTCTTTTCTTTTAGTTCCGCGATGGTCATATTCACCTGCAATAAGGGAGGATGGGAGTGGGAGGGTCAGGAGCAGAGTGGCTCCAGTGGAGGAATAGGCGGGGGTTCCATGCTGGCGATCAGCTAAACCCGCATCGGATGCTTCACCGGGAATCAGGGCAACATCGAAGACCGGCAAGCCCGACAACCCTGGCAACTGAAGCCGGGAAAAGCTGCCGCCTGAATAGATTATACCGTTCAAATACTCCCTCAGGCAGCGCGACGGGTTTCAACCGGCAACTCTGCCGCGGCTTCGATGGGTTCAGCGGAGGCGGGGTAGGTGGTTTGGAAGCGGCCCAACACTTCATTGGTGGTGTCCTGCAGCCGTGTATTCGGCTTGTGCAGCTTACGGGTTGCCTTGCTCGCCAGTTGGCACAACTGGTAGCGATTGGAGACATGAGAGAGAGCCCCAAAAACTAAATCGGAACGCATTGCGAATTTCTCCTTCAAAAAAAGAATTGGCATTTGCCGGATGAGCGCAGAGGCCGGAGATGCCGCAGAGCAAGCCAACGCAACGCGGGCTGCCCTTTACAATCCACTCCCAAAGATATAGACGCACAAACTGTGCGTACAGTTCAAAATCCTGACGCACTTTCGCAGAGTTTGGAACAGACAATCTGCCTTATCCGCTAAAAGTTTGCCGCCTTGGGAACCATCCACTCCGAATTCCCATTCCGAAAGATTGAACGCAATGGGGGCATCAACCAAAGAGCCACGGCTCAAATCTGATGCGGAAAGCAGCAGGAGAGCGCAAAAGCGCTCGGAACACTCTGCCCATTCATGGATGGCATAGTTGAATATATACAGAGTTTGCTTCCAGGTCAATAGTTTTTTTAGAGGCACGGGTTACTATTTCATGACCTGAGCTCAGTGGCCGGAGCGAATTCACGCTACGGACTACAGAATGATTTTGAGCGGAACTTCAGTCTTTGCCGTCTCATAGTTGGATTCAAGGAGATAAGATGCGTCGTTTGGTCTTCGTCCTTTCGTGTGCTGCGCTTGCTTTTCACTGTCTGCCCGCGCCGGCGCAGGAGCAAGCTGTATCCCAAGCCCTGCACTTGACAACCGACATGGACTGCAACTGGAAGCTCGATAGGCAGCCCATGGGCCTTCTCAAGGCCGGCGATCCCAAGGTCGTTCCAGTCTCACTGGGCGAACATCTTGTCCAGGCCGCTACCACCGATGGGCTGGTCAAAATTCGCGTCAAAGTCGAGGTCGATCAGGGCCAGAATACGATCGCGCTCCAACTGAAGAGCCTGCACGCCGAGAAACTGAAGAGGCAACAAGCTGAAGCAGCCAGAAAGAAAGCCGAGGCCGAGGCCGCCCTGCATCCCACCTGGACCGACCCCGACACCGGGCTGATGTGGACCAAAAAGGACAATGGCTCGGATCTGAACTGGAACCAGGCCAGCGACTATTGCTCCAAATTGCAGCTTGCGGGCTACAAAGACTGGCGTCTGCCTACTATTGATGAGTTGAAAGGGATTTATAAACCCAGCGTGAGTCTTCAAGCAGTGTATGATCCTGGTCTTTACAATGTGTACGTAAAGGGGAATCTCCAGCTCACCGGATGGCAATGGAGCAGTTCTTGCAGTTCTCAAGGAAACGCTTCGGGGGAGCAGTGGCAGGAAGCACGGACATTCGATTTCGTTGTTGAGAATACGCAGGCCTTATTCCCTCTCCGCTTCAGCTACAACATGCGTGCGCTGTGTGTGCGTCTTTCCGGAGAGAATACACCGGAGCAAACCGCACCATCCCTCCCGAAGGGAGGAGACGAAAATAGTCCCGGATGAAATCCTGGGATAGCACGCGACTGTTGATCGTAGGTACACCTTGCGTTTATATACGCGGAGCGTTACTATAGGCCATGATCGCCGGATGCAAGGATGCGGAGACGGAAAGGCTTTGGTCGACTGGCCGGTGCAAGCGACTGCCCTCTCAGTTGAACAGGCAAGCCATGAAGAAGCTGTACATTTTGCATGCCGCGCTGCAATTGGAAAACCTCTTCGTGCCGCCCGGCAACCGGTTGGAGAGACTGCGCGGAGACCGGGAAGGCCAGCACAGCATCCGCATCAACGACCGGTATCGCATCTGTTTTGTCTGGCGTGATGGAAATGCGCATGAAGTGGAAGTGGTGGATTATCACTGAAACCCGATTCCAAGGAGAGAGAGATGCCTGAAAATCCTGCATTGATTCATCCGGGAGAGATTCTGCGGACGGAGTTTATGGAGCCGCTGGGTCTGACCGGCTACCGGCTGGCGAAGGAGTTGGCTGTGCCCTCGCCGCGCATCGGCGACCTGGTGCGCGGGAAACGCGCGATCTCCGCGGATACGGCGCTGCGGCTAGGGATTTATTTCGGGCTCCCGGCGCAATTCTGGTTGAATCTGCAAAACGAGTATGACTTGAGGCGGGCGGCGGCCTCTCCAGCGCTGAAGCAAGTTGTGGCGCGTGCTGCGTGAGATTTTTGACGGGCAGCCAGCAACTATACCCTATTCCCTAGTCCCTAGTCCCTGGCCCCTCTCATCTGCTACACTCGCTGCAATCTATAAAAATGCTTTTCAAGGCTCATAGCGCGGCAGTCTACGGAATCGACGCCCACCTCATTGATGTGGAGGTGGATTACAGCGGCGTGGTTGCGGAGAAAGACACCTTTCACACCGTCGGCCTGCCGGATGCAGCGGTGCGCGAGAGCCGCGACCGCGTGCGCGCGGCCATCAAGAACTCCGGCTACATGATTCCGCCCACATTCATCACCATCAATCTGGCCCCGGCGGACCTCAAGAAGGAAGGCTCCGGCTTCGATCTGCCCATCGCCGTAGGCATTCTGGGCGCGTATGGCGCCATCAAGACCAACGACCTGAGCCGCTTTCTGCTGGTGGGCGAACTGGGCCTGGACGGCAGCGTGCGCGCCGTGCCGGGAATGTTGCCGGTGGCCATCATGGCGCGCGAAAAAGGGATTGCGAATCTGATTCTGCCCGCCTCGAACGCCGCCGAGGCCGCGGTGGTCGAGGGGGTCAATGTCTACCCGGCCAGCTCGCTGCTCGACGTTCTGGATCTGCTGAATGGGCAAGTCGTCGGCCAGATTCAGCGCGAGCCGTATCGCGTTTCGACTGTAGAGCTTCTGGGCGAGTTGCAGCACTTCCCGGTGGACTTCAAAGATGTGCGCGGCCAGCAAACAGCCAAGCGCGCGCTGGAGGTGGCCGCCGCGGGCAGCCACAACATCCTGATGATAGGCCCGCCGGGTTCCGGCAAAACGATGCTGGCCAAGCGCTTGCCCTCCATCCTCGCGCCGCTCACCTTCGAAGAGGCTTTGGAGACGACCAAGATTCACTCCGTGGCCGGTGTGCTGGACCCGACCGCCGGACTGGTGGTGCACAGGCCCTTCCGCTCGCCGCATCACACCATCAGCGACGCCGGCCTGATCGGCGGCGGCATCGTGCCCCGTCCGGGCGAGGTATCGCTGGCCCACAACGGCCTGCTCTTTCTGGACGAACTGCCGGAGTTTCCGCGCAACGTGCTGGAGGTTCTGCGCCAGCCGCTCGAAGATCATACGGTGACCATCGCGCGCGCCTCCATGTCGCTCAGCTTCCCGGCGCGCTTCATGCTGGCAGCGGCGATGAACCCCTGCCCCTGCGGCTTTTTCAACGACAAATCGCGCGAGTGCCAATGCACGCCGCCGGTGATTCAGCGCTACATTGCCAAGATCTCCGGCCCGCTGCTCGACCGCATCGATATCCACATCGAGGTTCCCGCGGTGCAATATAAGGAGTTGCGCGGCGGCGCGGCGGCCGAGGGCTCGGCGGAGATTCGCGAGCGCGTGCTGGCGGCTCGCGAGCGGCAGCGCGTGCGCTTCCGCAAATTCGGCGACAAAATCTATTCCAACGCCCAGATGACCACCCGCCAGATTCGCGTCCACTGCGAGCTGGGCGCCGACGCCGAGCGCCTGCTCGAGCGAGCCATGCAGCAGCAAGGCCTCACCGCCCGCGCCCACGACCGCATCCTCAAAGTGGCGCGGACGATTGCCGACCTGGAAGGCGCAGAGCACCTGGCCGTCCCCCACCTGGCCGAAGCCATCCAGTACCGCACCCTCGACCGCAGCTATTGGGCCTGAGCGTCGGTAACCGCTGAGTGTGCGAAGAGGCAATTCGCTAACAATTCTAAATATATCCTGAGCACAACGACGTTTATGAGAAGTTGAATCTCCGACTACCTACTTCCCCAGTGCCCAAAGCGAGGCACCGGGGGCACCCTCAGAAGGGTTTGGAACGGTCAATAGGATCGGTGCCACCCGCCAACCCTGCCGGTTTTGGCAGAGTCAGAGCAGGGGCGCGCCCCATGTGCGAAAGTTATAGAGGAATGGAAACGAATCCCAGAATCTCGCCGCGGCTCACTTTTTTGGGCTACGGCTCTTGCTTTGCCGCCAGTTGCCTGTGGGGCACCGGCTTTTATTTCAGCCGCCTGGCGCTCAACGAGATGAGCGTCAACTACATGGTGCTCTACCGCATCCTCTTTGCCTGCCTGGGCGTACTGCCGGTGGCGCTGGTCAGCCGCGTGCGCTTCTCCGCGGCGGAGTGGCGCACGCTGCTGTTGTCTGCGGCCTTTGGTATTCCCATCAGTTGCCTGCTGCAATTCGGCGGCCTCGCGCTGACCACCGTGAGCCACGCCTCGCTGATGGTGGGCGCCATGCCGGTGATGCTGGCCGTGGCCGCCGCGCTCTTTGCTCCCAAAGGTTCCACGGAGGAGAGGCTGGGCTGGCTCGGCTGGCTGGCTCTCTTTGCCTCCACGACAGGCGCGGCGCTTATCTCCCTGGGCGGCCACCATGGCGGAGTCACGCGCGGCCAGCCCTCGTTGGCAGGCGATCTGCTGGTGCTTGTGTCGCTCGTGGCCGCGCTGGCCTGGATTCTGCTCAGCAAAAAGCTGATGCTCGCGCACAGTCCATCCGCCGTATCGGCGTACACCATTCTGGTGGGAGCAGCGATGCTGCTGCCCTGGGTGATGGGCTCGTGGATCATCAGCCCGCTCACCCACGCCCACATTGCGCCGCCGCCCTTTTTCCACGTAAGTTGGACGGCTTGGGGAGCTCTGGCCTTTGCCGGCCTGCTGTGCACAGCCACCACCACGCTGCTGTGGAACTGGGGGATTCATCACGTGCCCGCCTCTCGCGCCGGAGTCTTTCTGAATATCGAGCCGATGCTGGGCTCTTTTCTGGGCGTGCAACTGCTCGGCGAGCATCTGGGTTCTTACGCCTGGATCGGCGGCGGACTCATTCTCTCTGCGGCGCTGACCCTGACCACCCAGAGCCATCCGCCGGAGCCGAATATCCTTCTTGAATAAGCCCTTGCCCATCACCTTGGTCACGGGCAACGGCAAATTACCGGTCATGCTTCCTGAGTGATCTCCGATAGATCCAACAGTGATTGATGGAGGCTCATGTGGCCCTTTTAACCTGGACAAACGCCAGCACCGTTGGCGTGCGAGCCATGGATGACCAGCACGGCATTCTGATGGACACTTTGAACGAACTTCGCCTGGCCGCCGTCCGCGGTTCTGGCCGCGAACTGATCAGCGAAGTGCTGGACCGGCTCATTGAATTCACTCGTATGCACTTCTGGAGCGAAGAACAGTTGCTCGACCAGTACGAGTTTCCCGACATTGCCAATCACCGCTCTGAACATCAGCGTATGCTGGCGCAGATTCTCGAGTCCTCGCATCGCGTGCAGCACGGCGACAAAATGCAGATGCGACCGCTGCTTTGCTTTCTGCGCGAGGCCTATGCCGAACACATCGAGGGTATGGACCGCGAGTATGGCCCGTGGCTCAATGAGCGCGGCGTGGACTGAGTTTGCTGTCAAAACCTGATTCTTTCCTCAAAGATGAGATTCATCTCATGACCCGAGATGCTCGCTAATCTTTCTGCCCATCGCTGTCGATAGATACTCTAGTAGTTGACTTCGAAGGATGAGGAACCATGGGCCTGATTAACTGGAACAGCAAATACTCCGTCGGCATAAAAAACCTGGATGAACAGCACAACGAAATTATCAATTTGTTGAACGAGCTGCATGCCGCCATGTTGAAAGGTCAGGCGCAAAACGTGGCTGCTACGCTGCTGCCCAAAACCCTGCGCCATGCGCGCGACCACTTTTCCACGGAAGAACGTCTGATGGAGAGCACGAAGTATCCCGGCCTTGGCGAACAACGCGCCGAGCACAGCGCACTGCTTGCCAAAATCGATGAGTATGCCACCCGGCATAACAAGGGCGACAAAGCGGTGTACTTGGAACTTCTCACCTTCATGCGCGACTGGTTGAACAACCATTTGATGAAAGTGGACAAGAAGTACACCAACTGGCTCAACGAACGTGGAATTCATTGAGAGACTTCTTCCGCCGAGTCGATCGTTGCCGGTAAAGTCTTTCCAGGAGAAGACAGATGGCATTGATGAGATGGAGTGACTGCTACTCGGTGGGCGTAAAGAACCTCGACGAACAGCACGCGGAGTTCATCGAATTGATGAATGAACTTGAGTCCTCAATGCAGCAGGGCCAGATTCAAAGCAACGTTGGTTCCCTGCTCTCCAGGCTGATGACTCACGCGCACGAGCACTTCTCCACCGAGGAACGGTTGATGGAGACCGCGGGCTTTCCCGGCCTCGCCATGCACCGTGTCGAACACCAGGCCTTGCTCTTTGATGTCGAGGAGTTTGCCATCCACTTCAAACAGGGCGACCACGCCGTCGGCATTGAACTGTTGAACTTTCTGCGCGGTTGGCTGATCAACCATTTGCAACAGATGGACCAAAAATATTCAGCTTGGTTGAACGATCACGGCATTCATTGAAAAATCCATTCAACTTTATGGAATTCTTTGACGATAAAATCTCTACCGGTCACATCCGGATGGAGAGGGCAAATGGCATTAATGACATGGAGTGACAAGTTCTCGGTGGGCGTGGCGGCCTTGGACAAGCAGCATACCGTTCTGATGGATACCCTGAACAAGCTGCACGAGGCGATGATGAAGGGGAAGGCAAATGAAGTCACAGGGCCGCTGCTGCGCAAGCTGGTTGCATACACCAACGACCACTTCGCGACGGAAGAAAAGTTGATGGCATCCACCAAATCTCCGGGGCTGGCCCAGCATGTGGTCAAGCACAAGGATTTGATCAAGCAGGTAAGCGAGTTCGTGAGCCGCTATGAGCGGGGTGAAATCACGGTCAACACGTCCTTGCTGCATTTTCTGCGCGACTGGCTCGGCACCCACATCCTGAAAGAGGACCATGAATACGGTCCGTGGCTGAACAAGAACGGCGTTCATTGAACAAAAGAACCGTTGGAGAGCCCAAATGAATAAGCCCAGAGTTTGCGCTCTGGGCTTTCAGTTTTCTGAGATGAATTGCACTGGCTACGCGGCTGTTTCCACAGCCTTGGTGGTGGCGATGGTCCAATCGGGCGCGCCCACCTTGAAGCGCGCAAAGCGCCGCACGGTGATGTTCTCGCCCAGCTTGCCAACCTTGGTGCCGATCAACTCCTTGATGGTTACGGCCTGATCCTTGATGAAGGGCTGCTCGATCAGGCAGACCTCCTCATAGAACTTGGCCATCTTGCCCTCGACAATCTTCTCGATCACCGCAGGCGGCTTGCCGGTGGCGGCGGCCTGCGCGCGGAAGATATCCTTCTCGCGTTCGAGGTCGGCGGCGGTCACATCTTCCGAACGCACATAGCGCGGATCGCTGGCCGCGATGTGCATCGCAATGTCCTTCATCAGCTCTGAAAAATCTTCCGTGCGGGCAACAAAATCGCTCTCGCAGTTCAGTTCGAGCAGCACGCCGATCTTGCCGCCGGCATGAATATACGTCCCCACCGCGCCCTCGTTGGTCGAGCGGGCGGCCTTCTTCTGCGCCGAGGCCATGCCCCGCTTGCGCAACACCACAAAGGCGTCCTCGATATTTCCCTTGGTCTCCTGCAAGGCCTTCAGGCAGTCGCCCATCGGCGCGCCGGACTTCTCGCGCAGCTCTTTTACCAACTTGGCATCAATCTTTTCGCTCACAGTTTTTCTCTCTTTTCTTCTCAGTTCATAGTTCTCAGTTCACAGTTCTCAGTCGTTGATCATTTGCAGCCATCCGCTCAGAGCGACAGCCTCACAAATATGGTTCGTTGTCGAGGCAAGCTGACAACTGAGAACTGAAAACTGTGAACTGTTCAGATTAAAGAGCGCCCTCGGCCACATCGGCTTCGTCCAGCAGCGCGGCCACAACAGCCGGCGCCTTGCGAATACCGCCGCCCAAGGCCGATTCCAGATCCAGCTCTTCAACCGGCGCGGCTTCAGCGGCTGCTTCAGGCTCCTCTGCGAGGAAGGCCTTGTCGCCCACCAGGTTCACGCCCTCAGCCGCCGAATCGGCGATCTTCGAGGTGAACAGGCGAATGGCGCGCAGCGCGTCGTCGTTGCCGGGAATCACGTAATCGACCACTGTCGGATCGCAATTCGTATCGACGACAGCAACCACCGGGATGCCCAGCTTGCGGGCTTCCTTCACGGCAATCGCTTCGTTGTTCGAATCGACGATAAAGAGCGCGTCGGGCAGCCGCTTCATCGTCTTGATGCCGGCCAGGTTCGCCTGCAGGTGCTTGCGCTCCCGCTCCAGGCGAATCACTTCCTTTTTGGTCAACAGCTCGTAACGGCCATCGGTGGCCATCTCGTCGATCTCTTGAAGGCGCTTCACCGACTTCTGCACCGTCACCCAGTTGGTGAGCAGTCCGCCCAGCCAGCGCTGGTTGATGTACGGCATCCCCGCGCGGTTGGCCTCTTCGGCCACCGCATCCTGCGCCTGGCGCTTGGTGCCGACAAACAAAATCGTCTTGCCGCTGGCGCACAGCTCGGTGACGTACTTCGACGCTTCCTTGAAGAGCTTGAGCGTCTTTTGCAGGTCGATGATGTAAATACCGTTGCGCTCGCCAAAGATGTACTCCTTCATCTTGGGATTCCAGCGCTTCGTCT
>CAZXVX010000098.1:0-12884 GCA_964644105.1 uncultured Occallatibacter sp. | reverse complement strand
AGTGGCTTTTAGAGCACCGCGATCTGATTGGTGGCCTTGAGTTCGATGAAGAGCCGCCGATCCTCCGCTTCTTCGGTGGACGCTTGAAACCGAAGAATAACTGGGGCGCCAAGCTGGCCGCAGCCTTCGAGAAGGATTTTGGTGCGGAGTGCTAGTGTCCTGTCTCCGAAGTTGTTACAAGAAATCAGGCAAAGAAGAACGCAGATTCTTCGACTCACCACCCCCAAACTGAAGAACGTTTGGGGCCCCGTTCGCTCAGAATGACAGCCGTTTTGATGTCATGAATTTCAGAGACAGGACACTAGCTGCAGCCTCCACACTTCCAAGTCAGCCAATCCGACTGCAGAAATGCCATGCCAATGCGGCATGGCATTTCTGCGTTGAGGCAGTCACCAATCTATTTCGGTTGAGCTTCAAGGAATCTATATGATGGAGTAAGTCCAGATGCCGTCCAGTGACGCTCCAACTCGAAGATTGCCTACGCTGCATGAGTTCTTTGCGCCGGGGGGGATGCTGGCGCAGTCGGCGCTGCCTTATGAGGTGCGGCCCGGTCAACTGGAGATGGCCAAGGCCGTTGAGCGGGCGCTGGGCGAGCGGCGACATCTGATTGTGGAGGCAGGCACAGGCACCGGCAAGACGCTGGCCTACCTGCTACCTGCGCTGCGCACCGGGCAGCGGGTGATTATCTCAACGGGCACCAAGGCGCTGCAGGATCAGCTTTACTTCCGCGACATCCCCTTCCTGGAGACGCTGCTGGGCGATCTGCGCGTTTGTTATATGAAGGGCCGGGCCAACTACCTTTGCCGCCACAAACTGACGACGCTGCGCTCACAGCCGATCTTGACTGGCCTTGAGGAGATCGATCAGTACCGGCAGATCAGCGAGTGGGAGCAGGTGACTGAGACGGGCGACCGCGCGGAGCTGAGCGGGATGCCGGAATCGAGCGCGCTGTGGCAGAAGCTGGATGCGCGGACCGAGGCCTGCCTGGGCTCGACCTGCCCGGATTACCGGCGCTGCTTTATCACCGAGATGCGGCGCACGGCTCTTGAATCGGACATCATCATTGTCAATCACCATCTTTTCTTTGCTGACATCGCGGTCAAGCGCGAGGCTGGCGGAGCGCCCGACGCTGGGATTCTGCCCGAAGCTGCTGCGGTGATCTTTGACGAGGCGCATGAGTTGGAGGATGTGGCATCGAGTTACTTCGGGCTTTCGGTGAGCAACATCCGCTTTGAAGAGTTGGCGCGGGATACCGATACGTTGCTGCGCGGCAAGCAAGGCGCGGACAGCTTGCCGGCCGTGACGGCGCAACTACGCGAACGGGCGCGGATGTTTTTTGCCGGGTTGCCGCTGGCGGGCGACGGCCGGCAGCCGTTCGTGGGGCGCGAGGAGTTTCTGGAGACACAAGGCGACTTATACATGGCCGTGCGCGCCACGCTGCGGCGTTTGGAAGACGAGATGGGCGCGATGACCGAGGTGGAAGAAGCGCCAGGATTGCGCAAGCGCGTGCAGAGGTTGCGCTCGGAGCTGGAGTTTCTGCTAGAGTCGAGCGCGCATAACATGGTCTATTGGATGGAGCGGCGGGTTGCGATGGGAAATTCACAGGACAGGTCTGCCGCACGCGGCACATTCAGGCCGCAGTCGCGGACGACCTTCTTGCAAGCCACGCCGATTGATGTCTCGGAGTTACTCTTCGAGTTAGTCTTTGATCAGATTCCTACGGTTGTGTTGACCTCAGCGACGCTGACCGTGCAAGGCGGCTTTGAGCATATCCGCAAGCGGCTTGGGTTGAACGAGGCGCGTGAGTTAGTTGTGCCTTCACACTTCAAATACGAAGAACAGGCGCTGCTCTATCTTCCGCCGGAGATGCCAGACCCGCGCGAGCCGGAGTTTCAAGAGGCCGCGGCGCACTGCATTCAGCGCGTGCTAGAGCTATCCCGCGGGCGCGCCTTCTGCCTCTTCACCAGTTATGCGCAGATGCGCGAGTTATACGAGCGGCTTTTGCCGGTGCTGGATTTTCCTATTTTGCTGCACGGCGCCGCGCCGCGCAAGGCGCTGCTGGACGAGTTCCGCGCGACGCCGAACGCGGTGCTCTTTGGAACGTCCAGCTTTTGGCAAGGCGTGGACGTGCAGGGCGAGGCGCTGAGCTGCGTGATTATTGATCGCTTGCCCTTTGCCGTGCCCAGCGATCCAGTGGTTTCAGCGCGCATGAAGGCTATAGAAGAGAATGGCGGAAAACCTTTCTTTGACTATCAGGTTCCTTCGGCAGTGCTAACTCTGAAGCAAGGATTTGGCCGGCTGATTCGTTCGCTTGAAGATCGCGGCGTGTTGGTGCTGCTTGATCCGCGCGTGCGCACCAAGCGTTATGGACAGACCTTTCTGGCCAGCCTTCCGCCTTATCGAATGACCGCGACGATCACCGATGTGGAAGAGTTCTTCAGCGCGACGACTCAATCTGCTTCGATTGAGTAGCTAGGATAGGCGCGCAATATGGGATTGGTAGCGGAGAACGCGCCTTGCACACAACCCTATGAGGCACACTGCACACAGCAGAAAAACCGTGTTGCTGATGCGCATCCAGAGTAGCCCACCAACAAGAGGCCTTGCCGTAAACGCGTGAATACCGTAAACCAGCGTCCCGCCGACAGCCATGCTCAGAATATGCAGCGCGCTCCATCCGTTCTGCCGTGAAAAGATTGCAACCATTACCAGAAAGACCGCATCGATAACTAGCATTGCACCGACAGCAGCCCAATCCCACTTAGGCGGAGTATAGATAATGCCCATGCCAAACACGAGCGCAACAGATCCTGTTATCCATGGGCTAGTCGACCTACCGCCGACCATGCGCGGTCTCCGCCCCGGAATCAGAAACGCACACACAATCAGCAATCCGCTCAGTGCTGCCGCGCCAACTAGCTGCGCATGAGATGCCACGAAGTGGTTTTGCTTGAATCCGATGTAAAAGTTGGCGGATGAACCAAGCACAAATATAACAGCGACCATCGAATCACCAACCAGGCCCATCCATGGGGATTTAGTTTGATCAGGGAATAAAGCCTCCACCAACGCAATTGAAAGACCCATGCTCCAAAACGCATGAAGGTTCAACATGAGCAGGGTCCACCACCCTCCGATGCCTAAAACTGGAATGTAGGCAAAGTGAAGCAGGTGCCAGTGCTTCTGCATATAGTCAGGATTGAAGAGCGACTGCGAGACCAGACCTTCGCCAATCAGCGCGTAAGCCGCACCCAGCACGAGCATCGTCGGCCAGCCACGGCCAGCGCGACGCGCTGTCTCACGAATCAATACGGCCCCGCCGCCATAGGCTGGCGCCAAAACGATCAGTGCCGTCAGTAGTTTGAGCGGCAAATCTCCCAGCAGATACTCCGCCACAAACGGAGCTACAAAGAATAGTGAAATCGCCGCAGAGAAATTTCTTTTGGAAGTGACCATTACCCTCTCCTTTTTCAATTGGAATGGGTCCACATTTCGCAGACTCACTCGTATAAAAAATCACTTGGTCCACATCTTCGACCCTGACGCTAGGACAGAGTCAAGCGTTTTTCAAAAAAGGCTTGAGAATCTCCTTGAAGTTACAAAGACGATTACCGATGCGGAAGAGTCTTTCGGAGCGGAGAAGGCTCGTAAAAAATATCTTGTGCTTTAACGCGCATCCCGCTATGATCTATTTCCACAGGCTGTAACAGGAGGTAAACCATGAGCAGTCCACTCGACCCCGAGAAAGCCGCTTTCTACGGACAATTTGTAGCAGCCGCTTATGATATGTATGCGGTGAATCAGGATGATCTTTGCCCCGCGCCCAAGAATATTCCTTCAGGCTGGGAGCTATCTGCATGGATCAATATGTCTGATTTTCTCTTGCAGATCAAAGCACCAAAGTTCTACGGAATTATCGTCCATGAGATAGCCAATCCCGATAACCGCATTGTTGCCATTCGCGGCACGGAAGGCATCATCGAGTGGCTGGACGATGCTGCTTCCATCGTCATGGTTCCATTCAAGCAGATGCCGTCTGCGGGGCGCGTCGCCTTCGGCTTTGACAATATTTATTCCACGATGAAGGTGGTGCCTGTTCCGCTGGCGGCCTTCAACCTTTCCGCGGTTGCCGAGCCTGAGTTAACGGGCACCTTTGGCGATCAGTTAGAGCAACTCGCCAAGAGACATGAAGTTGCGCGCGGCGTGCGAAGCAAAACGGCAGAAGACGGAGTGCGCGGAGATCGCCCGACCGTGGTTACCGGTCATAGCCTCGGCTCAGCTCTCGCTACACTGTTTGTTATTGAGAATAGTGTCAAGAACAAGTTTGACATCCCGCTCCTGAGCACGCTGGCATCCCCCAAAGTCGGCAATCTGGAATTCAAGCAAGTATTCGACGCTCTGCCACTTACCTCTTGGCGGGTGGTCAATATTCGAGACGTGGTTCCCAAGGTGCCGCCCACGATTCCATTCATTCTTGACTACGAACACGTCAATACTGCGTACAGCTTTGACTCGTGGCTCTTTGCGAAAAAGAATTTAGGCTGCTATCACAGCCTGGACACCTATTTGCACTGGCTCAACAATGGCCTTCCATTGGCTCCTGAGTGTAAAGGGTGAAAGTCTGGCTGCGAGGCTCGACCGTCTTTGTGAATTGCATTTTCTGAATAAAAAATAACCGCGGCAAAAAGCCTCTGATCCGTTAAAGATCAGAGGCTTCTTGCTTTGAAACTTCCGGATTTCTCAGGCGGTTCTGCGGCGGCGAAGCAGGCCGGCGATTCCTGCAAGTCCGGTGCCGAGCATCAGAATCGTGGACGGCTCGGGGGTTGCGGAGGCATCGTAAAAATCATTGGCCAGAATCGTGTCGGCGGCGGTAGTGGGGTGAACTCCATCCCAGAAGAGATAATCCTGGGGATCAGAGCACACCGTTACGCCATTGAAACATGGGGTGGTGACATTGGTCAGGCCGTAGGAACCGGGATTTGCAACGATCTGCTGTAACAGATTGAAGGTATCCACATAAGTGGCGCCGGCAGGAAGCGTGGCTTGCAAGTCAGTGTTGAAGAGTTCGGAATAGGCAATGGCCGTGGGGTCACCGTAAAATTCAGGAGTCAATCCGAGGTCGGGCATTCCCGGCACCAGAATGTGAGTTGCGCCATCGCCTTCAAGGGTGGAAACGATGGAGTCGAGATCCGCTACGGCCACGGTGGGCGAGCCGCCGCCAAAGAAATCGTTGGCTCCGCCCCAGACCACAACCAGTGAGTTTTGCAGATTGGTAGGCGTCAGATCGGGGCTCGCAGCGGCCAATTCGGCCAACATACCGGGCAAGCCGTATGAGCCAAACGATGTCTGTGTGCCGCCGTCGATATAGTTTCCGACGCCGGTGGTGGCTCCTCCGTAAGCAAAATCAACCAGCGGTACGCCCAGCATCGCAGAGAGTTGTTCAACCGCGACGGGGCCGTTTGAAAAGCGGCCGTCGTAATAAGGCGCCGGCGGGTAGCCGATTGCATTGTAAAGATTCCCATTGTCCGAGAGGCTGTCGCCGAAGACAAATACGGAGGAATACGTACCGGCCTGGGCAACCGAGGTGAAGGTTAAAAGTGTGAGGATGATCGCCGCGGCGAAGATTGTAATTCTGTGATCTTTCATAGGGGAGGCTCCTAGCGAATGTGAAATTGGGGATGGGTGGGTCAAAACGAAAACGGGGAACTAACTTCCAATGGAAGTTGCCACCATTAAAAACCGCATATGCGTTCGGTGTCAAGGATGAAATTGATATGGATTGGAGCGTTGCGGAAGAGGATTTGCTCGCATGTGCGCACGAGGCTGAAGCGGGCAAACGAGAAATGATTTGAGGATTTTTTTGCGCGGGTGCTGGTGAGGGCGCGGCAGGCGTGAAAAATAAATATAATAAAAGAGAGTTCAAGAGCGCCTCGTCGCAGGCGGCTCATTTCTGCCAAGAAGACCTCAAGACCACGCGAAACCAGTTCGCGAATCCTTCATTATTTCGGAAAGGGTACCGAATGGGTTGTTTTTCTTTCCTTGCCTTCCGGCGCGGCGAAGTTGTCGCGTGGGTTGTTTTCACTTGTCTGATCGCCATTGTGGCAAGCGCGCCGCTGGCGGCTCAATCGACCTTTGGCTCCATTGTGGGCACGGTGAGCGACGTGAGCGGGGCCGTGGTGGTGGGCGCGCCGGTGACGTTGACAGACACAGGAACATCGGCCGCGCGGACGATTCAGACCGACGCAACGGGCGGCTTTGCCTTCAAAAACCTGGAGATGGGCCAGTACTCGCTGACCGTTGCGCAGCCGGGCTTTCAGACGGCGGCGGTGAAGGATATTGTGTTGACGGCGCGCAATGTGCGGCGCGTGGATGTGACGCTGAAGCCGAAGAGCGAGACGCAGACGGTGGAGGTATTGGATACGGCGCTGGCGGTGATTTCGACCGACGTTTCGAATCTGGCGGAGACCAAGATCGGCGATGAGCTGGTGGAGCTGCCGGTGGCGATTTACTCGCGCTCGACGGGCTCGACCAGCCCGATTTCCACGCTGACCACCGAAGCCGGCGTGCAGACCGACGACGGCGGCAACCTGGACGTGAGCGGGACGACGGCGGCGCTGCTGAGCGTGACGATTGACGGCATCTCCAGCGTGGGCGTGGAGTACTCGGGGCCGGTGAACGAGATGTTTCCATCCTTCAACTCGATTGAGGAGATACGGGTTTCCGAGTCGAATAACAACGCGGAGTTCAGCGGCGTGGCGGATATCACGACGGTCTCGAAGTCGGGGACGGTGAACTATCACGGCGGGGCCTTTGAGAACAACGAGAATACGGCGTATAACTCGAACAATACTTTTACAATCACCAAGCCGCGCATTCAGATGAATGACTTTGGCGGGACGCTGGGCGGTCCGTTGACGATTCCGCAACTGCACATCAACAAGAGCTTTTTCTTTGCCAGCTTTGAGGGGTTGCGGCTGCCGCGCCAGACACCGCTGCTGCTGAGCGTTCCCTCGGCCGGGATGCGCGCAGGCAACATTGGAAGTTATCTGGATCAGAGTTACTGCGAACCGAACCCAGCGGTACAGTGCCCCAATGGCTATACGGTTTATAACCCGGATGGAAGTCCGTTGACCTCGGTTGATACCGGTACGTCCCTCGATAACACGCCGGTTCCGGTCAATGCCATCTCGCAGCAAATTATGACGGCGCTGATGCCGGCGGCGAATTACGGCGATTCGAGCGCGATTGCGAATAACTACCAGATCAACTTTCCTTCGCCGATCAGCTCGAATCAGGGCGACATCCGGCTGGATCATATTATCTCCGACAAGCAGACGGTCTTTGCGCGCTTCTCCTACAAGAACCGGCAGGTGATTACCGCGCCGATGGCCTCGTGCACCTTTTCCTATTGCGCGGAGGCGGGCAGTCCGCTGCAGGGCGGCTATAACACGCCGGAGATTGATGAAGGGATGACCCTGGCGCATAACTTCATTTTTTCGAATACGCTGATGAACGAGTTTCGCGCGGGCTTCAACGCGCAGCACACCTCGGAGAACCAGAGCTACTCGACGAACGCGCTGCTCCAACAGACGGAGCTGAGTGTTCCGCAGCCGGATTTGCAGTGGCCGGAGGCGCCGCAGATTCTGATCAACGGTTATCTGTCCACGGGCGCGGGCAATCCGGGAATGCAGCGCGGGCAGATTATTCAGGCGCTGGACAATCTGAGCTGGACGCACAAAAAACACACCTTTAAATTCGGCGCGGACTTCAAGCGGATCACTGATCACGACGAGAATGTTTACGGCAACTATCGCTCAGGCTGGTATGTTTTTGATGGCTCGTCGCCGGTGGGCGGAACGATTGCCGATCCGTATGCGGCGTTTTTGCTTGGGGATCCGGATTACACCATGGTCAGCTCGACCAATAATCCGATCATGAACGGCCTGGGTTACTCCTATGCTCTTTATGCGCAGGACGACTGGAAGGTCACCCAGCGGCTGACCTTGAATGTGGGGCTGCGCTATGAGTTGCATCCGCCGATGCACGACACAGGCTACAACACGGCAACCTTTTCGCCCGATACGGTGACCAGTATCAATGGCGGGAATGTGACAGGAGCGGTGGTGGTTCCGAATGCGGAGGGGCTCAGCTACACCTCGGCGACGCTGGCCGCATCCATTGCGCCGATGCCGATCATCACGGCGGCGCAGGCGGGGATTCCGAGCGGGCTGCGCTACACCGACAAGACGGATTGGGGTCCACGGCTGGGCTTTGCGTGGCGGCTCTTCGGCAATGACAAGACGGTGCTGCGCGGCGGCTGGGGACGGTATCTGGAGACGCCGCTGGGCTTTGCTCTGGTCTCCGGATGGGCGGCGCAGGCCAGCTATGTGGGCACCTATAACCAGGACTATGCCAGCGACGGCGTGACGCCGCTGCTCTCTTTTGCCAATCCCTTCAACTCCGGGGCGGGTAGCGGAAGCGGCACGGCAGACTTCGATTACGCCTATCCGATTCACTACAAAGACCCATCCGTGCAGCAATGGAATCTGACGCTGGAGCGGGATCTGGGCAAGGGCTTCGGCGCCCGGGTTTCCTACACCGGCAGCCACGGCAGCAATCTTGAGGCGATGGTCGATCTGAATCAAGTTCCGGCCAATACCGTGGGCTATGCGGCTGCCTCCGTCAACAAGCCTTTTCCCGAGTGGGCGGTGATCCAGAGCGTGGTGAATGCCGCCGAGAGCAATTACAACAGCGGCGTGGTTGAGCTCTCCAGACATAGCGGCAAGAATCTGACCCTGGATGCGAGCTACACTTTTACGCGCGACCTGTCAAATGCGGGCGGCGCCACGCCGACGGCCTTCGCGGTGAGCGGCGGCAGCTTCCTGACCGACCGCTTCCATCCGCGGCTTGACTACGGCAATGTAATTTATGACCGCCGGCAGCGCTTCCTGGCCTCATGGCTTTATGATCTGCCCTTTGGCCACGGCCAGCGCTGGCTGCAGGATGGCCGCGCTGTGAATGCCCTGGCCGGCGGCTGGGAGTTGAGCGGCGTGGGCATTACGCAAACCGGTCCGTTCCTTACGCCGTATGAAGCCAGCACCGATCCGGCGGGCACGAACATTCTGAGCACAGAGACGATCACTCGCGCTGATATTGTGCCCGGCGTCTCCATTTACCCTGCGCATCGCACCACCAGTGAGTGGCTGAATCCAGCGGCCTTTGCGGTTCCCCAGGCCAATCGCGGCTACTTCGGCACGGCGGGAGTGGGCAGTGTGGTTGGCCCCGGCAGCGAGAATCTTTCGCTCTCGCTGGTCAAGAACTTTTCGGTGGCGAAGCGGAGCAAATTTCAGTTCGGGATTGCAGCCGCCAACCTGCTGAATCATCGCAACTATGAACCGCCAAGTGTGCAGGTGGATGCGCCGAGCAGTTTTGGAACCATCACCGCCTTGCAAACGGCTGAAGGATCGGGACCGCGCAATCTGGAATTGAGCGGGCGGTTTTCCTTTTGATCTTTTCAGGATGCGCGATCTGCCGTGCTTGTCGCGCATCCTTTGGCAGCAATTCTATTGGCATTCGATTGGAGTTGGTTTGACAGAAGATTGCATCTCAGTTAGATTTAAGACTGCGATAGTCTGAAATGCAAACGATCCTGCTCAAACTCGCGTGTTGTTGTTGCCGCTAGCGCCCGCTGGCCGATCCGCGATTCTTGCTTTTCCCAACGCAAAAGGCAAATGAACTTCCGAGCATAGGATGCCCCAGTTTCCATCCATCTTTGTAGTCCCTCCCAAGGACTCTGCCCGCGCCGCCTCGAGGCCGGGAACGGCGCTGTGTGCGTGTTGTAGTCTTCCCACCTGTTGATCAAGACCTGTTGCCCATGCCAGCCAAAGGGCACACGTTCCAGCCCATCCACAGTAACCGCAAATTTCAAGGAGAATCCAAAGTGCTAAAAGCCCTTTCTGCCGTTCTGTCCGCCTTCCTGCGTCCGTTGCCGCAAACGATCCCAGCACTGCTTGTCCTGGCAGTCAGCCTTCCATTGACCGCGCAGGACGACGTCAGCACGCAACACGGGGCGTCCGGGTATAACGGGCAGTTCCTGACCGGTCCGGCCAACAACCCGTTGAGCTTTCTGAATGGTCCAGCCTGGCGGACGACCGGCAATCCGGCGCCGTATGACTTTCACGACTTTGCTCCGTTCACCGAGCTTGATGCAAAGCTGCCCAAGTGGATTGATTTGCAGGGCGAAGAGCGCTTCCGTACCGAGGGGTACGACAATTCAAACCTCAAGGCGAAGGTCGATGACTCCTACCTGTTGAACCGCTTCCGCTTGCAAGTGAATCTGCATACGGCCAGTTGGTTCCGGGTTACGGCGCAGGTGCAGGATGCCCGTTCAGGCTTCCAAAATCCGCCGATTGGTCCGCCGAATACCAATCGCTGGGATCTGAAGTTGGCCTACGCCGAGATCGGCGCGCCGGACAAGCATTGGTTCAGCCTGCGCATGGGCCGGCAGTTGATCAACTATAACAACACCATCCTCGCCAACTCCGAGTGGCGCAATCAGGCTCGATCCTACGACGCAGCAGTATTGAACCTGAATGGGAAGCGCGAGCATGTGGGCATCTTTGCCGCGTCGGTGGTGGTGCCGCAGGCCTATGGCGTCAGTCCGCATCAGGAGGGCAACAACATCTATGGAGCCTATGGCCGCATCGATGACCTGGCGCCGCACTCCAGCCTTGAGCCGTTCTTTCTGTGGCGCGTGCAACCGGCCGAGGTCGTGGAACCGGCCAAAGCCAAGACCACCGGCAAGGAAGACGAGAAGGTGGTTGGCTTGCGCTTCAAGGCGCAGTCGCGCAACGCGCTCGATTACGGGGGTGAGTTGATCTACGAGGGCGGCACGGTGGGAACGCAAAGCATCGGCGCATGGGCGACCGAGGGAGGTGCCGGCTACCGGTTCATCCATGCGGCGGCCAAGCCGCGCCTCTTTACCCAGTTCGACTACGCCTCGGGCAACAGCAATCCGGCGACGAATACAAAGCACTCCACCTTCGACACGATCTATCCGACGGCTCACGACCGTTTTGGCATCACCGACCTCTTCGGCTGGCAGAATATTGAAGCGGCGCGGGTGGGCGCTACCGTCGAGCCTCACCGGCGGCTCACCGTTACCGCGCAGGCGCTGGACTTTTGGGCGGCATCGGCGCTGGACTCGATCTACAACACTTCGGGCAGCGCCATTGTGACCAACAAGACAGACCATGGCCGCCATGTGGGCGCAGAGGTGGATGGCTACTCCTGGTATGAACTCAACAAGCACTTCAACCTGGGCGGCGGCGTGGGCCGCTTCGGTGGGGGTGAGTTCCTGACCAATGTGACGACCAGCCACTCGTACACGTACTACTACTTTGCGTTGAACTTCAAAGACAACGGAAAGAAGTAGCTCACAATGCCTTACTGCACGGTGATCGTCCCAACGGTCTTCAAGTTGGCCATGACGGACGAGTTGCCCAGGTAGACCGTGTAAGTGCCGGGCGCTACCGTCCAGGTGCTTGTGCCGGTATCCCAGTAACTCATGGGATGCGAAGAGTCGTTCTGATCGACCTCGATGGTGACCGCTTGCGAGGCTCCCGGTTGCAAGAGAACTTTCTGCCAGCCGACCAGCCGCTTGGGCGGCTCGTTCAGGCTGGCCGGAAGTCCCAGATAGACCTGCGCCACCTCGGCTCCCGCCACTGCGCCGGAGTTGGCCAGATTGAATGTGACCTGGAAGTTTGGTTTGGTGGTTGAGCTGAGGTTGTTCACGAGGGCTGGGCTGGTGATGGAAAAGGTGGTGTACGAAAGGCCGAAACCGAAGGGAAAGAGCGGCGTGAAACCATTCACGTCATACCATTTGTAGCCTACGTTGTAGCCCTCGATGGTGTAGTCCACGTTGAAGGGCGTTACGCCATCCGTCGGCTGGGGAATGACTGGGCGGGGCAGTTGCGCCACGCTGGCCGGAAAGGTGAGCGGCAGCTTGCCGGATGGATTGGAGGCGCCGAAGAGCAGATCGGCGATGGCCGGACCACCGCTCTGGCCGGGATACCAGGCTTCCAGCACTGCGTTTACCTGGCTCAACCACGGCATCAGGATGGGACCGCCGTTCTCGGCCACGACGATGGTGTTGGGATTGGCGGCGGCGACGGCCTCCACCAGCGCATCCTGATCGATGGGCGTCGTGCTGGTCAGGTCGGTCAGGCTGAGGCTGGTCTCATCCATGCCCTCGCTGGCCCATTGGCTCACATAGACAATCGCCACCTGCGACGATGCGGCCAGCGTGGCGGCAGCCGTGGCGCTGGAGCCATCGGCATACTGCACCTTGGCGTTCGGCGCCATGGCTTGAATGGCTTGGAGCGGCGAGGATACATCCCAGATTACCGTCGCCCAGCCGGGCGGGTTTGGCTCAGGTCCTGTCAGCACGCCGCTGCTGGCTTGCACCTGCGCCGAGCCGCCGCCGGAGAGCACGTAAGCATCGGCGTGGGAGCCGATGATGGCGATCGATTGCACGGTCGAGCCGTTCAGGGGGAGTTGGTGGTTGGCGTTCTTCAGCAGAACCGCTCCCTGTTCCTCTATCTCCTGCGCCACGGCGGCATCGGCGGTGGCCGGAATCGGCTGAATCTTCTGCGGATTGTCGAAGATCCCCACCTCGTACATGGCGCGCAAAATGCGGTGCACCATATCGTCCAGGCGCGATTGCGGCACCTGACCGGCGGTGATGGCCGCCCCAAGCGTGGAGAAATACTGCTGGTTGGGCTGCTCCTGGTCCAAGCCGTTGTTGGCCGCATTGACCGTGCTTTGCGTCGCCCACCAGTCGGACATGACGAAGCCCGGAAAGGCCCAGCCGGTCTTGAGCACCT
>CAZXVX010000097.1:0-13099 GCA_964644105.1 uncultured Occallatibacter sp. | reverse complement strand
AAGGTGCGATTCTCCAGCTCCACGCCAATATCGTTCTTGGGCAGGTCCATGATGTGACCCACCGAGGCCAGAACCTCGAAGCCTTTGCCAAGATATTTTTCAATCGTCTTGGCCTTGGCGGGCGATTCGACGATGACCAGTGATTTGCTCATTCCCATCCTTGATTCCATTCACACTTTATACTGTCCGGCTCTTTGGACACATTTGGGAGCCGTTTGGTTGCTTACGTGGCTGGGCCGATTCCCAACCGCGCTCCGGTTGTTTTCCCCCTCTGGGAAAAACCAACCGCAAGAATTGCAAGCTAACACGAAAGGGTGCCCCGTTTCCAGTCGCGACTGCTTTTTTATCCTGCTTCCCGGAAAGCGCTGCGATTGTGCGTCAGAAAAATCATCGCACATCTGTCAAGCCCTTACAGAACGCGCGCCAGCCATTGGCCGGTGTGGGAGTGCAGATTGGCGGCGACCTCCTCCGGCGTGCCCTCGGCGACAATTCTGCCGCCGGCTTCGCCGCCCTCGGGGCCCATGTCAATTACCCAGTCGGCGGATTTGATCACGTCCAGATTGTGTTCAATCACGATCAGAGAGCCTCCGCCGTCGATCAGCTTGCGAAAGGCGGTGAGCAATTTGGAGACATCATCGAAGTGCAAACCAGTAGTCGGTTCGTCCAGGATATACAGCACGCGGCTGGCCTGCGAAGGCCTTGCGACGGCGTTGGCGGCGCGCACCTGGGCCAGATGCGCAGCCAGTTTGACGCGCTGCGCCTCGCCGCCGGAGAGCGTGGTGGCCGATTGGCCCAGCCGCAGGTAGCCAAGGCCAATCTCGTCCAGAACGGCAAGTTTGTCCAACAGACGCGTTTGGCCGGCGAAGAAGCGCAGCGCCTCCTTTACGGTCATTTGCAATACGTCGTGGATGTTCTTGCCCTTGTAATCGACGCCGAGAATTTTGGCCTGATAGCGCGTGCCGTTGCAATCTTCGCAGGGCAGTTCAACGTCGGCCAGAAACTGCATCTCGACGGTGACCGTGCCGTCGCCCTCGCAGGTATTGCATCGGCCGCCAGGAACATTAAAGGAAAAATGCCCCGGTGTAAGCGAGAGCCGTTTGGCCTCCGGCTGCTGGGCAAACAGCTCGCGCACCAGATCGAAGCCTTTGATGTAAGTGATGGGGTTGGAGCGTGGAGTGCGGCCAATCGGCGTTTGATCGACCAATACCACATCGTTGATGCGCTCGACGCCAGTGAGTGATTTGAAGACGCTGGATGGGTCTGCACCGTCGGATTGGCCAAGCGCGCGGGCGACTGCGCGATAGAGAACCTGGTGTACCAGAGAGGATTTACCCGAGCCGGAGACACCGGTGATGGCCACCAACATTCCGAGAGGAATCTCCACGTCGAGGCCATGCAGATTGTTGGCCCTGGCCCCGCGCAGGATAAGCTGTTCCTTTCCCGGCGGACGGCGTCGGGCGGGAACAGGAATCGAAATCTGGCCGGAAAGATAGCGGCCAGTCAGCGATGCCGGGTTGGCTTCGATCTCCGCCAGAATGCCTTCGGCCAATAGCTTGCCGCCCAGTTCGCCTGCTCCGGGACCGAGGTCGAGCAGGTGATCGGCTGCGCGGAGGATGTCGGCGTCATGCTCGACGACCAGAATCGTGTTGCCCAGATCGCGCAGCTCTTCGAGAATGTGGATCAGCCTCGCGGTGTCGCGGGAGTGCAGGCCGATGGACGGCTCATCCAGTACATAAAGCGCGCCCACCAGCCGCGAGCCAAGCGAGGTAGCAAGCTGAATACGCTGCGCTTCGCCGCCACTGAGCGTAGAGGCCAGCCGGTCCAGGGTCAGGTACTCCAGGCCGACGGCGTCCAAAAAGTTGAGCCGCTGACGGACTTCGTGGAGGATGGGCCCGGCGATCTCCTCGTGCATCGGCGAAAGGTGGAGCGCATAGAAGAACTGCTTGGCCTGCGCGATGGTGAGCGCCGTTGCCTGGCAGATATTCAGACCATTGATGCGCACCGAGCGAGCCTCGGCGCGCAGACGCTGACCGCGGCAGTCGGGGCACTCGGCGTAGCCGCGATATTTGCTGAGCATGACGCGCACGTGGAGCTTGTATTTCTTGCGCTCCATCTGCGCGAAGAAGCCATAGATGCCCGCGTAACTTCCCTTGCCGCGTAGAATGATCTCCCGGTCTGCATCCGGCAGTTCCTGCCAGGGCACATCCAACCGAATATTCAGCTCCGGCGCGTGACGGCGCAGATCCGTGTACCAAGTGCGGTACTTGGGGCGATTCCATGGGTCGATGGCTCCCTCGGCCAGCGTGAGTGATGGGTCTGGAATCACCAACTTCAGGTCGAAGTCCATGGTATTGCCGAATCCCTGGCAGCGCGGGCATGCGCCGAAGGGATTGTTGAAGCTGAACAGGCGCGGCTCCGGTTCGCGGCCCGGCTGGTGGCAACTCTTGCACTCATAGGCGGCCGAGTAGCGATGACGCGGTTGATCGGCAGCTTCATCACGCAGTACTTCCTCGAAGATGACTTCGCCCGATTCACGGTAGGCGATCTCGGCCGCATCCACGATGCGCGTACGGTTGTCTTCACTGACAACGATGCGGTCCAACAGGATGAAGACCGGCAGCGTGAAGTCCAGATCGAGCAGCGATTCTGGCGTGGAGAACTCGAAGATGCTCCCGTGCTGATAGAGACGGTTAAAACCGGAGGCGCGCAACTCCATCAGCCGGGCCTTGAGGGCTTCCGTAAGCGGAGACTCCGGAGCTGGCTTGGCGGCGGCTTTGGCGGATTTCAGTGTGCGGCGGATGGGCTTGGTTTCGGCCTCCGGCGCGACTTCGGCGGCTCGCACCGGGAAGAGCGCGTTGAGGCGGGTTCCTTCACACAGGGCCAGAGTGCCGTCAGCTACTTCGTCCATTGAGTCGCGCTTGACTAAGCCGTCGCAATGGACGCAGTGGACCGTGCCGCAGCGGGCGTAGAGCAGGCGCAGGTAGTCGTAGACCTCGGTGGCCGTGGCGACGGTGGAGCGCGGGTTGCGCGTCGAGTTCTTCTGTTTGATGGCGATGGCTGGGGCAAGGCCGTCGATCAGGTCGACGTCGGGCTTTTCGATGCGTTCCAGGAACTGCCGCGCGTAGGCGGAGAGTGACTCGACGTAGCGGCGCTGCCCCTCGGCATAGATGGTGTCAAAGGCCAGAGAGCTTTTGCCCGAGCCGGAGACGCCGCTTATCACCGTCAGCTTACCGTGCGGGATCTCGCATGAGACATTCTTCAAATTGTGCGTCCGCGCACCGCGGATCGTGATGGCATCATTCAAAGGAAAGCACCGGATGAGGAAGTCGCGCCGACTGCGATTCCGCCTCCACTGCGAGGCCCTGGGCGCGGACGGCACTCTTCATTATAGGCGCGGAAGGGAAGAGGAGTGAGAAGCCGGGATCTTCTTACCAGCAAATTCTCCTAATTACAGCCGGGGGATTTTTGCTCTATACCGCCCTCAAAACAAACAGGATAGAACTCTCTTTTCCAGTTGAATCTGACTGGATCGGCAATCTTTCAGCGCACAGGTTCACCCCGCGCTCTTCACCCGCACCACGGTGATTTTGGCAAAACCCTCTTCAAAGACCGGCGGCTTGAGCTTCTCAGCCATCTTGCGCATCACATCTTCGCTTACCGAGCGGTCACGCTTGCGGTTGCGCTCAAGGCAAACTTCGAGCGGCACGTCGAAGAAGACTGCCTGTACCTCGTAGCCGAAACTCTTTGCCATTTTGATCCACTGGCTGCGCTCGTGGCTGCTCAGATTCGTTGCGTCTACGTAATTTAACGGCATTTTCGCGATCAGACGAGCCCGCAACAGCGAACGAAGCGTGGAAAAGACCAGCCCCTGGTAGCGCTGTTCTTCTACGTCGTCGAACAATATATTGCGCAGCAGGTCGCTCGACAGCGGAGTGACCCCGCGCCGCCGGAACCATGTGGTCTTGCCGGAGCCAGGCAGCCCAATCGCCAGCACCACAAAGCCCTTGGGCGCGAGCGGAGAGCGTTCGGCCTCTGGCTCTGGAGGAATCCCCGAGGAATTCTCCGGTTGCGTCTCCAACTCCAGACGTCCGGAGCCGGCCGGCTCATTCCACTCCGGGCGCGCAGATTGCTGCTTGGCCTGCGACTCGAGCCTCGGCTGCCTGGCCGGGCGCGCCTCAGCAGACAAGTTCAACCCAGCCTGCCGCGACTCCGGCTGCCGATGCGCGGGGCTGTGCGTTGGCGGAGCATCTTCCAGATAGAACGGCACCAGCGGCCGCGGTTGATTCGATGGAAGTTCCTGACCGATTTTGCCGGTTGATTCGGAGGTGTTGGGGGTGTGTCTTGACCGTCTGCTCATGCGTCCTTCAAAGTACACGTATTGTTACCGGAATAACACAGTTACCACCAGTGCTGCAACTGGTGTGCACTCCGTCACATACGATCCTCAATCGGGAAAGGCACACTACAGATGCGAGAGCTTCCGCAAAAACGGAGTTGAAACTTTCTTCGATTTCGTCTTCGCAAACCAATTCAGTCCAAAAGTGTTACCATAATGAGTTTGGTGGAAAAGCCCAAGAGGGCGCTTCCAACCGCCAAACGCGGTACGCCAGATCTCGCTGGAACACGTCCTAACATGTTCAAACCAAAGCCTTAATCGGCAAACGAAGGAGAAGACACACATGGCAGTAAAGGTTGGCATTAACGGCTTCGGCCGCATTGGCCGCAACGTTTTGCGCGCCGCGCTGGGCAACCCCGAGATTGAATTCGTCGCAGTCAACGACTTGACCAGCCCGGCCACTTTGGCTCACCTGCTCAAGTACGACTCGATCCTCGGTAACCTGAAGAACGAAGTCACCGCCGGTGAAGGCTTTATCGCCATCGATGGCAAGCAGATCAAGGTTTTCAGCGAGCGCGACCCCGCCAAGCTGGACTGGGCTTCGGTCGGCGCACAGGTCGTCGTCGAATCGACCGGCTTCTTCACCGACGGCGCCAAGGCGAAGGCTCACCTGGGCACCACCGTCAAGAAGGTCATCATCTCCGCTCCGGCCTCCAACGAAGACATCACTCTCGTTCTGGGCGTCAATCAGGACAAGTATGATCCGGCCAAGCACAACATCATCTCCAACGCCAGTTGCACCACCAACTGCTTGGCGCCCGTCGTCAAGGTCATCCTGGAGACCTCTGGCCTGGTCAGCGGCATCATGACCACCATCCACAGCTACACCAACGATCAGGTCATCCTGGACACGCCGCACAAGGATCTGCGCCGCGCCCGCGCCGCTGCCCTCTCGATGATCCCCAGCTCCACCGGCGCCGCCAAGGCCCTCAAGCTGGTCATCCCGGAGACCTCCGGCAAGCTGGACGGCTTCGCCATCCGCGTCCCCACACCGAACGTCTCCATCGTCGATCTGACCTACATCGCCGAGAAGCCCATCACCGCCGCCGAGCTGAACGCCGCTCTCAAGGCCGCCGCCGCGGGTCCGTTGAAGGGCATCCTGGGCTTTGAAGAGAACGAGCTGGTCTCCAGCGACTTCAAGGGCAACCCGCTCTCCTCGATCGTCGATGCCAAGCTGACCAAAGTCGTTGGCAACTCGGTCAAGGTGCTCAGCTGGTATGACAACGAGTGGGGCTACTCCAACCGCGTCGTCGATCTGATCGGCTTCCTGGTTGAGAAGGGGCTGTAAACAGCAGACAGGTTGACAGGTTAACAAGTTGACAAGATGTTGAAAGGCATTCGTTGTCTCTTCATCCAAGGCTCAACTTCTCAACTTGTCAACCTGTCAACTTGAATAATTCCATGAGAAAAAACATCGCTGGCACCTCGCCCTACGAACCGATCATCGGCTTCTCCCGAGCCGTTCGCATCGGCAACACTGTTCACCTCTCCGGAACCGGCCCCGTCGGCGCGGATGATCTGGACGCAACTGCCCAAACTCGCCGCATCTTCGAGATCGCCGCCAAAGCGCTGGCAGAAGCCGGAGCCACATTCAACGACGTTGTCCGCACCCGCATCTTTTTGGCGCACGCCGAAGACTGGGAAGTGGTCGGTCGCGTTCATGGCGAGTTCTTCGGCGCCATTCGCCCCGCCTCCACCATGGTCGTCGCCACGCTGCTCAGCCCCAAGTGGTGCGCCGAGATCGAGATGGAAGCGGTCGTACCTGAGTAGTCTATAGTCTCTCAGTCCCTTAGTCCCTTAGTCCCTTTTTCAAGTCCCTCAGAAAGGTATTCACAACATGGCAAAGCTCTCCATCCGCGACATCGATCTGGCCAACAAGCGGCTTTTCATCCGCGTCGACTTCAACGTGCCGCTCACCGAAGACGGCTCGACGATTACAGATGACACCCGCATAGTGGCTACGCTGCCCACTATTCTTTACGCTCTCAAGAACAAGGCCAAGGTGATTCTGGCTTCGCACTTGGGTCGCCCCAAGGGTAAAGTCAATCCCAAGTATTCGCTTCGCCCGGTCGCTGCACGGCTGAGCGAATTACTTGCTACGGAACTGGGCACGGCCGTTAAGGTTGGATTCGCGCCTGATTGCATTGGCGAAGCTGCCAACGAGATGGCTAGTCATCTTGAAGCCGGTCAGGTGCTGCTCTTGGAAAACCTTCGCTACCATGCCGAAGAGGAGGCCAACGACCCCGGCTTCTCCAAGGCTCTGGCCTCGCTTGCCGATCTCTACGTCAACGACGCTTTCGGGAGCGCTCATCGCGCCCACGCTTCCACGGAGGGCATCACGCACTTCCTTTCGCCCTCGGTCGCGGGATTACTGATGGAAAAGGAAATCACTTATCTCGGCAAGGCTCTCGAAGCACCGGAGAAGCCTTTTGTCGCCATTATTGGCGGCTCCAAGATCAGCGGCAAGATTGACGTGATCGACAATCTGCTGGACAAGGTTAACACGCTGGTTATCGTCGGTGGCATGGCGTACACCTTTCAGCGTGCTCTTGGTGTGACGACTGGCAAGTCCCTCGTCGAGGAAGACAAAATCGAGATGGCTAAAGCCGCGCTCGATAAAGCCAAGGCCAAGGGTGTCAACCTGCTTCTGCCAGTAGATAACATTCTGGCCGACGCTTTTTCAGCCGATGCCAATACGCAGCCGTGGGATACCTCGGTCAACTTCCCCGAAGACTGGCAGGGTCTGGACATTGGTCCCAAGTCCATTGTGGCCATTGAAGCCGTTGTCGCTACTGCCCGCACCATCGTCTGGAACGGACCGGCTGGCGTCTTCGAGTTCCCGCGCTTCGCCGTGGGCACCAACGCGATTGCCAAAGCCGTTGCCAGCAACAAGGCGGCGATCTCCATCATCGGCGGCGGCGACTCGGTTTCGGCCATTAACAAGGCTGGCTACGCCGACCAGGTTACTCACATCTCCACTGGCGGCGGCGCCAGCCTTGAATTCCTTGAAGGTAAAAAGCTTCCTGGCGTTGAAGCTTTGACGGAGAAGTAGTTTTTCAGTCATCCATCCTTTCCCGCATTCGGCGCACCATTCCATGCCGGCTGCGGGATTTCTTTGTTCTGCGCCTCTCCTTTTCCTTACGAGGTTCTGCCGCAGGAAAAAATCCATTGCCACGGTCAAGATTCACCAGCATCCTTTGCACTGTTTGCCTGTAACAAATCCGGAGTTCAGTTAAAAGGCGAAAGGAATTACTCGAAGAACCACTCATAATGAGTTAGAATCGCTGCATTGTTTGAGGAAGCATTCCGGTGAACTTATTTTATAAACGGGTGGTTCAGGTCGGGTTTGCACTGCTCGTGCTGCTGATGATTCTTGTGCGAGCAACCGGCTCGGCGCGCCGACTGGGAAACCGAAATGCTGCACAGAGTCAACAGAGTTCGCGCGCGGTCTCAAGCTCTTCACCCATTTCGGCGCGGGAATGGGGCGACCGCTTTGGCGACGGCACGCCGGACTTTCTCAGGCTTACCGACGCATCCGATCAGGATGCCTTTCGCCGCTGGTTCGCTTTAATCGCCGAGTACCAGGCCGTTCGGCCCCGGAACGAACTTCCGGCGGAGATCGTCGATTGCGCCAGTCTGCTGCGCTTTTCGTATCGCGAGGCTTTGAAAAGCCACAATGAAGCATGGTTTCAGACGACAGGCATCGAGATTGCGGCGCCGCCCGGTGAGATGCGCGCCTGGCACTATCCGGAGACGCCGCTGGGCGCGGCGCTTTTTCGCGTCATGCCGGGGGCCTTCGAGGCCGGCGATTTGACCAGCGGAGCCTTTGCCCAGTTTGCCGACGCCAAAACGCTGGTCGAGCGCAATGCGTATTTTGTCAGCCGCGACGTGCACGCGGCGCGCCAGGGCGATTTATTATTTTTCCGCCAGTTCGGACAATCGTCGCCCTGGCATTCTATGATTGTTGCCGAAGCCGGATTGCGAGCGCGGGTTGTTTACCATACCGGACCGAATCATGGCTTACCCGGCGAATTGCGCCGCGTTTTGCTCTCTGAACTATTGGATCATCCGCAGCCGCAATGGCGTCCGGTGGCCCAAAACCCTAACTTTCTCGGCGTCTATCGCTGGAATATCTTGCGAGGAAACCCATGAGGTTCCGTTCGTCGCTGTTGGCCGCTTCACTCCTCTTGCTATTCACCTCCTCCGCCGCGATGGCCGCCGACAAGGACGCGCCGCGCAGCTTTTCACTCTCTACCACGCGCACCTTTTCTCCGGGCGAGAGCGTGAAGATTCAGCTCTATGCAAAGAACGTACCGGCGCTGGAGTTTCGCGTCTACAAGGTGCGCGATACCGAGAAGTTCTTTGCCGGGTTGAAGGATATGCACAGCTACGGCGTGCAGAGCCAATCGCCCAACGAGCAAGTGGATCAAAGGAGTTTTCTGGAGTGGCTGCACGACTTCAAGGCCGGCCTCTGGAACCGGGTGCGGCATTTTTTCCGCGGCCAGTTCACCGACGAGGCGCGGGATAGCTTCCGCGAGGGCCAGGGCAAGCTGGGCAAGAAGAGCCAGGTGGTGGGCGCGACCGGCTTTGCGGCGATTCCGCTGTTGAATGAATCTCAACTTGTTGAACGCTGGAAGCTGGTGACTCCGCCGGCTATTGTCAGCGAGACGCAGCAGTTGCCCATCGACGGGTTGAAGGCCGGGGTCTATCTGATTGAGGCCACTGACGGCACATACAAAGCGTATACCGTGGCAATTATTACCAGTATCGCCGTGGTGGAGCGGGCGAGCAGCGGACGAGCTGACCTTTTTGTTGCCGACCGCAAGACCGGCGCGCCGATTGAGAAGGCCGAAGTGTTTCTCTGGTCAGACGGGCACGAACAATCGACCGGCAAGACCAGCGCGGACGGTTTAGCCTCGCTGACGATGAAAGTGCGCGGAGGCGCGCAAGGCGCAACGCCTGAGAATGTCTGGGTCCTGGCGCGCCATGGCGACGATGCGGCGATTATCACGCCCTACGGCTATGGCTTCGCGGCGAATCAGACAACCGATCTAACCTCTTTCATTTATACAGACCGGCCGGTTTACAGGCCGGGACACACGGTTCACATCAAGGGAATTGTGCGGCGCAACAAGGAAGATCGTCTTGACTTGCCACTGGAACGAACTCTGCCGCTCGATGTCACCGATGCGGATAACAAAAAGATCTTTTCGCAAAATGTATCAGTAAGCGCCCACGGCACATTCAACGCCGATGTCACATTGCCCAGCGATGCCGCGCTGGGTTATTACGGTATTCAAATTCAAGTGAATGGAACGGATATTAGTGGAGAATCGGGAACTTTTTATGTGGAGGAGTATAAAAAGCCTGAGTATCAAGTGGCGGTTAAACCCGCTACTCAACGCGTGGTGCAGGGCAATTCGATCCAAGCCGTCATCGAGGCGCGTTACTTCTTCGGCGAGCCGGTGGCCGGAGCCAAGGTCAAGTACGTCGTGCATACCTCACAGCACTATTGGTGGGATGAGGACGAAGGCGACGCGGACAGCAATGATTCCGAGGGCGGTGAATCCTCTGATAACTCCGACTATAACTATGACGAGAGTGAGCAACAGGAGCAGGAGGGTATTCTCGATGCGGAAGGGCGACTGACAGTCATGCTGCCCACGGCCATCGACAATAAGCACAGCGATCAGGATTATCGCATTGAAGCGCGCGTGACGGACGCCGGAGAACGCGAGGTGGCAGGCCATGCAACGGTGCTGGCCACTTATGCCTCCTACCGCCTGAGCATTGAGCCGACGAGCTATGTTTTTTCGCCGGGACAGACGCCCAAAGTGAAGGTGACGGCGCAGGATTATGACGGCAAGCCGGTAAGAACCGCAGTCCACCTGGAAGTGGAACAGGAGAGGTGGGAGCCGGTGCAGCAGTATGGCTACACCATGCATCAGCGAACCGAGACATCTGTCTCCGCCAAAGACGCCACAACAGGCGCGGACGGCACCGTGTTGGTTGATCTTCCCGCGATCATCGGAAGCGGCGACTTTGAGATTACGGCCAGCGCCGACACTCCGGAGAGGCGCAGCGTTGAAACCAAAACCTGGGTTTGGATCTGGAATGATTCCGGCGATTGGTACAACCAGAATACGCAGGCGCAGATCATCGCCGACAAGAGGAGTTATCAGGTGGGCGACGTGGCCCATCTGCTGCTGGTGACGAACCTCAAGGATTCATGGGCCGTGATCACGGCGGAGGGCAACAGCGTGCAATCGCGGCAGGTGATTCACGCAACCAGCGAGAGCTTTGCCTTTGACGTTCCGATTACCAAACTGGCGCAGCCGAATCTGGTAGTGAACGCAGTTATTGTTTATGACGACCAGTTGATCACTGCGCAGAAATCTCTCAAAGTTCCTCTCGTCGAGCGCACGCTGACCATCACCGCAACACCCTCGAAGCCCCGCTTTTTGCCCGGAGAAACAGGCAGCTTCGATGTGCTTGCGGTGGACTATCAGGGCAAGCCGGTGGAGGCCGACTTGAGCTTTGGTGAGGTCGATGAGGCACTTTATTCAGTGCGCGCCGACGACACAGGCGATATCGTCAATGCTTTCTATCCCAAGCGCTCAGTGGAATTAAATCCAGAAAGTTCGTTTGCCTATTACTTCTACGGCGAGGCGGGATTGAAATCGCCACTGCTTGCGCGCATGAATGACGGGCTCTTTCATCCTCGAATGGCGCAGGTCAAGCCGGGTTCGGATTTGGTGGTGCCCAAGGTGCGCAAGGCCTTCCCGGATACAGCGTATTGGAATCCAAATGTGCATACCGGACCCGACGGCCATGCGCGCGTCAGTTTCGCCTTCCCGGATTCGCTCACCACGTGGCGCACTACGATTCGCGGCATGACCGACGACGGCAAGGCCGGCAGCATGGTAACGCGCGTGCTGGTGCGCAAGAATCTGATTGTGCGCCTGGCCGCGCCGCGCTTCTTCCGTCAGGGTGACGAGACAGTGCTGCGTGTAATTGCGCACAACTATCTGGAAACGGCCAAGGATGTGACCTTTGCGCTCGACGTCAGCGGCGTGGATATCATCGGCGGCCAATCGCAGAAGATCAACATTCCCGCCAAGGGCGAGAGCTGGGTGGATTGGCGCGTCCGCGCGCACTCAACCGGCAATGTGGTGCTGACCGCTAAAGCGCTTACCAATGAAGAATCCGACGCGCTGGAGATGACCCTGCCTGTGCTGCCCTTTGGCGTGAAACAGCGGGCGGCATCGTCGGGGGTCGTCTTCAGCGGCGCGGGTCAGGGCCAATGGAACTTCAGCTATCCAGCCGGCTCGGACGCTGGCTCGCGCGGGCTTGCCATAACCGTTGCGCCCAGTGTGGCGGGCGCGGTCTTTGATGCGCTCGACTACCTTACGAGTTATCCGTGGGGCTGTACCGAGCAAACCATGTCCAGCTTTCTGCCCGATCTGATCGTCTCGCAGGCGGTGGACAAGCTGCACGTGAAGTCACCCATCGATCGCGCCGTCTTGAACGATATGGTCAGTGCCGGGATTGATCGACTGCAGAGCTTCCAGCACGACGACGGCGGATGGGGCTGGTGGCACGACGATCCCAGTCGCGTATTCATGACCGCATACGTTGTGAGCGGTTTGGAGCAGGCTAAAGAGGCCGGCTACAAATTCAATTCCTACAAAACAGATCAAGGCCGTTCTTGGTTGCAATCCGCCCTCTCTGAGCACTCCGCGATGATTCCCGACCTGCGGGCGTATGTGGTTTATGTGCTGGCCACGACCGGCGGCGCGCCGAAAGATGCGCTGGAAGAAGCCTGGTCGGATCGCGACAAACTGAGCGATGAAGGACTCGCGCTAGCAGGATTGGCGCTGGATGCTGCCGGAGACAGCCGCGCGCATGATGCCGCATTGCTGCTGGAGAAGAAGGCCAAGACAGACGATTCCGATGCGTATTGGACAGGAAACTTCGATGGTTTGATGGAATACTGGGACGATACCTCCGCGGAGACCACGGCCTTTGCATTAAAGCTCTTGGTCAAACAGGACCGTTCAAGCGGTCTGCTTCCCAAAGCGGCTATCTGGCTCGGCAAGCACCGCGACGGCGACTACTGGTATTCCACCAAGCAGACGGCGATGGTGATTGGCGGGCTGACCGATTACCTGACGATCAGCGGCGAGTTAGCCAATAGCTCCGATGTTGAAGTGCTCGTCAATGGCGCGAGCGTGGGCAAGCATCACTTCAGCCCAGAAGACGCCTTCGCGCTGCCCTGGAAGATCAAACTCACTGCGGCGCAAGCGGCCAATGGAGGCCAGGTGACGGTGCGCAAGACCGGCAACGGCATCACCTATTGGGGCGCTGAAAACAACTGGTACTCTGCCGACCGCAAGGACTTCCAGCAGGGTCAACTAGCGCTCAATGTCACGCGCGATTATTACCTGCTTCAAAAGTACCAACCCAAACCGACCGATCCGATCACCTACAATCTGGTTCCGCTGAAAGGACCGGTTCATGTCGGCGACATTGTCGCCGTGCGGCTGGCGGTGAGCGGCACCGAATGGAAGTATCTGCTGGCCGAAGATCCGATTCCCGCCGGCACCGAGTTCCTGCCCAACACCGGACTCTACACGCTGAACAGCGCTCCCAGTTGGTGGTTCGACTGGTACACGCGCAAGGAATTTCACGACGACCGAGCCG
>CAZXVX010000096.1:0-13172 GCA_964644105.1 uncultured Occallatibacter sp. | reverse complement strand
GCTGCGGCATTCGCGTGCTCAGCGGCGAACGCACCGGCTACGCCTACACTGACAACCTCAGCCCGGAGCGCCTGCTCCACGCCGCCCGCACCGCCGCGCTGATCGCCTCCGGACCGGCCAAGCAGCCCGTGCAAGGCTTCATCGATGCGCCCATCGCCGACCTCTATCCCGTTCCGCTCGGCGGCTACGACCTCGACCTCGCCGCGCGGCTTGAGCTGATTCTCCGCGCCGACCGCGCCGCCCGTGCCTACGACCCGCGCATCGTCCAAGTCCGCGCCAGCTACTCCGAAGAGCTGCGCCGCGTTCTCATCGCCGCCTCGGACGGCGCCTTCGCCAGCGACACCCAGCCCCTCTGCCGCCTCAACGTTTTTGTCATCGCCAAAGACGGCGACTCGACCACCAAAGGCTCTACCGGCGGCGGCGGACGCGCCGGACTCGACCAGTTCACCGGCTCCAAAGAACCCGAGCACTTGGCCCGCGAGGCCGCCCGCGCCGCCATCCTCCAGCTCACCGCCGTCCCCGCCCCCGCCGGCGAGATGGAGGTCGTCCTCGGTCCCGGCTGGCCCGGAATCCTCCTCCATGAGGCCGTCGGCCATGGCCTCGAAGCCGACTTCAACCGCAAAAAGACCTCCGCCTTCACCGGCCTCATCGGCCAATCGGTCGCCAGCTCCAAGGTCACCGTCGTCGATAACGGAACCATCGCCAACCGCCGCGGCTCCCTCAACGTCGATGACGAAGGCACATCCACGCAAAATACCGTCCTCATTGAAAACGGCATCCTCAAGGGCTACCTCACCGACAAACTCTCGGCCCGCCTGATGAACTCAGCCAACACCGGCAGCGGCCGCCGCGAGAGCTACCAGCACATCCCCATGCCGCGCATGACCAACACCTATATGCTGGCCGGCGACGACGCCCCCGAAGACATTTTGCGCAGCGTCAAGCACGGCCTCTACGCCGTCAACTTCGGCGGCGGCCAGGTGGACATTACCAACGGCAAATTTGTCTTCTCCGCCAGCGAGGCCTATCTGATCGAAGATGGCAAGATCACCGCTCCCGTCCGCGATGCGACATTAATCGGCAACGGACCCGAAGCCCTCAAGCACGTCTCCATGGTTGGCCACGACCTCAAGCTCGACGAAGGCATCGGCACCTGCGGCAAAGACGGCCAATCCGTCCCAGTCGGCGTAGGCATGCCCACCATCAAGCTCGACAAAATGACCGTCGGCGGCACGGGAAGATAAGCCGTGCCACCAGGCGGCTAACTCGCGAATCACCGCGAAGCGGTGGCTAACTCGCTACCTTTTCAAACAACTTCCGGTCAGACTCACAAACCTGTCATCGTGAGCGGAGCGTTCTTCAGCGGAGTCGAAGGACCTGCGGTTTTTTGCAGTTGACAATATCTCATTTTTGAGATATGTTCAGTCATGGAATGGCAAGTCGAGATTCTCAACGATACGGTGCGCAGTGAACTCAACGCCCTCCCTTTGGAAGTCTACGGACGTCTAATTAGGATTGAACGTATGATCTCTCAGGTTGGCCTTGAAAATCTGCGGGAACCTTATGTCAAGCACCTTGAAGGCAAGCTATGGGAAATGCGCGTGATGGGAAGGGATGGCATAGCACGAGCCATCTATGTCACGGTCATTGGTCGCAGGGTTGTCATTCTTCGCGCTTTTATCAAGAAGACGCAACAGACGCCGCGTAGCGAAATTGACCTTGCCAAGCGGCGTGCAAAGGAGGTTTTATGACGATTCCTTTTAAGGAACTCGCGGACGAGTGGCTCAAGAATCCGGAAGTCAAGGCGGAGTACGATCGTTTGGGTCCGGAGTTTGAGATTGCCACGGAGCTGATCCGGGCACGTATTCGTTCCGGGTTTTCACAGGTGGAACTGGCTCAGCGCATGGGAACCAGCCAGTCCGCGATTGCGCGCCTGGAGAGCGGAAGAACCCTCCCCAGCGCCAAAACCCTGATCCGCTTCGCCGAAGCCACTGGCTCGAAGATCGAATTGCGCTTGTTGGCGGCGTGAGGAATAGGTAATATGTTTGTGTTCGTCGGCAATACTGGGATACTGGGGCAAAACATCTTTTGGGGTAGAGTCGTTCAGCTTATTGGTGCATGATCTTTTTCAATGAACGAACGAGTTGCGCCGGCCTCCCAGTCCACGCTCACTTTACACCAACAGGAGAATCGCTCTAGAACGAAGATTCTCAGTGGTCCAAGAGGCTGATCCATGCAAGTTTTTCGTTTCGCCGCTCTGTTGCTTCTCCTGCTTGCATGGAGCATGCTTTGCAGAGCGCAAGAGACTCCAAACTTAAAGACTGACGAAGATGTTCTTCATTGTTCGATTATGTATGATGGCCCTGCGAATCAGTTTGATTGCGGTCTTGACAAATTGAATAACAAGTATGTTTTTGTTGGAACCATCCTCGCGATACATCCCGCACCGGAAAAGGAGAAATACGTAGAGATCATTCCTGATGAAGTCTTTCTAGGCGATCCTGGCCATTCGATTCTTGCTCTGACCTCGCAAGGATCGTGCTTTGAGCATTTGGATGTTGGCCAGCAATGGCTCTTCTACTTACGCGACATCGACGGAAAGATTCTTATCGACTTCAACATGCAGCAGAGCGCGCCGGTCAGTGAAGTCGGCAATCGCCTGAAAACGTTGCGCCAGATGAAGAACCTTGTCGGTACAGGCCTTTTGCGCGGCAGAGTAGTGCGCGATCTTTCCGGTTTCTCTTATGATTATGTCAAGAATGATGGGGACAAAGAAGAAGACGCCAACTCAGTTTCGGGCGCACGCATCACCGCTGTGCGGGAATCCGACAATGCAACCTTCAATATTATCTCTGGCAAAGACGGCTCATACGAATTTCCTCCGCTTCCGGTAGGCGATTACGAGGTTGACGTCGATCCCATTGGCAACTTTCATCCAGTCGGAAGCGGAGCCAGGATTGAAGAAGGTGGTTGCCGGGAATTGATCTTGTATAACACATCCGAGGCACGCATCTCCGGCCACGTGCGCTGGTCCAATGGCAAACCTGCCGTCAAGGCCGAACTCGTTTTGGTTGATGCTGATGGTTCCAGCGTCAATCTTGAAACGACCAACGAGGAGGGGCACTTTTCCTTCGACTATTGGGAGCCGGGCAATTATGTTGTTGGAGCTCGACGACCGGGCGCATCCGAACTCACGTATGGTGGCTGCGGCGGAGTGGGCTGCACAGGCGAATTGCCCGAAGATATCTATTATTTTGGAAACACGGTTATGCGTAAGGCCGCGCTGGTGATCAAACTCAGCGTCGATGAAAAGCGCGATGATGTGGAGATTGTGCTTCCGGTAAACGAGCCCGAAGCCAAGCCCTAATTTTTGTTGGAGAGGACATTTATGGTAACACTTGAAGAAAAGGAAGTCCGCATGACGATCCCCTTCGAAGAGTTCGCGGCCAGAATGCTGTCCAACCCCAAAGTCAAGCGCGAGTACGATGACCTGGCCCCGGAGTTCGAAGCCCTCGCCAAAAAACTTCAGGCGCGGAAGCACGCCGCGGCGAAAGCGCCCGCCTCACGCCGCATCCTCCAGCTTGACCGTAACCCGCCGCCCCAGCGCTGAGGCGATATTGACCAGCGCGTCAATCGAAAACCGCGCAATCCGCCCGCGCAGCAGGTCGTTGATGCGCGGCTGCGTTACGCCGCACTGCTTGGCTGCTTCGGCCTGCGTCCAGCCGCTCTGTTTGATGATCGTCTCAATCTCGTTCATGAGCTCAGAACGCATGGTCAGATTAGCCGCCTCTTCCGGCGTGTCCGCAATCGCATCCCAGACATTTGCGAAGATGTGCCTCTCTAATTCACTCACTTTTCACCTCGCATCAGCAGCTTAAACCGCTGTTTGGCAATTTCCTTATCTTGCCTGGAAGTCTTCATTGTCTTCTTTTGAAACGCATGCAAAACATAGATGGCATTGACCATACGTGCCGTATACATCACTCGATAGATTCCTGACTCATCCCGGACCCGAATCTCCTCGACACCTTTGCCGATATCGGGCATTGGCTTGAAGTCGTCCGGAGTAAGCCCTTTTTGCACCTTCTCAAGCTGACGGCCAGCGGCCTGACGAGCATCCTCGGGGAACTCTCTAAGCGCTTTCAGGGAATCGCCAAGAAACTCGATCAGCTTCATGAACACATTATATCCAGTCTGATATATATTTCAACTGGTTTCCATGGATTCGCTGCTCAAAATCGTACAAAACGAAAACAGGTTAAACTAAAAACAGGAGGACCGCCATGACCTAGTTACGCAACCGCGTACAGGAGTTCGTCATGAGCCGTTCAACCCGTCGCCCCTATGCGGCGATCACAGGTCTTTCTAGCGCAAAATGGGACAAGCAGATGGCCCATCGCGGCGTCCGCCGCAAACAAAATCTGTACCTTAAAACCTGCCTCGACTACGAAAATCTGCTTCTTCCGCACCCATTCGAATGTCACTGGAACGACACCTACAATTGGGGCCGTGACGGCGCTCAATGCTACTTCGGGTGGATGTGCACTTCGGACAAGGACTACTTCCGCAAGTGGTACCAAAAAGTGCTGCGCAAGTGAAAAATAACCAGCAGCCCAGCTCCGAATTTTCAGACTTGAAATGCAACTGTTTCTCTAAGACTCATCCATAAAACTGCCGAACGCCCCATCCCTTCCGCTTCATTTGCGGAAAAGATGGGGCGCTCGGAGGTATTTTCCTGCTCCCTGACCGCTGATCTCTGACGCCTGAACTTACGCCAGCGCCTGATCAACTGCCGCGGCCAGCATCTCCAGGCCAGCCGCCAGATCAGCTCCCAGATGAACGCGCAGGGCGCGACGGCCACGCGACTCCAGCACCGCCAGATCGCCGGCGGCTTGGGCATCGATGACCACGCCAAAGGTGAGCTTTTGGCCTGGAATCTCGACGTTGACGGCGTGGTCCGCGGTGATCTGCAGGAAGACGCCGGAGTTGGGACCGCCCTTGTAATCCTGCCCGGTGGAGTGCAGAAAGCGCGGACCGAAGCCCAAACAGGTGGCGACGCGCTTGCAGTCGCGCACCTTGTGGCGGAGCCGCTGAATCGCCTCCTCGTGCTCGGCGAACATCGGCAGATAGGCCAGCGCAGCAAAATAGTCGCCTGAGTGAATCTGGTTAAGGTGGGCGCGCAGGTAGCCAACGAGCGTTTGGCTGGGCGCGGCCTTCTTGACCGTGGCGGCATAAGCCTCAGTGGCGTAGAGCTTGAACTCGATCTCCGCTTGGGTTCCGGTCAGCACCGGCTCACGCACGGGCAGTTTGCCGGTCTGCTCATAGGCGGCTGTGAGGGCGCGAGTCTCAATCTTGGCCGACTCCACATCCGGCTGGTTGAATGGGTTGATGCCCATCACCGAGCCTGCGACAGAGGTGGCGACTTCCCAGGTGAAGAACTGCCCGAAAATCTCGTAAAGATCGTTGATCTCAATAGTTACAACTGCTTGCCCGGCGGCTTCAAGAGCCTTGACTTTGGCGTCCTGCGAACTGTCAGCCGTGCCGGAGTAGCGGATATAAACAAAGATGCGGTCGTTGCCATAAATCTCCGGCGCGGCGATGGCTTCGCGGTCCACCGGCGTGATGCCCTTGCCCAGCTTGCCGGTGGATTCGGCGACGAGCTGCTCCATCCAAGCGCCCAGATCGGCGATCTCCGGCGAGGTGAAGATGGTCAGCTTGTCGCGTCCGGCGTTGGCGGCTGTGCCCAGCAGCAAGCCGAGCTGCACGGCAAAGTTCTCCGCCGGGTCGAGCTTGGCGGCGGCGACGGCCTTGGCCGCCTCGTCAAGCAGCTTTTCGGTGTTCAGGCCGGCCAGCGTGGCCGCAACTACGCCAAAGGGCGAGAGTGCGGAGAAGCGCCCGCCGATGGTCGGGTCGCCGTAGAAGATGTAACGGAAGCCGTCTTCCTTGGCCACCTGCTCCATCTTCGAGCCGGGATCGGTGATGGCGACAAAGTGGCTGCCCGCCTCATCCGCGCCGACGGCGTTCTTCATCTCATTGAAAAAGAATTGCTTGAGGACATTTGGTTCGAGCGTCGAGCCGGATTTGCTGGCCACGACCACCAACGTATTGGCCAGATTAACCTCGTTGCGTGCGGTCCAGACCTGCTCCGGATCGGTGGAATCGACAATGCGCAACGCGGGAAAACCAGGCCGCTGACCGAAGGTAAGCGACAGGACCTCTGGGCAAAGGCTGGAACCGCCCATGCCGAGCAGTAAAATCGTCTCAAAGTCAGCTGCTTCGATCTCGCCGCCCAAGGCAGCATAGTTAAGCAGCTCCTTCTGCTGGCGCTCTACGATGTCGATCCAGCCGAGCCACTTCTCCTCGCCGTCGTTCGTCCAGAGGGTGGAGTCCTTCTGCCAGAAGCGGGCAACTTTATTGCCAGCGCTCCAGTCGGCGGCAGCCAGATCGACGGCGCCGCGTAGTTCTTGCGGAAGTGCAAATCGAAAACTCATATCGTTATCATTGTGCAACAAAAATGCGGATTCTGGAATGTGCAACTGTCACACGCGTCGAATCCCACTGTTCTCGTCGTCGACGCGAGAAAGTTGAGGTGCTTGGTTCATGGCACTTTTGGGCTGAATGAAAAAGCCATCAGGCGGATCGCGCAAGGAGCTGTCGAAGAAAGAGAAGAACGAAGCGGGGATTGTGCTTAAGGTAACGCACTCCCAAACGGCGCGGCTCGGAGATAAAGCGGTAAACCCACTCTAGCCCGTTGCGGCTCATCCACTTTGGTCCGCGGCTTTTGTTGCCGGCGATAAAGTCAAAGGCTGCTCCCACAGCAAACATCACAGCGGGAACCTGATCCAGATGATCGACAATCCATCGCTCTTGTTTTGGGCATCCCAGACCGATAAAAAGTAGACGCGCGCCGGAGGCGTTGATGCGCTCGACGACCTCCGCGTCCTCTTCAGCGGTGAGAGGCCGGAAGGGCGGGCTTTCGGCATATGCAATGTTGAGATTGGGATGGCGCAATTGCACGGCCTTCACCAGTGCATCGAGGGTGGCTTGGCTTGCGCCGTAAAAGCCGACGGAGAGCCCGGCTTTTTCTGCCGCCGCCAATACGGCGACTGTAGTGTCGGTGCCACAAATGCGTTTGGCTTTTCTATCGCCCAACGTCCGTAGCGCCCAAACCACCGGCATCCCATCGGGAAAGACCGTCCCCGCACCATTCAAGACTGGAAGAAAATCCGGATGATCGTGGGCTTCCATAACCATGTGAACGGCGGCGAAGAACAGAGCGCTGGAGCGCTGCTGACTGGCCCAGAGAAGACTTTGCCGAACCACCTCATCGTAGCTGCTGACGGCGATTTTGACGCCGAGAATGGACCGCATCATGAACGGATTCTCAAGCGCGGGGGTGGTTGTCATTTTTGGGATCTCTCTTTTGGGAGCAATAGGATCAAGTTCGCAGAGCCCACTGAATCCTGACTCAAGAGGGCAACACAAACTCAACTAGCCGACAAGGCAAGCGAGGCTCTCCCCAGTCGCTTGCCATGAAAGCGGAAGTTGCTAAAAGTGATACATGACGCCAACCGTGTAGCCGAAAGGGCTCAGGGTTCCAGCGGGCTTGTGCAGTGCGGGAGCGTACTGAAAGAATCCAGGCCAGAATTGGTATTCAAAATCACCACGCAGCCAAACTTTCTTCATGAGCCGGTAATCCGCACCACCGCCAAAGCTGCTTACGGTAATGTCCTGATGGAGGTGCGCATAGCCCATCATGGGGTAATCTTCGCTGCCAAGGCCAATCAGAAGCTTTCCGTAGGGGTGGATATTGTTGAAGCGCGGCAAAGAATAGATCACACCGCCGGAGGCTATATCCTCGCGTAAACTCCGTTGCCCTTTCGAATCTGTTTTCATACTGATGTCGCGCGCTTCAATTTCGAGGCCGAGACCCTTCAGCGAAGCGGGCAAAATATCCGGAGTATAGTCGATCCAGAGAGCGCCGCCCAGCATATAGCCGTCTTGCCATCCAGTATTGAATGCGTTAAAACCTGCACCGACCGCCAAAGGAGAATAGGATGCTGAGCTGCGAGCGGCGGGAGGAGCTTGTGCAAATGCGGAAAATGCCGCACAAACAAAAAGAAGTACTACTGCCAACGGAAGGGGATTCTTCAGACGCATTCTGTGTCTCCTTTGAGAATTTCAGGACATCCTCCCCCGAGGCTTTCCCTTTGATATAGAGTGTACATCCCCGACGTAAAAAAGCAAGTCAAAGTATCTAGAAAATGCGATTCCAACCAGCATCTTGTTAAAACAGGAATTCACCTGCCTCTTGCTCGATCGCCGCCAGCAGGGAAGCAAGCGCTTGCAAGCGTGGATTGGCTAACCTGGTTGCGCTCTCCAGGCAAAGTTGTCCAGGCAAAGTTTCGATCGCCCGACGCAGCACGGGCAGAACGGTGGTGAATGTGGGGAATCGGGTGTCGCGGCCAATCTTGGCAAATGCGCGCAAGGCTCCGATCCCGCCCAACTGCTCCAGAATATCGGCATCATGCAGCAGAACGGCTTCAAACTGCACAGGGTTTTCCCACGGCTGATGGGTTCGAATGGCCTCCGCAACCGCCTCCAGCTTGGCTGCCGGAAAGCCCCATTCCGCCAGCAGTTCCCGGCTGCGCGCAATCGTATAAGGAAGATGGTCCCAGGCGGCCAGCTCGGCGAGATCCTGGGGCCGGTGTCCAACAAAGACTCCCAGATCGTGCATCCAGGCGGCGGCAAAGAGAATATCGTCGTCGAATTCTCTTTCTTCGGCCAGCCGAACTGCCAGAGCGTAAAGCCGGGGCTGATGACCAAACTTGTCCACAGGCAGGGCTTCGGCACGAATGTACTTCACTACCGAATCTCTCCAACTGGTTTTCATCAATGGCTTCCCTTCGGCCAGCGGGGCGTAATGCGCATCAATTCCAACCCGCCGGCATCCTCAATCAAAAACTCCCGGCTAGCCGCGGGCACAGCCACGATGCCTCCCATGGGCAACTCCAGCAATTCAAACTCGGCACCCGTGATTCTGCCCGCACCGGCAGCCGCAAACAAGTATTGGAGCCCTGACGATTCGCCTCCTTCGCGCAACGTGGAACTGTCGCGGCTGCCCTCCACGGGAATCCGTTCGACGCGAAAATAATCTCCATCCATTAAGAGGACTCGATCGCTAAGCGCCTGAGGTGCAATCTTGCCGGCGCGAGTCTCAAAGCGCGTGGCTTCCAGGGATTTCTCAATATGCAGCTCGCGGCCTCGGCCATAATCGTACATCCGGTAGGTCAGATCGCAGTTCTGCTGGGTCTCCATAATAACCAAACCAGGCCAGATGGCGTGCACAGTCCCCGCATCCACAAACACCATCTCTCCGGGAGAGAGATCGAGAAGATTCAGGCTGGCTTCCAACGTTCCGCCTTCAATCCCTGCCTTGACCTCATGCAGTGTGACTCCCGGTTTCAACCCGCAGGCAACTTGAGCGCCAGGCTCGGCCTCCAGCACATACCAGCACTCGGTCTTGCCGCGTGGATCACCATATTTTTGCGCCATCCTGTCATCCGGATGCACCTGGACACTCAGCTTCTCCCGCACAAAAAGCACCTTGACCAGCAGCGGCGAACCATTGCATGGAGCAGACTTCCCCAAAAGAGATTCGGCACTCTCGGCAAAAAGCGCACCAAGTGTTTTGCCGGCGTGCGGGCCGCTGGCCACAAGGCATTGGTCGCCGGTGAGCCAGGCTTCGCCCAGCGGATCACCTTTCGCCACCTGGTTATACCAAGGATGAAGATCGCGAATGCCCCACACTCTCTCAGAAAAAATGGGCGCTATGCGGAAAGGCGCCCAGGGAAAAGAGACCGGCGGTGATGAATTTTCCATAAAAAACTCCTTGTTGATCCTGTGTCTCCAAAGCCTTTTGCCGCAATCTCACTTTACCAGAGAGGCATTTACTTCGGCCCAATCTGTCTCATTGCTCATCCTCAGTCATTCATTCGCGCCAAATTATCTTCATCTTCCTGTAAAGAAGAAGGGAAAGACTAAATGGGTTGGACGCTGCAAGCGAGATTGCGAGGAAATCTTGAAGCCTGTTTCGATCTGTGTTATCGGCTCCGGTTATGTGGGATTAGTGGCTGCTGTTTGTTTTGCGGAGATAGGGCACCAGGTCATCTGCGTGGACAATAACGAGGCCAAGGTCAAGACATTGCGCGAGGGCGGCGTGCCGATCTTCGAGCGCCATTTGCCTGAGCTTTTGGCGCGGCATCGCGAACGCGGCGTAAGCTTTACCACCGACCTGCGCGCAGCTGTCGAACACAGCGAAGCCATCTTCATTGCCGTGGGCACACCGCAGGGCGAAAACGGCGCCGCTGACCTCTCTTCGGTCGAGGCTGTGGTGGCGGAGATCGCCAGTTCCATTCGCGGTTACAAGGTCATTGTGGAAAAGAGCACAGTCCCGGTTCATACCAGCGAGCGGATTCGAGAAGTTCTGTACCGCCATGGTGTGGACGCCCAGCACTTCGATGTCGTATCAAATCCTGAATTTCTGCGCGAAGGCACGGCAATCGACCAATTCCTGCATCCCGACCGCATTGTGGTGGGCGCTAACTCCGAGCGGGCGGCCGAGTTGATGCGGCGCATCTACGAGCCGCTCACCTCAGGGTTGTACTATGCGCAAGCGGAAGCGCTACCCGGCGCTTGCAATGCTTTTGCTGCCGCCAAATTGCTGCTGACCTCAACTCAGAGCGCGGAAATCATCAAGCACGCCTCGAATGCCTTTTTGGCCATGAAGATCTCGTTTATCAATGCCGTGGCAAATCTGGCCGAAAGCGCGGATGCAAATATCGAGGAGATCGCATACGGCATTGGGCTGGACAAGCGCATCGGTCCCGGTTTTCTGCGCGCCGGATTGGGCTACGGCGGCTCCTGCCTGCCCAAGGATGTGGCAGCCATTCATTTTGTAGGCAAGCAGAAAGGAGTGGATTTTCAACTCTTTGAAGAGGTTCGCAAGATTAACGAGAACCAGAAGAATCTCTTTTTCGACAAGGTTTGCGACGCTCTGTGGACTCTGCGCGGCAAGCGCCTGGCGGCTCTCGGCCTGGCCTTCAAGGGTGATACTGATGACATTCGGGAATCCCCCGCCATCGACGCCATCAAAAAGCTGCTGGAGCAAGGCGCCACAGTCACTGCCTTTGACCCAGCGGCGATGGAGCGCGCTCAAGCAGTTTTGCCGCCCGCCAACAACCTCCACTATGCCAGCGGAATTTATGAAGCGTGCGCCGGCGCCGATGCCGTGCTGATTCTGACCGACTGGAAAGATTTTGCCGAGATCGATCTCGAGCGCCTGTACGGTGTGCTTCGATTCCCGGTGATGATCGACGGGCGTAACCTTTACAAACCACAGAGGATGATCGATCACGGCTTCTCATACTTCAGCATGGGCCGACCGGCTGGCTTTCCGGCGCAGCATACCGCGCGCGCCCAAATCAGCTCTGCGGCTTATCGTTGAACCTCGCAAAAATAAGCGCAACTCTAAGCAGCCTGAGCTCCTCCAATCAGCAGACGAGGTGCTGTTTCATGGAAGTCCATCAGAAAGTTGCCGATTTCACCCTGCAAACCGACGAAGATAAAACCGTAAGTCTTTCCAACTATGGGGGCAAGCCAGTCATTCTCTTCTTTTATCCCAAGGCGGACACGCCCGGCTGCACCATCGAGGCCTGCGGCTTCCGCGATGCCTTCACCAAGCTTCAGGCGGCAGGGGTTGTGGTGCTCGGCATCAGCCGCGATACGCCCAAAGCTCAGGCCAAATTCCGCGCCAAGTACGAGCTTCCTTATACACTTCTGGCGGATGTGGACGAGAAAGTTTGCAATCAGTTTGGCGTACTGAAGGAAAAGAATATGTATGGCAAGAAGGTCTTTGGAATCGAGCGGACCACCTTCGTGATAGGCCCGGACCAGAGTCTGCTGCACATCTTTCCTAAAGTGACCCCCGCCGGCCACGCGGAAGAAGTGCTGGCGTTGATTTCGGAGTGGAAGAAAGCACGCAACTAGATGCTCCCTTCCACTCGCTAAACCCCAATCGAAAACCGAAGAGGATTGAACGGCGGGAAACTCGGGGACCGCCGTTAGTCGTTTACCGTCAGGACAAAGGCTGTGGTTTGAGTGATCGATCCCGACTGGGCGGTTACGATCACCGTTTCTGTGTTAGGCAGAGGAGTGTATTTAGGTGGACTTGAACCACCGCTGCCGCCGCCGCAACTGGAAAGAAGACTCAGGCCGGACAAGCTCACCAGGACTAAAAGAAGCATCAGCAAGCGCCGCCGCTTCCGCAAGCCAACGCAACCAAGCAACGCGGCCAGCGCAGTGGCAGGCAAGATCGGGCTGGGCACGCGATGCAAAAAAGTCGTGTTGGGCGCGGTTGCGGTGACGGTGATCTTTGTTGTGCCGCCGCCAGACAGGGTGGGCGGAGAAAAGCTGCACACCGCCTCCGTGGGCAGGCCGGAGCAACTGAAGTAGACCGTGCTGTTGAATCCGTAAAGCGCCGTTACGGTGATGGTCTCATAGGCGCTGGTTCCCGTCGAAAGCGTAAGAGGGGGCAATGTGGCTGGGACAGTGAAGGTTGGCGTGATGATATAGGAGGCCGAGGCAACCGCGCTGGGAAAATAATTTGTCGCCACGGCGATGGCTTGGACGGTCTCTGAGGACGACACATTGAACTGGCCGTAGTATTGAGTTGAACTGGTGGTGGGCGTATCACCGTTGGTAGTGTAGTAAATGATAGCGCCGCTCGTTGCATCGGTGATGGTAACCGGCTGCGAGGTCGCATACGTGCCTGCGGCGAGTGAGATCACCGGCGTAGCCGCCGTCGCCAAATTGAGGGTATAGGTTGCCGAAGCCGGTTTGCTGTTCAAGTAATTCTCGGCCACGGCGATCGCCTGAATCGTCTCACTGGCTGCGGAGACCGTAATCGCTCCGGAGTAAACTGGCGAGCTAAATGTCGGCGTGGTGCCGTCGGTTGTGTAGTAGATGACCGCTCCCGGCGTGGAATCCGTGATGGTGACCGTTTGAAAGGCCGTATAGGTTCCGGTGCCGGGCTTGATCTGCGGCGTTGCCGTATCGGTAAATGAGGGAGTTGCGGATGGCTGATAGACCCACAGGTCATTGATCCAGCCCTG
>CAZXVX010000095.1:0-13294 GCA_964644105.1 uncultured Occallatibacter sp. | reverse complement strand
TCTTGTTGATCAGCGGCTTGTAGATGTCATAGGTCCAGACGGTGGAGAAGGCGCTGATGTTGCCGGCCATGCCGCTCATAAAGCCGGCGATCAGCGCGGTAATGCCCAGGCCCAACAGGCCGGGGCCAAGGTAGCGGACCATCATCAGCGGCAGCACTTCGTTATAGCTATGCAGCTCCGATTGCGGAGTCACTTTCTGATTCAGCACATCCTGCTGCACCGCAATCGGAAGCAATGTCTTTTTCAGCGATGCGGCGCAATCGGACGACATCGGTACGCAGGCCTTCACAGTGTCTTCCGGAACCAGTTGGCGGCGTGTGCCGTCGGAGTTTTGCAGCAGCACCAGGCTCAGCAGTCCGGGCAGAATGACGATGAAAGGAACCGCCATCTTGAAGAACGATCCGATGACCGGAGCCATGCGCGCGGCTCTCAGATTATGCGCGGCCAGCACGCGCTGCACAACCAGAAAATCCGTGGTCCAGTAGCCGAAGCTGATCACAAAGCCCAGGCCAAGCACGATGCCCGTCCAGTGCGTGCCCATCGGGTTCGCGGCAAAGTGGCCGGTGTCACGCCACATATGGAAGTAGCTGTCCGTTCCCATGTTCTTGATGATCTGGGCTTTCAGGCCGCTGACTCCACCGGCCTGATAGAGGCCCAGGATCGGCACCAGCAGCGCGCCGCCCCAGATCAGCACGAATTGCAAAACCTCATTGAAGATCGCCGAGCGCAACCCGCCCAAAGCCACGTACAGCGTCACCGCGCAGGCCGAGACCACAATGCTGAAGGTCAAACTCCAGCCCAGCACAATCTTCATCACCACGGCCATGGCGAACATATTCACGCCGCTCATCAGAATCATCTCCATGGCAAAGGAGACGGCGGCCAGCACGCGGGCGTGCTCGCCGTAGCGCAGAAAAAGATAGCCGGGGACCGAGTGCGTCTTCGAGACGTAATAAAAAGGCATCATCACCAGGCCCAGGAAGAGCATGGCTGGAATGGCGCCGATCCAGTACCAGTGGGTGGCCAGAATGCCGTACTGATACGCCGAGCCCGCCCAGCCCATCAGCTCCAGCGAGCCCAGGTTGGCCGAAACAAAGCTCAAGCCGGCGATCCACGCGGTCATCTCGCGGCCGGCCATGAAGAACTCTTCGCTGGTGTTGGAGCGCCCTTTGAGGTAAAAGCCGATCCAGATCACCATGCCGAAGTAGACGGCGATCACGATCATGTCAAGTAAGCCAATATGCGCGATGGGAGCGGCGCTGAAGAAGGCCAGCAGAGCGGGAGATGCGAGGTGGTTCATACAATGTGCAATCACGGTTTCAAAACCTCTCCAATTGAGCTTTCAGCTTTCAGCTATCAGCTTTCAGCTTCGTACTCTTTCTTGCTCGATGAAAATCGTAAACAACCTGATCTACAAACATCCGTTAACTGATAACTAATAACTGATAGCTGACGGCTGAAAGCTGAAAGCTGTCTTTTCACTTCTGCCCATACGTCGCATGCGCGCCATGCTTGCGATAGTAATGATGATCGAGCAGCGCCTGCGAGACGCCCGAGCAGCCTGGTTGCAACAGCGTGGTGGTTGCGGCCATGCGCGCCACATACTCCAGAATCACCGCGGTGTGCGCCGCCTCCATCGCGTTCTTGCCCCAGGTGAATGGCGCGTGCCCGGCCACCAGCACCGCCGGAATGGCCAAAGGATCGATTCCATCCATGCGGCGCACAATCGCCTTGCCTGTATTCAGCACATATTCGCCCTCGATCTCTTCATCACTGAGCGGTTCGGTGGCCGGCACTGGGCCGTGAAAGTAGTCGGCGTGCGTGGTGCCAAAGGCGGGAATATCGAGTCCGGCCTGCGCCCAACTGGTGGCGAACTCCGAGTGCGTGTGCACCACGCCGCCAATCGCCGGCCATGCGCGGTAAAGCTCCAGATGCGTCTCCAAATCAGAGGAAGGCCGCAGGTTGCCCTGAATGATTTTGCCGCTCAGATCGGTGACAACCATATCCGAAGCGACCATTTTTTCATACGGCACGCCGCTCGGTTTGATGGCCACCAGGCCGCTTGCGCGGTCAATGCCGCTGGCGTTGCCAAAGGTGTAAAGCACCAGGCTGCGGCGGACGAGTTCGAGGTTGGCTTCCAGCACCTCGGATTGCAAACACGACACTTCCATGCAAATGCTCCACAAAGCGCAGAGTTTACCTTCAGCAAACAAACAGGCAATTGATCGGCCCAGGATTGGCAGTAAACCTTTTCTCGCCCCGCCTATGAAATTAAATTTTGATCCTCCCCGCTGTCAAGCAACCTGCGGCATCGGGTATTCTGTAAACGCATTCTTCTTGTCTCCTCATGACTGATCGCAATCCAAAAACCGAGCGGCGCGCCAAACGCAATCCCGAGCGCATGGACATCCACACCGTGGCGCGGCTGGCCAAAGTCTCCACGGCCACCGTCTCGCGCACCATCAATCACGTGCCCACCGTCAACGCCAAAATGGCCAAGCGCGTCTGGGAAGTGGTCAAGGATCTGAATTACCTGCCCAACACCCAGGCCCGCGCCTTGGTCAGCGGACGCAGCCGGTTGCTGGGGCTGATCGTCTCTGAGATCACCAACCCCTTCTTCCCGGAGCTGATTCAGGGCTTTGAGGATGTCGCCGTCGAGCAGGGCTACGAGATTCTCATCAGTTCCACCAACTACGATCCAGAGCGCATGAAGCGCTGCATCCGCCGCATGGTCGAACGCAAGGCCGAGGGCGTCGCCGTGATGACCTTCGGCATCGAGGAGCCGCTGCTCGATCAGTTGGCCGAGCGCAAAGTGCCGCTCGTTTTTGTCGATGTCGGCCCGGACCGGCCGGGCATCAGCCTGTTGCGCGTGGACTATCTCCAAGGCATCCGTCAGGCCGTGCAGCACTTGGCCGCGCTGGGTCACAGCGAGATCGCCTTCGTCAGCGGCCCGCTGCGCCTGCATTCGCCCAACTCGCGCCTCGCGGCCTTTCATCGCGCCATGCAGGAGTGCGGCATCGCGCTTGATCCCACCCGCGTCGTCGAAGGCGACCACACCATGGAGGGCGGCATGGCGGCGGCCGAAAAGCTGCTCACTCAGGGCAAGTTGCCCACCGCGGTCATCTGCTCCAACGACATGACGGCCATCGGCGTGCTCCACGAGGCCTATCGCAAAGGATTGCGCGTCCCCGACGATCTCTCCGTCATCGGCTTCGATGATATTCACATCACGCAGATGACCATTCCCCCGCTCACCACGATTCAGATGTCCTGCTACGAACTGGCCCGCGCGGCGGTCATGGCGCTGAAGGCTCACGTCGAGAAAGTCCCCGAAGCCAAGCGCGAGATTCCCATCGAGACGCAGTTAGTCGTCCGCGAATCCACCAGCGTCCCGCGCGGCTCGTTGCTGGATACGCGCGTCAAGCCGCAGACCGGAATGTAGCCCGCAGGCCGGAAAGTAGCTTGTCGTCCGGAATGTAGCGCCGGTCTCCAGACCGGCTGTAGTGCGGGCGTCCCCGCCCGCGCCTGTTCATCATTCAAACTTAATTCATGTGGTGCAGGCAATCATCGAACAGGTTTTGTAACAGGGCACGACTTCAGTCGTGCCGCAAGAGCGAAAAATTATGATTGGGCTTTAGCCCCCGCGGAATACAATGGTTGGAAGCAAATGTCGCAGGGGCTAAAGCCCTCTATTTTCCCTGCCGTTTCTTCGGCACGACTGAAGTCGTGCCCTGTTACAAAACAGGTGAATGAAGCACGCTGTAAGAAGTTCTTCGGGAGGATTCATGCGCAGGTTGTTGTGGAGTGTGCCATTCGTGCTGTTGACCGCCAGTTGCGCCATCGGTCAGGATGCAAGCCCCGCCGCAACGCCTCCGTCAGCCGATGCGCAACCCGCCAAGGTAATGGTGTACACGATGGAGCCGGGAGTGACGGCTCCGGAGTTGCTTCCTTCCAACCAGCCTCCAATCCCTGAAGAAAAATGCAAGAAAAAGGTGGATGGCGTTGTTGTTTTTTCTGCTTTTGTCGATGCAACAGGAGTGCTATGTGACGTGAAGCTCCTGCATTCTGTCAATTCAGAAGTAGACGAAATTGCACGTAAGGTAATTGCCGAGGATCGCTTCAAACCCGGAAGTTACAAAGGAGTTCCCGTCCCAGTTGCAGGAACCTTGGATGTAACCCTGCAAACCTGTTTAGAGGAGAAAAAGAGTACTTCTGCTTCAAAGATATATGAGATGCGGCTGATGTCTTTGCCAGAGCAAAAATTTGCGTCCATTCGAAAATCGAAAATTGTAGATGATGATATTTCGGACATTAGAACTATTTATAAAGTCGGACACGGAGTTAGTGCTCCCTATCCAATTAACCAGGTCAATGTTGAGTTTTCAGAACCTGCACGAAAAGCAAGATACCAAGGAATAGTCCTCGTCTCCCTCATTGTTGATGAACAGGGAATGCCGCGAAATCCGCGTGTGGTGCGCGCTCTCGGTATGGGATTGGACGAGAAGGCCATCGAAGCAGTAAAGAAATACCGTTTTAAACCTGCTATGAAAGATGGCAAGCCTGTCGCGGTTCCTATCAACATTGAGATCAACTTCAGGCTTTATGATCGCCCGGGCAATTAGGTATCCCGCCCCGCGCGATAAACTGAAACCGAGGGATATTTTTGAGCGGGCGAGACCACCCAGAGCGCGAAAACACACGAGGCATCTCGCACGCATGGCGGGCGCTGCGTCATCGCAACTTCCGGCTGTTCTTCGGCGGGCAGACGATCTCTCTGGTCGGCACGTGGATGACGCGCGTGGCCACCGGCTGGCTGGTCTACCGGCTCACCGGCTCGGCGCTGCTGCTAGGCACGGTCAGCTTTGCCGGGCAGATTCCCACCTTTTTGCTAGCCCCTTTTGCCGGCGTCTGGGTCGATCGCCTCGACCGCCGTCAGGTGCTCGTCTGGACGCAAGCCATCTCCATGGTGCAATCGCTCGCCTTGGCCGCGCTGACCCTCTCCGGCCACATCAACATTCCCTGGCTGCTGGTCATGAGCGTGATGCAGGGCTGCGTCAACGCCTTCGATATGCCCGGCCGCCAATCCTTCATGGTGATGATGGTCGATGACAAGCGCGATCTGCAGAACGCCATCGCCATCAACTCCTCGATGGTCAACGTCGCCCGCCTCATCGGCCCCTCGCTCGCCGGAATGTTGATCGCCGTATCGAGCGAGGGCTGGTGCTTCCTCATCGACGGCGTCAGCTATATCGCCGTCATTATCTCGCTGCTGATGATGCGCGTGAAAGCGCCCACGGCGCAGCGCAAGGCCACCTCCATGCTCACCGAGCTGGCCGCCGGCTGGGCCTATGTCTCCGCCTTTCTGCCCATCCGCACCATCCTGATGCTCTTTGCACTGGTCAGTTTGATGGGCATGCCCTATGTGGTGCTGATGCCGATCTTTGCCAAAGTGGTGTTGCGCGGAGGCCCGCACACGCTGGGCTTTCTGATGGGTTCGATGGGCTTCGGCGCGCTGCTTTCGGCGCTCTCACTGGCAGCGCGCAAGAATGTGCGCGGGCTGGTTAAAATGATTCCCATCGCGGCGGCGGTCTTCGGCACGGGCCTCGTCGGCCTCGGCCTCTCGCATTGGTTCTGGCTCTCGATGGCCATGGTCTTCATCGCAGGCATGGGCATGATGCAAGGCATGGCCGCCAGCAACACCGTCATCCAGACCATTGTCACCGACGACAAGCGCGGCCGCGTGATGAGTTACTATACGATGGCATTCATGGGCATGGCGCCCTTCGGCAGTTTGCTCGCCGGAACCCTGGCGCACAACTTCGGCGCACCGCATACGGTCATGATCACCGGCTCGGTAGTGCTGATTGGCGCGGCCTGGTTCTCGACGCGCCTGCCGCAGGTGCGGCGGCAGATCCGGTCAATCTATATGGAAATGGGCATCATTCCAGCGGAAAATCTGCAACCGGTCGAGGAGGAAATCGAGCAATGAGCGGGCATCAGCAGCCTTGCCACGAACGATTATTGCACACCGGAAGTCTTTGCCTTATGCTTTGATGCATGAAAAAACTCGCCCGTTTTCTCTTGCAATTTCTATTTCTTTTCATGGTTGCGCCGTTCGCCGCCGCATCGCCCGTGGTGGAAGCCTATCTGTACAACCCCGTCACGGATCAGATCACGATCAATTATCCGTATCATCGGCCGGCAGATGTCTCCGCTTTGAAAGCATCCTTGAATCTGCTGGGGAGCGGATTTGTCGATGGTGAAGGCCAATTGACTTACTCCATCGAAGAGATGGGCAAGAGTCTTTTCAGCGGATCAATGGCGGTGAAGATCAAAGATGGCCACTTCAACGTGCAACCGGAACTGCCCTCGAAGTTTCCTCAAAGCGATGTAGTGGCGTGGCATTACGATGTGAACGGCGTGGAGCGTGCTCATGGAACGAGTGCGCTCAAATGGTCCCGCTTCCACGGCAAGGTGGCTTACAAGAGCGGAACGATACGCTCCACGTATATTGCCCTGATTCCGCTGCGCTGGGGCGATCCGGGCAGCCTGGATATTCCGGTGGCCGAGGACGGCTCGTTTGACGCGCTGGTTCCCGCGCGCGTCTACGCGGTGGTGAACGTCAATGGGGCCGGCTATCTCTTCGATGCGATGGAGCGGTGGGCCGGCACCTATGATCTGACCCAGGATCGCGAGGATCACTTTGATATCGGCAGGATGGAGATTTATGGGTTGCGCGCCTTTGATATGGTAGGCGGCGCGAATACCCTCTATTTGCTTTTCAGGCCTTCGTCACTGACCAGGGTGATGCATTTTGACGCCGATGGCGACGGCGTGCTGAGCGATACAGAAAGAAAGGCGATGGTCGAGGCCAGCAAAAACTCTGCCACTGTGCTCGGTCCAGAGTTAAAGGCTGAAGACGTCAAAGTATGGTTTGACGGCGCGCCGCTGACGGTGGCGCAGCTGAACCAGATACCAGAGTATGATGGCAATGGCTATTGGCAGGTGAATTATCTGCTGCAATGCCCGCTGGATTCATCCTTGAGAGTTCCCAATCTCTGGCACCACGTGAAGGTTGAGGTCGAGTCACAGGAGACACTGCGCGGAAAAAGCATTACGGATTTTGGCCAAAGCTCGGTGGATATTCTCTGGCAGAGATAAATACAATGGGGCTGGTTAAAACAGGGTGATGGGCATCATTCCGGCGGAGATTTTGCAGCCGGTTGAGGAGGACACTTGCGAAACTCAATTGCAGGGATGATGATTTGGCCGGAGAATGTTGTTTGGCCAGAGAATGTTGATTGGCCTAAGAATGTTGTTTGGCTGCAAGGGCGATGATTAGGCCCCGGAGGGGCCAACGATAATAGCCCAGGATGAAGCGAAGCGGAATCCTGGGAAAGCCGATCCCCCCAAAAGACCAAAGCCCCGTAGGGGCGCTCGAATCTTTCCGCCGGTTTCTTGGTAATTTTGCAAAAGGCTTCCACATACAATCAGCAGAAAAGGAGATCGAACAATGAGCGATGAAAAATCGGTGATAGGAACAGCGAGGGAGGCAAGAACCAATTTTGCTCAGCTTTTGAAAGATGCTCACACAGGGACTGGTTCGATAACAGAAACTCAGACCCAAAAACTCGATCCCAATCCCGCAACTGCAAATGCTCTCGCCCTCGACCCACGCCGCACGGCCATCGTCGTCATCGACCTGCAAAAGGGCATTGCGGGATTGCCCGGCGGCGCGCCGCACTTGAAGTCCGCCGTCATCGCCAACGCCGCCCGCCTGCTTGCCGCGGCGCGCGCGGCGGGAGCGCAGCCGGTACTGGTTCATGTGGGCGGCGCTCTCGACGGCGCGGATCGCGTGAAGACCAAAGTCGATCAGGGCTGGAGCCGACCCGGCGCGCTTCCTCCCGATTGGTCCGAGCTGATCCCGGAACTCAACCAGCAGCCCAGTGACATCATCATTCTCAAACGCCAGTGGGGCGCCTTCTACGGCACGGATCTGGATCTGCATCTGCGCCGCCGCGGCTTGACGACCATCATCCTCTGCGGCATTGCGACTGAATTCGGCGTGGAGAGCACAGCCCGCGACGCTCACGAGCGCAACTACGAGCTGATCTTCGCTGAAGACGCCATGACTGGCCAAACCGCCGAGGCCCATCAGAACAGCACCACGCGCATCTTTCCCCGCATGGGCCGTGTGCGCTCAACCGAGGAGATTCTCGCCGCGCTGATTGGATAATCGATACTGGATGCCCCATCCATTTCAAGTTCTTTGTAAAATGGGTGGGAATCCACGAACCTCAACCCGTTTCTTCGAGGTAAAACCATGAACCCGCTCGCGGAATTGCATCCTGCTCTGCGCTGGCTGGCGGCCACCCTGGTGGCGATCCTCGCTGCCACACTGCTGGTGGGCCTGAACGCCAACTCGACCACGGCGGGGATGGCCTTCCTGGTTCTGGTGGTCTGGTTTGCCGCCCAGGCGGGATTCCGGCTCGCGCTCTGGGTGGCGCTGCTCTGCGCGCTCACCTTCGACTACTATTTCCTTCCGCCGGTCGGCACGCTGCTCATTGTGGGCATCCAGGCGTGGGTGGCGATGATTTCGTTCCTGCTGAGTTGCGTGGTGGTGGGGAGGGTGGCGGAACGGGCGCGCGGGCAGGCTCGGCAGGCCGACGAGCGCCGCGCCGACGTCGAGCGGCTCTATGAGCTCTCGCAAGAGATGATGCTGCATGGCGACGCTCCGGGACTGATCCACGATCTGCCGGGGCTGATCGCCCGCATCTTCGCACTGGAGGGCGTGGTCCTCTATGTGCGCGACGAGGACCAGTTTTACTCTTCCACCGGCGATCTGCCGATGAGCATTCAGGCCAGCATGCGGGCGATGACCATGGGTCAAAATCCCACCCAGGTGATTCCCGGCGCCTTCACCGTGCGCACACTAAGCCTGGGTTTGAAGCCGGTGGGCGCGCTGGGCCTGCGTCCAGCGCAGCTCTCGCATGAGGTGGCCACGGCGGTCAGCGCGCAGGTGGCCATCGCGCTCACCCGCGCCATGGCCATTGAGGCCTCCACCCACCTGGAGGCGGCGCGCGAAGGGGAACGGCTGCGTGCCGCGCTGATCGATTCGCTCACTCACGAGCTGCGCACGCCGCTCACCGCCATTCGCGCCGCCGCCACCATGCTGGTGGGGGGCGATGGGCTGGACGAGGCCGGTCGCATGGAGCTGGCCGCGATTGTGGACGAAGAGAGCGCGCGGCTTGACCGGCTGATTGGCGAGGCCGTCGAGATGGCCGAGATTGACGCCAATGTGGTCGAGGTCCGCCCGGTGCCGCATCACCCGCGCGCGCTGCTCGATCAGGCGGTCGAGGAATCGCGCAAGGCGCTCGCCGGACGCCGCGTGGTGGTGGCCGTCGAGGAGCCGGACGAGCCGGCCTGGTTTGATCCGCATCTGCTCAGCCGCGTGCTGCGCCATTTGCTGGAGAACGCGGCGCGCTATACGCCGCCGGACGGGAGGATTCTGCTCAGCAGCCGGTGCGCCGGCGGGCGGCTTGAATTCGCGGTCGAAGACGACGGACCGGGCATCGATGCTGTCGATATGCCCTTCATCTTCGACAAATTCTATCGCGGAAAAAAGCGCGCCGGAAAGAGCAAAGGAACCGGCATGGGCCTGGCCATCAGCCGCGCCATTTTGGCAGCGCACGGCGGAGGCATCGAGGCCGACAGCCCGCCCGGTAAAGGCGCCTGCTTCCGCTTCTGGGTGCCGCTGGTGGAAAAAGAACGAAAGGCATAATCGGAAATTTGCCTCAGACCCCCTTTTTCGGCGATACTTAGGTGTTGTGTCTTGCGTGGCTGGGCGCGCCGTCCGGCCCTTGATCGGCCCGGTTGAGTCCTTGCCGGCCTGTGAGACCCTGAAGAACATCAACCGAGCATTGGAAGTCGAAAGGAATCGCATCCGTGGTAATGATCCGTTTGGCGCGCATTGGCGCCCGCAAGCAGCCCTACTATCGCATCGTGGCCATCGAGAAGGACCGCGCCCGCAACGGCCGTTCCATCGAGGTTGTCGGCACCTACAACCCGCGCACTGAGCCCGCCACCGTCGTTCTGAAGCACGAGCGCATCGCCTATTGGCGCAGCGTCGGCGCGCAATTCACCCCGATCGTCGCCAAGCTGGTCGCCAAGAACCCGGCGCCGGTGGCCGAGCCGGTCGCAGCGTAATTTTCCCTCCCCTGACGAGGCGCGCCCGCCCCTCGGGAGCTGGCGCTCATTTTATTTGCTGACGGCCATGGGCCTGTGCTGTTACTATGCGCGCACTGGCCTAAACCGTTTATTTTGGTCGCCAAATCCTGAATGGCTTTGGTCAGGGGCAGGAGGATGACCCAAAAGGCTATGGTCGAAGTGGAAGAATTGGTCCGCGAAATTGCGCAGGCGCTGGTGGATGAGCCGGAGGCCGTTGAAGTGGAGAGCGTGGGCCGCGAGGAGAACACCGTCCTCAAGCTCCGTGTGGCGCCCACCGACGTGGGCAAAGTCATCGGCAAACAGGGGCGCACCGCCCGCTCGATGCGCACCATTCTGGGTGCTGTCAGCATGAAGCTGCATCACCGCTACACGCTGGACATCCTGGAAGAAGATGAAGACTGATGGTGCTTGACCCTGGCTCCAGCGGAGCGGCGCGCGCGGCCACGCCTTCCGGGCCTTCCGGCTCTCAGGAGTGGGTTTGGCTGGCGCGAATTCTCCGCCCCCAGGGCCGGAAGGGCGAGGTCTTCGCCGAAGTTCTCACCGATTTCCCTGAAAAATTTACCGAACGCAAGCAGCTTTGGCTGCTGGCGTCGGCTTCTTCCGCAAAGTCAATTAGTCCTTCTTTCGCGAAGCCAATTGAGTCATCTTCCTCAAAGTCAACTGGCCCATCTTCCGCAATGTCAGGCTTTGTAACAGGGCACGACTTCAGTCGTGCCGAGAATGCCGCAAAAAAATCCGGGGCTTTAGCCCCTGCGGTAATCAGCCTTCCCCGCGAAGTCGAACTCCTCCACCATTGGCCGCACAAAGGCGGCATCGTCCTGCACTTTGCCGGCATCGACTCCATCACCGCCGCCGAAACCCTCAAAGGACTGACGGTGGCCATTCCCCGCGCCGCGCGCGCTCCACTCGCCGACGACGAAGTCTATATCGGCGACCTGATCGGCTGCGCGCTCTTCGACGTTGCGCCCGCCACGCCGCTTTTGGTCGGCGAGATCGAAGAAGTGGACCGCTCCGCAGGCCCGGTGGCGCTGCTGGTGGTCAATGGCGCGTCGGGCGAGGTGCTTATTCCCTTCGCCAAAAGCTATCTGCGCAGCATCGACATCGAAGCCCGCCGCGTGGAGATGGCTCTGCCGGAAGGGCTGGTTGAGCTGAACGCGCCGGGAAAGACTCCCTAGGAAACCTCTGATGAAGTCCAAGTTTTGAAAGGGCACGATTTTACAGCTTTTCCATAAATTGTAGCGCCGACCTCCCGGTCGGCTGTGGCGTGGACCTCCCGGTCCACGTTGAGTCTCAAACAATACAGAAATACGTTAGGGAGCCTCTGAATAAGTCGAGGTTTTGAAAGGGCACGACTTCAGTCGTGCCGCAAGACACTGATAATAAAGAACGAGCTTTAGCCCCCGAGGGATGTTTTACCGGAAATCAGGACTTGTTCAGAGAATCCCTGGCTCGCACGCAACCCGGATGCGCGGTTCACCGAATCCGTGAGCTGCTATCTTCCCTATGAACCCGACTGGTTGAGGTTCGTGGAATCCCAGGTCTCAAAATCAAGACCTGAGGCACCCAACGTTCGTGGTAGATTGAGACGTGGGCCACCCGCCGGCCAGTGGTCAGGGATCAGAAAAAGACGGCAGGGAAGGTTCGTGGTCGCCCACTCATCCGTCCTGAGCGCAGTCGAAGGATCTGCGTTTTTCATGGTGGATGAATGGGGCATAGCGGTTCTTGGTTATTTTTTGACCGGGCCACTTGCCGGAGTAATCAAGTCATTATTCCATAAGGCGAGGACGACTTCCATTTGATTGTTTGGAGTCGTCCCAGAATCATTAGTTACCAAACCCCACAATTTCTTAGCAGACAAAGGATCAGCTCCTCCTTCCAGAAATTCGAGGGCGCGTATCGCATAGGCCTTGTTTTTCTTCGACCTTGTATAGTTGCCCTTTGGAGTGCCTTTAACTCTTCCTTCTTCGCAGAGGCCAAGAAAAATATCTTTTGGACACGACTTCTTCTGTGAATTTGGACTGATGGATAACTTCTTCATTGCAGAATCCCACCGTACCCCTGGATCGAGGCTATCGGATGATCCTTGTTGAGCCGCCATGATTGCTGCATCACCGTATTGATTTGCCATTTTGACTTTCATCCTTCCTGGCATGATTCACATACCGATATTAAAAAACGGATCAAAAATCTTGTCTAAATGTTTTAATATAGTTGCAATAAAACTCATTGCCCATTGAGCATGCCTTATTAAAAAGTTTTCTAGCCGTCTCAGAATTCTTTTCAACTCCATGACCTTCAGAATACATAAAACCAAGAGATCCACAACTCGTCGCATTGTTCGCATCGCAGGCTTTCGTAAACAGAGTCGCTGCTTGGACGTAATCCCGCTTAACGCCTTCTCCATCTTCATACATTACTCCAAGATCATTGCAGGCACCCGGACTCCCAGCATCGCATCCCTTGGAAAGAAATTCCGACGCCCGCAAATAATTCCGTTCAACTCCTTGGCCTTCCTTGTACAGTCCCCCGAGATGGAGACATGCGTCTCCATTCCCTCCTGAACAAGCCTGTTCAAACAGCGGCTTCGAATCCGAATAGCGTTTCAGATTATAAAGAGAAACGGCCTTTTGCTCGTTTTCAGCAGTGTCAATCTGATCCGGAGCCATCGGCATAGAATTGACGGTATCTTTCTTCATTGCTGGTGTGCTATATACGTCTGTCGATGATTTCGAGAAGAAATTGCTCCATACAGCCCAAGTCAGAATGATTAACACTCCTAAAAGGAAAATTGACCTCAGATTAATTATCGTAAAATCACGTTTCGCTTCCGGAGGATTTCTACTATATTTCGCATTTTCCGCCACAGTTTTTATGTGCATGTCGGGAGGAAGATATTGAATAGCATCGAGGAGGACAGACAGTTCGGCAACGTTTTTGGGGCGGTCTTCGCGGTCTTTGGCCAGGAAGCGCTGGACTAATGCGTCGAGGCCTTGCCAGTTGGCGAGGTCGGGGCGGAGGGCGCTGGGCGGCGGGGGCGGGGTGGTTTGGTGGGCTTGCGCCCAGCCTT
>CAZXVX010000094.1:0-13376 GCA_964644105.1 uncultured Occallatibacter sp. | reverse complement strand
ATCGACCGGCTGAACGGCAAGCCGGACTTCCAGATCCTGGTCTTTCCCGGTGGGCCGGAGCCGAAGACAATCGGTCCCGATGCGCCGCCCTCCTTCCTGATTGTGGCCAACGACGATGAGTACGGCTGCGACAAGGTGACGCTGAATATCTTTGAGAAGTTGCGCGCCGCCGGCGTGCGCACGGAGGCTGTCTTCCTCTCCCAGGGCAAGCACGCCTTCAACATGAACGAGCGCCCCAACCTGCTCACTGTCATGCATTGGCCGCAGCAATTAGCCGACTGGATGCATGATAGCGGCTATCTGACCCCGTCTTTCGCGGTCGATGACACGGAGAAGCATTGAAGATTCCGGCAGCCTCGCCAGCCGGCATCAGAATGCGATCCACTGGCCCTGCCGGTCAAATTGCATTGGGACGAGGCGCCGGAGTCGCTTCGGTCAACACCAGCCGTCCGCCGGTGACACTGGCGGGCGAAGTAAAAACAGAGGTTCCGCTCAAGAATCAATTGAAACGTATGAACAACGGGGAGCACCGCAGAACCCTTGGCTACTCCAAAATCTACTTCCCGGTACAATAAAAAAGTGACCAAAATCTCCTCACTCGCGCCCCCCACTGTAGGCTTTATTTCGCTCGGCTGTCCGAAGAATTTAGTGGACTCCGAAGTGATGATGGGCCTGCTGACAAGCGCAGGCGCTCGTTTGACTGCCCATCCTGAAGAAGCTGAAGTCCTTGTCATCAACACCTGCTCCTTTATCGACACCGCCAAACAGGAGTCCATCGATGCGATTTTGGAGATGGCGCAACTGAAGAACACAGGGCGCGCGCGCAAGCTGGTCGTCGCCGGCTGTCTGGTCGAGCGCTATCGCGAGGAGATCCGCAAGAGCATTCCTGAAGTCGACGCGGTTGTCGGCACCGGCGAATTGGAAGCGATTCTGGAAGCCGCGGGTTTGCAAGCTCCCCCTGCGCCAGCTTCGCCCTTTAACATCATTGGCGGCACAGCTGAGGCGCGTCCCGGCCAGGAATCACTCTCTGGCACGCATCAACACCCAGCCTCCCGCGCCGAAGGCGACCACCGCGAACAGCAGGGCCGCTTCCGTCGCGACGGCTGGCGGGGCGCGGCGCATCTTCTGCCTACTTACCTCTACGACGAAAACACCCCGCGCCTGCTGACCACGCCTAAATCCTCGGCGTACATCAAGATCGCCGAGGGCTGCGACCATCCATGCAGCTTCTGTGTCATTCCCAACCTGCGCGGCAAATTCCGCTCGCGCCGCTTCGAGTCGGTCGTTGCTGAGGCGCGGCAGCTTGTCGCCCGCGGTGTCGAAGAGATTACGCTGATCGGCCAGGACACCACCTGCTACGGCGAAGACCTTGGCCTCAAGGACGGCCTTGCCCAACTGCTTGACGCGCTTGCCCAGATCGACGGCCTGCGCTGGCTGCGCTTTCTCTACGCCTATCCCAACCGCCTCACCAATCGATTGCTGGAGACCATCGCTCGCCACGACTCGATCTGCAAGTATCTCGACCTGCCGCTGCAGCACGCATCCCCGGAGGTTTTGAAGCGCATGAAGCGCGGCGGAAGCCCGGAAATCTTTCTGAAGACTCTTGAGAAAGTTCGAGCAACCATTCCTGGCGTGATCCTGCGAACCTCTTTCATCGTAGGATTTCCGGGGGAATCCTCTCGCGATTTCGAGATACTACAGGAGTTTGTCGGCGAAGCGAAGTTCGACTGGCTAGGCGTCTTCAATTACTCGGATGAAGAAGGCTCCGGCGCATTTTCGCTCGACGGCAAGGTAGCCAGGCGCACCATAGAAGCCCGCAAACGCCGCCTGATGAAACTCCAGCAATCGATCAGCAAGCGCGCCAAGCAGCAATGGGTAGGCAGGGAACTGGTTGTGCTTGCCGAAGGCGAAAGCGAAGAGACTCCGCTCCTCTGGGAGGGCCGCTCGCCGTGCCACGCCCCGGAGATCGACGGCAAGCTTTACATCAATGATTATGGCGAGTTGGCGGCTCTGGAGCCTGGACGCTTTTACCGCGCCCGGATCACCGAAGCCCACGATTACGATGTGATTGCGCGCATTCTCTACGGGCCACTTCAAGCCGACCGACATCCTGTTGCCATAAGTTAAATGCCGTAAACTGCATTGAAAAGCCCATCTCTTCGCCGCTTGAAACCTAGAGATGGGCTTTTCATTTTGACTTGAGAACCAGGCGGCAGCAATGCATCGGGTCATCGCCGCCGCCAATGAAACAACTCAATGGATCATGTTGATGGTTTCCTGGGTGATGGTGTCGAAGGTGGTCACGGCCTTTGAGTTGGCCTCGAAGGCGCGCTGCGCGATGATCAGATCGGAGAACTCGTCCGAGATGTTGACGTTGGAAGCTTCGAGCGAAGAGCCTTCTAGCGTGCCCAGACTCCCTGAACCGGCCACACCCACGGTGGCAAGCCCCGATGCGGTAGTCGTCTGATATTCAGTCGAACCTACATTCGACAGGCCCTGCAGATTGCTTACCAAGGCCAATCCGACCTGGCCCACCGTCTGGTTTTGCCCATTCGAGTAAGACGCTGTGATAGTGCCGTTCGATCCGATGGTGAAACTCTGGTATTCGCCGCTGGTATAGCCGTTCTGGGTTTGCGCTGATTGCGTCGATGAGGAAGCGGTCTGGCTGATTTCCCCGCCGCCGGTTGCGCTGTAAAGTCCCCAAGCCATGTTCATTGGTGTCGCATTGTCGGAGAGTCCCGAAAATGTGATATTGCTGACGTTGGTGGTTGGACTCACCAGATTGCCATTCGAATTGAAGGTTAGCGTTCCGCTGGCATTTGAGGAGGCCACCGGATCTTGGACCACGCTGCCGGAGGTCGTGACGTTGGCGCCTGTGATCGACAGAACGCCGGAGGAGGTGGATGAGACATTTACGCCGGCAATGCCGGCTGCGGACAAAGCGGAGTTCAGTGCGGATGCATATTGGGCAAGCGTTTCACCGGCAGTGATTGCCGGAGCCGTGGTGGTAGCCGAATTCCCTTCAGACGTCAACCCGGTGATTGTCAAGTTCGTACTCGGATCGACCGTGGCAGTTGTGCCTTCGCTCGTTCCGAAATTGTAACTGATGGTGCTTGTGGTGCTGGCCGGCAGATCCTGTGTCGCCGAGCCGAGAACGGAAGTGCTGGCAGTTGGCCCCACAATGGATAAACTGCCATCCGTGGCGGTGACTGTTACGCCGTCGGTGCCGGTAACGATGCCGGCAGTTGACAATGCGAAATTGAGAGCCGATGCATAGTCGGAGACCGATTCACCAGCAGTGACGGACGCGGTAACGGTCTCCGGCGTACCGGAAGCTGTCAAACCGGTAATGCTCAAATCTGTGGCCGTACCGACCGTGGCGTTCGAGCCAAAGTTGAAAGTGGTTGTGGTATCGGCCAGTGATTGGTTGATGGAGCCGCTGGTGGAATAGTTGGCGCCTGTGATCGAAAGTGTATTTCCGGCAACGGTGGCTGTCACGTTGGTTACACCCGCCGTTGACAACGCGTTGGTCAAGGCTGTGGCATACTCGGTTAAGGTTTCCCCCGAACTGACAGTGGGTGCGGTGATGCTGATCTGTGAGCCGTTGGAGTTTTGTCCGGTAATCACCAGATTCGTTGATGAGTCCATTGTGGCATTCGGTTGGAAGGTGTATGTGTTCAGGGTTCCGGCTAAATCCTGGCTGACCGAGCCGCTGGTTTTGATTCCTGAACCTACAATGGATAATTTGCCATCCGAAACCGAGGCTGTCACGCCGGTAATGTCCGCCGTCGCCAAAGCGCCGGTCAGGGCAGTGGCATATGCGCCCACAGTCTCACCTGCGGTCACGGTGGGGGCCGTAATGGTGGCTGTGCCGCCCGTCGCCGTGGGTCCAGTGATGGTTAAATTCGTTGCCGGATCCACCGTGGCCAGCGTATCGCTGCTTGAGCCAAAGGCATAACTGAGCGTGGTCTCAGAGACATCATCTTTGACGGCTCCCGAGGTCGCCAGTGTGGCGGTATTGCCGAGGATCGACAGCACGCCGCCCGCCGTCGATGAAACCGAAACATCGTTAATGCCGGCCTTTGCCAACTCCCCGGTCAGAGCCGTGGCATACGCGGCCACCGATTCACCAGAGGTAACGGTCGGAGCCGTAATGGTGGCCGTGCCGCCCGAGGAAGTGCCTCCGGTAATCGTGAGCGCCGTCGCCGGGTCCACCGTGCCAGTCGGACCAAAATTGTAACTGAGTGTTGTCTCCGGCACATCTTGCGTCAAGCTGCCACCAAACGAGATCGTAGTCGGTCCTGTAATGGACAGGACGTTGGAGTTGCTGCTGGCCGTCACCCCGGTGATACCCGCCGTCGTTAATGCGGTGTTCAGGGCCTGGGCATAGTTGGAGACCGACTCGCCGGAGGCAAACACGGGTGCGACGATCGTCTTTGTAACGCCATCGGCGTTGGGCCCGCTGATCGTCAGACTGCTTGATGGATCGACGGTGCCCGATGAATTGAAGGTGTAGTCGTACTTCGATCCGGTGAAATCCTGCGATACGGAGCCGTTGATGGCTGTCGCGCCGGTGATGTTCAGCACGCCGGTAGCATTGCTTCCCGTTACCGTTACACCGACGATGCCGGCAGCGGTTAGCGCGCTCGTCAGATCCGTGGCATAGTCCCCGACTGTCTCTGGCGCTCCGCTGAATGCCGGCAGTGCCGTGGTGGTGGACGCGCCGAGTGCATTCACACCCGTAATTGTCAGATTCGATGCGCTGTTGACCGTGGCCACGCTACCATCGCTGCTGGTGAAGTTGTAGGTGGTATTGGCTGCGATGGAACCGGATGCGGCCGCCAACGCGCTCGCCGTCACAGCAGTTGATGCTGCGGCGGACGAGGTCAAGGTAGAAGCCCCGACCGAGGCTGCGGATGCTGCCGTCAATGTGTTCGTATCGGAAGCTACAGAGGCCGAGGAGGTCAGATTGCTGGTGATCGTGGTCGCAACGCCAGTCACCGTAGTGGTATCGGCAGTGACCGGGGTCGATGTCGAGGTAGGCGGCGCCACCGCGATGGTGGTCGTACCAGCCGCTGATGAGGTCGCCCCCTTCAAGGTATCCGGCAGCGTGACCGCATAACTCCACTTGTTGTCACCCAGGTTGGTGTAGGTTACCGTGGCTTCGTAACTCTTGCCGAGCGAATCATAGACCTGCACCTGGCCGGTCGCCGTTGCGCCGACGGGAGCAGCCGAGTCTAGATTCTGCGTCATGCTGAAACTGGTCGTCGACGAAGGCTGCATCACTTGGCCGGTGGGAATGGTCAGATCGGCGAGGCCACTGTTTGTGTCCACCACACCGTTGGTCGCCAGATACCCCATCACGGCCTGGCCTTCCGTACTCTCAAGCGTTCCCGTCGAACTGACTTGGAAATTGCCGTCGCGGGTGTAAAGCTGTTTGCCGCTCCCGGCATCGAGCACAAAGAAGCCGGAGCCGTCGATGGCCGCATCTGTTTCTATCCCTGTCGAAGAAATTGATCCGCCGGTAAAATCAGTGCTGTTCGAAGCCACCTGCACACCCGTTCCTTGTTGAATCTCATCTCCAGAGCCGGTAGTGCCGACTTGCTGGTAAAACAAATCGCTGAAGTTGGTTGTCTGCTCTTTGTAGCCGGTCGTGTTCATATTCGACAGGTTGTTGGCGATGGTATTCAGCGCTGTTGAATCGGCGTTGAGTCCGCTGAGTGGAATGTAAAAACTTGCCATGGAAATTCTCCTTTGGATCGCAATGATTAGACGCGGGCCTCTGCGGCCGACGGTTGAAAAGCTCGTATCGGGCGGCTTGCGGCCCGGCGAGACGCTATTGCACGCTTGACCGCTTGGTCAGAGACTGAGCCACACTTTGGGCCGCCTGGTTGATGGGTGGAATGCCAAGATTGCCGGGTGCCAGTTGGTTCGCCGCCACACTGATCGCATTTGGAACCGTGGATGCACTGCTGGATGTCGTCGACTGCGCGGCAGTCGACGTGCTTCCGCTCGCCGCGGCCTGGGCCTTTGCGCTCGAACCGGTCAGGCTGCTGGCTTGGGCCGTTGACGTATTACTGCTTGCTTCACTGCTGGCGCTAACCGGCTCAAATGCTGTCGTCAGCGTCTGGTTGATCGAAATCAACTGTTCCAAACTGTTCACATTCACCAACTGATTGATGTACTCGTTGGGATCTGTATCCGCCGTCGGGTCCTGGTTCCGCATCTCGGTCACCAGCAGCGTCAGAAAGTCATTGGCCGTGATCGTCGCCGAGTCACTGCTTGTGCTGCTTGTGCTGCTGGTGCTGCTGGCCGCCGCCTTGGGCACTGCGCTGGTAGCCGTAAGTGCCTGCGCCGCGTTCGTAGGATGATTCAAAACTCCTGACATTGCCGCCATGTTGCCTCCCCGTATACCTCTCTCATCAGGCCATCACCGAGATGTGGCCGCCCACCCACTGCGCCTGTTGCGCACTGTCACTGAAGCCCGCCGGCCAAGCCGGATTTGACAAAGCAGCTTCGGGAAGCGGCGCACGACTGGACGAAAAACTTCCCGCGCTCTCAGCGAGTTGATCTCCGGTCTGCTCTCCCGACCTCTGCTGCATTCCGCCGCTCGATCCTCGGTCGCTAAAGCCCTCCGCGCCACCGCCGGTTGTGCTCAGCGTCAACGTCTCGACCGGTGTATGGTGCTCGGCAAGAAACGCATTGATTCCCGCCATATGGCCGCTCAAGACCACCGCCGCATCAGGCGATCCAGCCACCAGTTCGGCATGAATCCCGCCGCTGCTCGAATCAGCCCGTACGCCAACCCATCCCAAAGCCGGATCCTGGAAGCCTGCCTCGGCCTGCTGCGCACCGGTGTGACCCCAGCTCTGCCTGCCCGGCGCGAAAGATGCATCCATGGCTGCAAAGGTCTCCTCGGAGCTGGCCACCGACGAGCCCGGCTTGGCCGCCGCATCCGTTACCGCTCCTGGAATCTGGATAACCGCCTGCTCACGCCAGCCAGGCGAAGCATCCGCGCTTGGGATGGAAGAGGCGCCTGAAGCGACCATCCCACCGCTCTGAAGCGCATCTGAGTTTCTGGCCTTCGGCGCTGTCCGCGACACTCCAGTTACCGCCTTGCCACTACTGGAGGCAGCCGGCTTCTCCGCATTCACCATTGGGGTCGGGTCGGAACTTATCACCGACGCCACAGAGTCAGCTACCGCCTGCTGGGGGCTGGAAACGCCGGTATCGAGCGATGGGGAAGCAATATCCTTTTGCGGAGATTCCTCGACCGCCACAGGATCGATTTTTCTGGAGGCCGAGGGGAGAGAGCTTTCCGGTCCCGGCACGACAGCTTGATCTGAGCCGAGATTGACCGTCAATGGTTGAGAGGGATTCAGCCCTTCGGAGGCCTGATTGGCGGTTTGCTCGACTATCGAAACTGAGTGCGTCGGGAGTTGGGCGGAAGCCGGACTCCTGGCATCGATGCGAGCCGTGCCCCGAGTTGCTGTTTGCACCAAAGCCCCAGCCTGACTTTTCTCAAAACTTGCATCCGGATTCAAATAAGAGGCAGGGGAATCACTCGGTTTCTCCACAGAAGCAACCGAAACGGGAGCATCTGCCTGGGGCGCATTCTGCGGCGCATCCGTCGCGCGATTCATCTCCGTATCCGGCACAGATGCTTGAGTTTGAAGCCTGCTCGGTGCGGCCGAGTTCTCTCTCGAACTCGACGCACTCTGCGCTGTATTTTGAGATGCGGCTTGCGCCGGTGATTCACTTCGAACACCCTCGGCCTTGAGCGGCTTAATTGGGCTGGCTTCAACCACCTGTGCTATGGACGAACTCGGAGCCGCGCTCTCTACTGAATGCGAATGCTCCGCCGGGACTTCGCTCCGATCTTCGTGAACCGCAATGTTCTGAGATGCCTGAGGAAGATCACTTGCCGTCGCAGGTCGTGTCTGCTCCACATTTGTGCTCTGATTTGTGCCCTGCACCCCACGCTGGTTCGAAGCAGATGCGGAAACTGTCTCTTGGTTGGGTGATGTGGTGGATGCCGCATTCAAGCTTGAAGCAAGTACTGGTGCGGATTTCGAACTTGCCGCTAAGACTGGGCTTTGATTCAGGGTTGCGCTCAAGCTCCGGCTCTGATTCGCAACTACGGATAGAGTTTGAGTTGCGCCCTGTGACGAGTCAACAGCCAAAGCCGCCGGCCTCAGCTCAACCTCTCCCGCCGCACTCTGGTCTGGCGTTGACATGATTGCTGAATTAGCTTGTGCAACGGTTCCCGTAGCCGGATTGGATGCCGAATCCCTTGTCTCTTCCGAAGGGAGGTTGCTGGTCAAGTTCTGCCCTTTGGTCAGCTCAAGATCAAGGATCGGAGAGAGATTCTTGGTGGTTGGCGTCGCCAAAGTTGCGCCCTGAGCAGCAATAACCTTCGGTGACGAACTGGGGCTAACGGCAATCGCCGGAGTTGGATTCGCTTCTTCCGCGAGTCCAGAGTTCGCATCCGATGCTGTCCAGGATGGCGAAGACCACTGCGGCCCCGGATCAGCCCGCTCCACGTTGGTCTGGCGAGAGGTAGCCGCCGAGGCAGAGCTTTGAACCGGAGATGGTACAGAGGACGGAATGGAGCTAGAGGCAATCGCCGGAGTTGGATTCGCTTCTTCCGCGAGTCCAGAGTTCGCATTCGATGATGTCCAGGATGGCGAAGACCACTGCGGCCCCGGATCAGCCCGCTCCACCTTGGTCTGGTGAGAGGAAGCCGCCGAGGCAGCGCTTTGAACCGGAGATGGTGCCGAGGACGGAATGGAGCTAGAGGCAATCGCCGGAGTTGGATTCGCTTCTTCCGCGAGCCCGGGGTTTGCATTCGACGCTGTCCTCGATGGCGAAGACCACTGCGGCTCCGAATCAGCCCGCTCCACCTTGGTCTGGGGTGAGGAAGCCGCCGAGGTCTGGGGTGAGGAAGCCGCCGAGTCAGTGCTTTGAACTGGAGATGGTGCCGAGGACGAATTGGGGCTAGAGGCAATCGCCGGAGTTGGATTCGCTTCTTGCGCGAGCCCAGAGTTTGCATTCGGCGCTGTCCAGGATGGCGAAGACCACTGCCGCCCCGGATCTGCCCGCTCCACCTTGGTCTGGTGAGAGGAAGCCGCCGAGGCAGCGCTTTGAACTGGAGATGGCGCCGAGGACGGAATGGGGCTAGAGGCAATCGCCGGAGTCGGATTCGCTTCTTGCGCGAGCCCTGGGTTTGCATTCGATGCTGTCAAGGATGGCGAAGACCACTGCGATGGCGAAGACCACTGCGGCTCTGGATCTGCAACCAATGCGGAAGCGCTGCCTGACTTCACTGTCGCTGCGGAAACAAGGGGCTGATTCGGATTGATTGACTGTGCAGCTTCCGGTGCGGGTATTTGTAACTGCATCTGAGTCTGCGGAGTTGCCGCGGCGGCAATCTGACTGGCCCTTGGCTGCGCTTGGCCAGATTCTTCCGGTTGCATCGGCTGTCGGTCTTCCGCAATCGGCGCCGCACCGGCAGGAACCTCAGGAACGCGGGCGCTGGGCAATTCCGCCGCAGAAGAAGCATCTCCGCTGGCTCTGCTTTGAATCGATCTCGCCCAATCCGAAGTCATCAAAGGATTCTCCGAATCTTCTGACAAATTCCCGGAATCTGTTCTTTCCCGCGCAATTCGATCCACGGCTTCCGTCGATTGGTTTGCGGATGCGGTGTCTGGGAACGCGGAACTTCCGGCAGTCTGTATCGAAGCGGATGCAGCCGGCGTTGACCTATTCAATTGCTGGAACGCACCCGGCGTGGACGGATTTGCCCTGTCCGAACTCTGAGAAGAAGATCGAACGACGGAAGCTTCTGCATCAGCCTGCGGACCAGTCAAATTGATGGGCGAAAGATTCCCGGAAAGTGCTGCGGCCATCGTCCCTGTTGACGGGTCGGGCTGGATGAAATCGATCCCCGGCAGAGTGGAAGTGGAATCGTTTGTTGATTCCGTGAGGGTTTTCTTTTCTTGAGTTTTTGCGGATTCCCATCCGGATTTCACCTCAGAAGATGCTGAAAGAGTCTGATTCGCGGTAATCGGGGGTTCTTTTTCAATGGAAGTTAACTTAGCCTGGTTGACTGAGCCTCCTTTGGAGGCCGCGCCCGGCTCCCGGCGCGTTGCCGCATCTCCGCTCTGCGCGCTCATCGTCCGCGTAGAGCCTCCCGCGCCGGAGTCTGACTCAGCGGTTGAGGTCAAGAATGAATTCGTCGAGTTCTCACCCTCTGTATTGGAGCTAGCCACCGGCCCCCATGCGGCCAGCAACGATTGCCAGCCGGAACGGAAATCCTGCCCGGCGGTGGCCTTCGAAGCAGAGAAGATGGACGAAGCTCCCCCCGCGGAGAGGATGCCGGAACCTGCGCCATGAGCCTTGCTCATGCCCAGCTCTCCAGTGGCGCCCGTTCCAATCTCGATTCCTGCGGCAGCGGTCATGCAAGGAGGTAAAGCAGACAGTGTGCCAAAGCACGACAGTTACGGGTTAGAGCATTGTCAGGAATGGAACCTTCCATTCCAATTCAGGAAGAGATCAGGAAGCTAGGCGAATTTTGCCTAAAGTTTTTTGAGCAATCGCATTTGATTGTCTTCATCGAAAAATTCCAAGCCTTCAGGGAGTTGCGTGGAAGAACCGCCGGATGCGGCCTTACCAGGCTCCAGTTGCTCCCCTTCGCGATGCAGCCGGGAACTATACCAGTCATCCAGTGACTGCTGGCCGCGACGATCCCCCTCGATTGCCTCCCGCGCCTCAGTCTCTTCAATCAACGTCTCAGCCTGACGGCGCTCTACCCGTTTGGCTAGAAACTCCTGGCGCCGAGCCGCAACCTCTCCCTGTTTGGCGTCGATTCTGGGTCCGAGCGCAATCGCGTGGAGGCTAGCCGAACGCGTCTCTTCCAGTCCCGCAAGCCGATCCATCAATTGATTGCTTTGCGCGCTGGCCTCGACGAGTCTCCGCCCACGGCGCTCCCGCTCATAGGCGGCCATGAGAGCGCGTTCCAGGCGATTCAGATCTCCAGAGGCCGACTCCAGGGCCAAACGGTTCTGTTCCTCTTCAAGCTCCCGGATATGCAGCAGGCGGCGCAGCGCGCGGCTAACAGCCATGGTTAAACCTCAGCAGCCAATTGAGACAGTCGGCGCACGCAGTCTCCAAACTGTACCTGCTCCCGCGCGTCCTGCGTCATGAAGGCCCGCATCGCACCTCTGGCGCGTAGCGCCCGATCCAGATCAGGATCAGAGCCTGGCTTGTAGGCTCCAATGCGCACCAGATCCTCCGAGCGGTGATAGACAGCCAACAGCTTGCGCACGAGCGCCGCCTGTTCACGATGGGCGGGCTGGGTTACCGCCGGCATCAGCCTGCTGATTGAGTCCAGCAGATCAATCGGAGGATACCAACCCTCGGCGGCCAGAGTTCGCGATAGCACCACATGGCCGTCCAGCAGTGAACGAACCGCGTCCACCAGCGGATCCTGCTGGTCGTCGCCCTCCATTAAAACGGTATAGAAGGCAGTGATCGAGCCCACCCTGAACTGACCAGTGCGCTCGACCAGTTTGGCCAGCCGAGTAAAAACCGAAGGCGTATATCCTTTATTGGTCGGCGGCTCGCCAGCCGCCAGGCCAATCTCCCGGGCGGCCATGGCAAAGCGGGTCAGCGAATCCAGCACCAGCAGCACATGTTTGCCCTGGGCGGCAAAGAATTCGGCGATAGTTGTAGCCGACAGGGCCGCCCTCATGCGCATCAAAGGCGATTGGTCCGAAGTCGAGACCACAACCACCGAGCGCCCCCGTCCCGCCACGCCCAGCGAATCCTGAAGAAATTCGACCACTTCGCGGCCCCGCTCACCCACGAGGCCAACTACCGTCACATCCGCCTCGGTGTTGCGGGTCATCATGCCGATCAGGGTGCTTTTGCCCACCCCTGATCCGCCAAAGATGCCCACTCGCTGGCCTCGGCCCACGGTCAGCAGCGCATCCAGAACGCGAATTCCAGTACCCAGCGGCGTCTTGATCGGGACCCGGTCCAGCGGATGCCGCACCACGCCTTCCAGCGGCAGTGCCTGCGCCACGGCTGGCCGTGGTCCCTCGTCCATCGGCACACCCAGCGCATTTAGCACCCTGCCCATCAGCGCCGGCCCCACCTCTATCTCTGGAATCGTTCCCAGAGCCTCCACGCGATTCCCATAGCGAATGCCTTCCGTGCTCTCGACCGGCATCGACAACACATTCGAGCCGCGAAATCCAATCACTTCCGCCAAATGCGCATGGCCAAACTGATCTTGAATCTCGCAGCACTCGCCCACCGAGGCCAGCGGACCCGACGACTCGATTGTCTGCCCGAGCGATTCAAGTACCTGCCCGCGCCAACGCCATGGTTGACCACGTTCCAAAGACTTGAAGTAGCGCTCCAGAATCTGGGTCATCCGCGGCTCTCCTGGCTTGGTCTGGTGGCCGCACCTGTCAATTCTGCAGCTTCGGCCTTTGGTGTTTCGGATCGAACTCCTCCGGCGCGATCAAAGAAGCCGCGCTCAATCTCGCCCAGTTGGGAGCGAATCCCCAGATCCACCGTACCCAACTCGGTCTCAATTACGCAATCTCCCAGCCGCATACCCTCTCCGGCGAGGACCTTTGGCTTGACCGCCACTTTGGGAAGAAGAGCCACGGCCTCTGTCCAAAGATCAAGTTCCGCGGGCGGAATGCGCAACCGCACCTCGGTCGATCCGGAGAGCTGCCCCAAGGCCACGCGCACCGCTCCGGTCAATAACAGCGGATCCATCTGCGCCTCGCGCCGCAAGATGCGCGCCGCCACGGCCAGCGCCAGCTTTACCACCTCGTGTTCAACCTCATGCAGAAAGCGGTCCCGCTCCAGAGTGAAGCTCTCGATCATGTGAGCTGCTTGGCGCACCCGTTCTTTCTCGGCTTCCGATTGAGAGGCGGCCTGCGCCTCGCGCTCTGCCTGACGACCCTCCTGGCGACCACGCTCCCGCCCGGCCTCAAAGGAGCGGCGCGTCTCCTCGGTGAGCCGCTTCTCGAATTCGGCGCGTAACTGAACTTCGCTGAGCCCGCTTCCCGCCTCCTTCACCACCGATGAAGACTCGACTCTGGAGGCGGGCTCCTCGCTCTCCGCCCATCCACCCCATTCCGGCTGGGCAGGCGCGCCGGGGCCAGAGAGGTACTCGAAGACCTCGATGCGCTTGAAATCGCCTTTGCGCGTTGCCGCTTCCGCCTGCGCCACGAATCACCCCAAAAGCAGTTCTCAGTTCTCAGTTCTCAGTTCTCAGTTCTCAGTTCTCAGTTCTCAGTTCTCAGTTTTCAGTTTTCAGTTTTCAGTAATTGCCTGTACAGAGGCTTGAACGTGAT
>CAZXVX010000093.1:0-13411 GCA_964644105.1 uncultured Occallatibacter sp. | reverse complement strand
CCACATTCAGCGAGCGGATGCCCCCGCCCACCGGCGTCGTCAGCGGCCCTTTGATCGAGACCCGCAGATCGCGCGCCGCGGCCACCGAGTCCTCCGGCAGCCACTCGCCAAACTGCCGGAAGGCCTTCTCGCCGGCAAAGATCTCAAACCAGCGGATCCCGCGCCGCCCGCCGTAAGCCTTCTCCACCGCGGCGTCAAAGACCCGCTGCGAGGCCCTCCAGATGTCCCGCCCCGTGCCGTCGCCTTCAATGAATGGGATGATGGGATGATCGGGCGTCGCAATCTGCCCGTTGCTATACTCAATTGGCTGGCCGTCTTGCGGCAACTTCAATCCGTTGTAGGTGGCTTGCATCCGATTTATTGTGATCCTCCTCACACCTCTCCATTCTAGAGGCTACCACCTGCAATTCGCGCGTGGCAATGGCGGAAGAGCGGGCAAAGGTAGATTCAAGGAAGATTTGTCCCAAATGCAATCCATGGGAATACCCCATCAGTTCGACGCCAGTCTATATAATTCAGGCGTACTCGGGAGACAAAATGAAAATCCTGCCTAAAATCCTGTGTTTGCGGCGAATTAGTTTTGCGTGCTCAACCATCATACTTTTCTCTGTCGTTATTAGCGGGGCTAACAGGTGTGCCGCGTCCGATCAAGAACGTCTCATTGTGCGCAATGGGAAGAAGCTGATTTGTTCAGTGTGGTTCCTAACCTCAATGCATGGTGATTGCGGGACCGAGAGCTATGATGAAGTCTTCACGGCGAAAATATTAAAGGTCAAGCCGGTGCCCGTTGGAGGCGGCCGAAATGTCGTTAGGGCCTCTGGTGCAACCTATGCCAGTGATTTGCGTTTAATAGTTGAATCCGAAGAAGTCTACAAGGGACAACCTGCTCATGAAGTGCAGATTCTTGCTGAACAAGGTGAATGCTTTCCTGAGATTCATGTAGGTGAAGATTGGCTCTTCTTCGGCAAAAGGAACGAGAAGACGAACGGGTTAGAGATTTCATACAACGCATCAAATCCTAGTGGGCCGGTTGAACAAAGGCGCGAATATATAGAGAGGCTTCGTCGCCTTGAGCGTGGAGATGGACTTAGTTATGTAGTTGGTGAAGTAGATTTTCCTTTCTTCGACCCCTCCATCGTGGGCTTCCCCGACCCTCGGCCGAATCACCGGCTACTGATTAAAGCGAATGGCGGAAAGCAAAGTTACTCAGTAACAACCAACTCTGAGGGGAGATTCGAGCTCGGTCCAGTTGCACCAGGATCCTTTCTGATTGATGCGAACACCGATGCGCAATTTCGTGATGATTGGGACGGTGCGCTGAGTGGTGCGAACTCTCAGGCCAATGGATGCTCTTTTGTAAGAATTGAACTAGAAATCAATAGTGAAATCAGCGGAAGGGTGATCCTTCCTGAAGGTTACAAATACAAGAAATCAGAGATTGGCAACTACTTCCCGCTTTTTTACGTGGATGTCCGTACTCTTGATGACAAACAGGCGATTGGATTCTCTGGACCTTCGATTGGGGACGGTCTCAAATTCACGGCAACAGGACTCCTTCCGGGAACCTACATCGTCCAGTTGGTGAATTATAGTGGCGAATCGTGGCTCAAAATGCCTGTGTATGCGCCCGGTGTGATCGATAAATCATCTGCGCTCAGGATCAATCTGGGTTTGGCCGAGCACAAGACAGGTCTTGAGATTCGAGTGCCATTGGAAGCGCTAAAAGAATCAAAATAGAGGCAATTCGGCTCACAGCAGTTGCCGGAATCTCATTCTCGTAACAGTTTGCCGCAAGGGCAGCAAACCACGAACTCCAAGCGAGCGAAGAGCGAGCCGCTGGCCCCACCGCAGGTGGCTTGACATCATGATGCCTTCCAGCTTAGCATCATGATGTGCGAACCACTCTCACCATCGACGATGACATTGCCGTGCTCATCGAGCTGGAGCAGCGGCGCTCGGGCAATTCTTTCAAGAGCACCGTGAACACCCTGCTCCTTCGCGGCTTGAATACCCGCGCCAATCCAGAGCCGAAAAAGCCATTTGTCGTCACCCCCATCGCCATGAACACCGGCCTGGGAACCCGCTATCAGAAGGTGGAAGACCTGATTGAAGCGCTGGAAGGTCCGATGCATCGATGATTGTCCTCGATGTGAACCTCCTGATCTACGCCTACGACACCACCTGCAAAGACCACGGGAAGGCTCGCCAGTGGATCGAGGAGATTTTCTCCGGCGAAGAGACCGTCTGCTTGCCGTGGCAAACCATCTCCGCGTTTCTGCGCATCCTCACCTATCCCGGAAGCTATGGCGAGCGTTTCACCATGGATCAAGCCATCGCAATCGTCGAAGAATGGCGAGCACTGCCACAGGTGCGAACTCTGCCTCATAGCAATGCCTACTGGAATATCTTCAAAGAGATGCTCCTTCAAGGCGACGTGCGGGGAAAGCTCACCTCCGATGCGGCTCTGGCTGCCGTAGCGATTGAGTCTGGCGGTGTTTTGTACTCCACAGATCGCGACTTCGCGCGCTTCCCCGGCCTGCGCTGGGTCAATCCGCTGCTGGAATCCTGAGCGAAAGAATCTTTCAGCCTAAGACTTCATGATCGGGTACAGGCCTGGACGAGGACGTCCACGCACCGGTCGGCCATAATGCCGGCGTTACCCTTGCCATGCCAAATGCGCCTGGAGTTTCATCCTTGAAGGCCATTCAATTATGATGAGCGTGTTTACGCAATCCTGATTGAGAAGGGTTTATTCGATGAAATTCTCCCCGTTTCGGTTCAGCATGTGGGCTGGCGTTGCGCAGGTGTCTTTGCTTGCGTTGGCGGCGGCGCAGCTTCATGGGCAGGCTCCAGCCTGGCCTTTGGATGGCCCCTCTTTCAGCGCCTCGACGGACGAGATTCAGAAGGCCGCGGCCAAGGTGACGCCGGAAAAGTTCGCCGAGGTTACGGTCCTCTTTGAGCGCGATGCCTATCAAATCGATGCCCATGGGCGGGTTACCTATCGCCATTCGATGATCTGGCGGATCGAGACCAAGGCCGGCGTGGATAACTGGACCGAGAGTTCGGAGCGCTGGGAGCCGTGGTATCAGAAGCGCCCGGAGATTCATGTCCGCGTCATCCAGGCCGATGGCAAGGTGGTTCAACTGGACCAGAAGACCATCACCGACGGCCCGGCCGCTGAAGACGAGGATGATACCTACACCGACGCGCGCATCCGCAAGGCGCCGCTGCCGGGCTTGGCCATTGGGGCCATTGTCGAAGAGGAGACGGTGCTCGAAGACAAGTCGCCCTTCTTTACCGGCGGCGGTATCTATCGCGATTACCTCTCACGCAATGTGCCCATTGTTCTCTCTGAACTGGTGGTGGACGCGGCCAGTGAACTCAAGCTCCAATATCGCACCCATCTGCTGCTCAATGTCGTAGTCACTGACCAGGTGCAGGACGGTGAGCGCCATCTGAAGTTTGTGCAGAGCTATCAAGAGGCGCGCGTGAACTCAGACGTCAAGCTGGCCACGCATATCTACTCCGCGCCCATGGTGGAGTTCTCCACCGGCGACTCGTGGGCCTCGGTAGCCAGCGCCTATCGTCAGCTTGCCGAACCGCAGATTGATCCGGAGAAGGTGAAATCGCTGCTGCCCTCCGAGCCTTCGGCCAACCGTATGGAGCGGATTCAGGCAATCGTTTCGCGCCTGCACAAAGAGGTTCGTTATACCGGCCTGGAGTTCGGCGAGGCCGCATTGCAGCCGCAAACGGCCACCGAAGTACTCAAGCGTCACTACGGCGATTGCAAAGACAAGGCGGCGATGCTGGTGGCGATGCTGCGCGCCGATGGGATTGCCGCCAGCATGGCGCTGCTGGACACCGGTCCGGGCGTGGACGTGATGCCGGATCTGCCTGGCATGAATGAGTTCGATCACGCCATTGTTTATCTACCCGCCGACGGCAAGGGCAATGATGCATTGTGGATTGACGGCACGGCCGAGTTTGCGCAGGTGGGAACCCTGCCCGCCATGGATCAGGGACGCCTGGCGCTGATCATCGCCGACGGTGTCACCGGTTTGACACTGACCCCGTCGCCCACCCCAGAAGACGATCATCTGACCGAACTGCGCGATGTCCAGTTGGCCGATTACGGTTTCGCGCATGTCATCGAAACCTCACTCACAAAAGGCGAAGTTGACGAGGAATACCGTTCGGATTACGGCACGGCCGAAACGCGCGAAAAGAAAACTGACCTGGAGAAATACGCCAAGAACCAATGGGGCGCCAAGGCTCTGACCAGTGTCGAGCATGGCGATGGACACGACTTCACCAAACCGTTTGTGCTCAAGCTGGATATGGCCGAGGCCAGGCGAGGCAATACTTTGCTCGACGATGCCGCGGTTTGGATTCCCTTTACCGGACTCTTCGATCGGCTGCCCGATTGGTTCGGCACCGATCCAAATCCCAATAACGACAAGCTGACCCCGCAGCAGGAAGAGGACCACAAAAAGGCCGTGGCCGCAAGGGTGAGCGAGTACGATGTACATCCGTTCATCACCGAATGGCATTACACCATTACCCCGCCCGAGGGCTTTACCCTGCGCGCGCCGCCGGAAGACAAAAGCATTTCGATGGGCCCGGCCAAATTCACCCAGCACTATGAGGTAGATTCCAAGGGTGTGCTCACAGGAGTCCTGCGCTTTGATACAGTCAAGGCGAAGTACACCGTCGAGGAAGCCCTGGCGCTGCGAGAGGCCGTGCTGGCGGCCTACAAGCAGGACGTGATCACGGTGTTCTTTGATCAGACCGGCGCCAAGCTGTTGGCCGCGGGAAAGATTCGCGAGGCCTTGGCCGTTGACCGCGCGCTGATCGAGCGTCACCCCAAAGAGGCCTTGCGCCACGCGCAGTTCTCCTCCGCGTACCTGACCGCGGGGATGGGAGACCGGGCGCGCGCCGAGGCGCTGATGGCTACCCAGCTCGATCCAAAATCCAAGGCCGCCTTCCGCATGTTGGGCTGGGCCTGCCAGTTCAACGCCATCGGGATTCAGCGCGGCCAGGGCTTCGATTGGGACTGCGCGGCCAACGCCTACAAGAAGGCGCTGGAGCTGGACCCGGACGATACAAATACAATGCTGAATATCGCCATTCTGGATGAATATGGGCATGACGGCGAGCACTACGCCGAAGACGCGCCGCTCAGTGAGGCGATTCGCTTCTATCGCGCTGTCAATGACAAGGACAAGGCCACCGCGGACGAGTACGAAGATAGTCTGCTCTTTGATCTGCTTTACAGCGGCCAGTACAAGGATCTGCAAACTGAACTGGAAAAGATCTCCTCCTCGGAGACCCGCAATGCGCTCAGCATTACCGCCGAGGTTGCGCAATTAGGCGGATTGGCGGGCGTCAAGGCCGGAATCGAACGCGCGGATCACCTCTCTTTGGGAGCCGAGGCGCGCAGCACCGCCTTGGTCAACTCCGGCAATCAACTCATTCACCTGCGGCTTTATCCGGAGGCCGCCGGGATCCTGGCGGCGGGCGCGGAGGGGCAGAGCAATGCCGCGCATGTCACGCAGCAGATTGAGTTGTTCAAGCAGTTGACCCGTTGGAAGAAAGACTTTCTTCCAGCGTCGGATCCGCGCGGCGCCGTGCAGCGCATCTACCTTACTTCATTGATGGGTGAAGTCAACCAGAAGAACGCCGCTGAACTGCTCTCGCGCCACGCCTATGGCTCGGATCTGGAATGGACGAGGAATTTGGAGAAGTTCCTTGCAAGCCAGGGAAGGGCGAGAACCAGCGGCGACGATTTCACTACGCCCACCAATGTTCTGGTGGATTTGATGGCAGGCCACATGAAGCTTACGGCCACTGGAGATGACCGCACTGGCTACCAGGTCACCTTGCAAAGCCTCGGTTCAAAGCCCGAGCCTTACTTTGTCAGCAAAGAGGACGGCGCCTTCAAGGTGGTCACAGACGGCAAGACCTTCTCCGAAGTTGGCTATGAAGCGCTCTATCTGCTGAATTCCGGCAAGGAGGCCGAAGCCCGCTCGCTGCTGGATTGGATGCGCGATCAAGTGCATCGCGGCGGCGGCGACGATCCGCTCTCCGGGCCTTTGTTCCCGCGCTTCTGGACCGTCGGCAACACCAGCGGACCGGACGCCATCCGCATCGCCGCGGCTTCGCTGCTGGTCTCCAAGCCGGCGATCAAGGATCTGCTGCCCACTGTGCATGCGGCCTGGGAGAAGGCCACCGATCCGCAGCGCACCGATCTGGGGCTGCTACTGGCTTGGGGGTATATCCAAACAGAGAACGGAGCCGCGCTCAAAACCGTAGCCTCCGAGATCCTGCAAAAGTATCCCGACTCCTATGATGCGATCGAGCTGTCCTGGAGGGCCGATGCTCTGCTCAAGGATTGGAAGGCGGTAAATCAACTGTTGGACGAGCGCATCAGCAAACATCCAGACGATGAAGAACTGCTCGGCCAGAAGGTGGACGCGGCCGAGGAGCAGGGCGATTTCGTCCTGGCGCGCGCCACCGAGCAGTTGGTGATCGACAAGGGCAAGTCTACCTCGGACGACTACAACGGTTACGCCTGGACCGCGCTGTTTGACGGCAAAGTGGACGCCGACGTGGTCAAGAACGCGCAGCAGGCCGTCATGCTCACCAACAACAACAGCTTCAATGAACTGCACACCCTGGCCTGCATCTATGCCTTTCAGGGAAAGACCAGCGAGGCTCGTGAACTGCTGTTGAAGGCCATGGCCGCCGAGAATCTCTCTCAGCCAAATTCGGCGATCTGGTACGCATTCGGACTCATCGACGAGAAGTACGGAATCAACGACGCGGCCATTGACGCGTATCGTAAAGTCGAGAAACCGGAGGGACCCATCGGACCCACCGACACCTACGTCCTGGCTCAGGCGCGCCTCAAGGCGCTGGGCGCGGAACAGCAGAATTAACGCCCGGGTCGCACGCACTCAACGATCCGCCGAAACTCCGGTGCTGGGGCATCCATCTGGAATTGAACCAACCAGATACGGATGCCCCCGTCAACCCAGGATTGTATTGTCGATCAGCCGCGTCGCGCCCACCCAGGCAGCCACCGCAAAGAGGCTTCCAGGCGCGGCGGCCTCCACCGGCTTGAGCGTTGCCCAATCCACAAGCTCTATATAATCGGTGCGCACGGCGGGCTCCAAGGCAAAGCTTTGCCGCGCCGCCGCAATCAGCGATTCCGCGCTCCGCTCACCCGCGGCCGCCAAAGCCTCCACCCGCCGAACGGTTCCGCTCAGAACAAGCGCCTGCGCTCGCTCCTCCGGGCTGAGGTAACGGTTACGCGAGCTGAGCGCCAGCCCATCGGCTTCGCGCACAATGGGGCAGACCACCAACTCGACGGGCAAGCAGAGATCAGCCACCATGCGGCGCAGCACGGCCACCTGAGCCGCATCCTTCTGTCCGAAGAAAGCCTTGTCGGCTTCGGAGGCAATCAACAGCTTGGCCACCACCGTAGCCACGCCTCGAAAATGCCCTGGGCGGGATGCGCCGTCGAGCCGGTCGCCGAGGCCTGCAACTTCCACAAAGGTTGCCGCGCCTGCCGGATACAACTCTTCTACTGAAGGCGCAAAGACCACCGCTGCGCCCTCCGCCTGGGCCAATGCGCAGTCGGCCTCAAAGGTGCGCGGATAGCGGGCATAATCCTCGTTTGGCCCGAATTGCGTGGGGTTGACAAAGATGCTGACGGCGACCGCCCCGCACGCACCCCGCGCCGCGCGCATCAGCGATGCGTGCCCCGCGTGCAGCGCGCCCATGGTGGGTACAATTCCTACTGTCTCGCCCTTACTCCTGGCCTGCCGCGACCACTGGCGAAGCTCGGCAACACTGCGCAGAATTTCCATCAAACTCTTCTTATCTTCCCCGAATTTTCTTGCGCGTCCAAGCTCCGGCGCGCCGCTTCCGGCAGATGGTAACTTTCTTCGTCCGAAGGGAATCTTCGCTTCTCCACGTCAACTTTGTAGCTTTCTACCGCCGACCGGATCACTCCGCCGATCTCCGCGTAGCGGCGCACAAATTTGGCTTGCGGCGCAAAGGTCAGGCCCAGCAGGTCATGAAAGACCAGAATCTGCCCATCGCACTCCGGCCCCGCGCCGATGCCGATGGTGGGAACGGGGAGCGCGGCGGTGATCCTGGCCGCCACCTCGCGCGGAACGCCTTCCAGCACGATGGCTCCAGCGCCCGCCTCAGCCAGCGCCACGGCATCGGCCTGAAGTTGGAGCGCGGCATCGGCGCTGCGGCCCTGCACGCGGTAACCGCCCATCTGATGAATGCTTTGCGGGGTCAGTCCCAAGTGGCCAACCACCGGAATCTCGGCCTCAGTGAGCGCGCGGACCAGCTCAACCCGCGCCCCCTCAATCTTGACCGCCTCCGCGCCCGCCTCTTTCACAAAGCGGATGGCGTTGGTCACGCCCTCGCTCACCGAGCCGTGATAGCTGCCAAAGGGCATATCGGCCACCACCAACGCGCGGCGCACGCCCCGCCGCACCGCCCGCGTATGGTGCAGCATCTCGTCCACCGTCACGGCCAGTGTGTTTTCGTGGCCCATCACCACCATGGCCAGCGAATCGCCCACCAGGATCAGGTCAATGCCCGCCTCGTCCACCAGGCGGGAGGTGGCGTAATCATAGGCCGTAAGCGCGCTGATGGCCTTGCCCTGCCGCTTCATCTCACTGAGCGCGGGCATGGTAACTTTTGGATTGGATGGGTTGGTCGAGGCTGAAGCGCCTTCGACAGGAAAGTTGGTGATGCTCATTGATCCTCCAGTGCCGCTCCGGAAACTCAGGATGCAGCCCGATCAATTCGAGTATACGCCTGAGGCCGACTTGCTCTTCAACCCCTCGACGCGCCAAACTGGAAGCAGAATGATCTCCCTTTTGCCGGACGGAATCATAACCGGAGTCAGCGCGGCGGCCGGTCTCGGCTTGGCGGCGGGCGGCTGCGCCTATGCGGCTTATTGGCCTGGCTCGCAACTCTTCGGCTCGACGCTGATTGCCCCTTCGCGTCCCGGAGAGTTGGCTCTCACCTTTGACGACGGTCCCAACGCCACCTGGACGCCGCGCCTGCTGGAGCTATTGGCGAGCCATGAGATTCGCGCGAGCTTCTTCATTGTGGGTAGCCGCGCCCAGGCTGAGCCCGCCTTGGTGCGCAGCATTGCCGCCGCGGGACATCTCATCGGCAATCACTCCTGGAGCCATCTGAATCTGGCATGGGCTTCGGCCAGCCGAATCGAAGAGGAACTGACGCGCGCCAATCAAACGTTGGAACAGATCACTGGCGCGCCTGTTCGCCACTTTCGCCCGCCCTTTGGCGCGCGCCGGCCAGCGGTGCTGCGCACGGCAAAACGCCTGGGCTTGGCTTCAGTGCTGTGGAATGTGATGACCTCCGACTGGGTGAACCCTTCGGCGGACGCGATCGCCGGCCAGCTCACGCGCAAGATCGACGCGCTCACCCGTAAAGGCCTGGCAGCCAACATCGTATTGCACGACGGCGGCCATCTGGATCCCGCGGCCAACCGCGGCCCTTCTGTCGCAGCCGCCGGCATGCTGATGGCGCACTACAAGCCCACTCATCGCTTCGTAACGGTAGATAGTTGGAGCTGACTTCGTTCTAATGCACCCCAGGCGGCGGGGCGGCGTGTGGGGCGGGCTTCTTGAACAACCACGCCGATGCGGCGCAAAAAAACGCCAGCAGCGCCGTCCAGCGGAAGACATCCACATAAGCCATCAGCGCCGATTGCTGCTCCATCAAGCCGTAGATCATGCCCATTGAGCCGTGCGTTCCTGCGGCAGGGCCGATGCGATGGCCGAGATAACCTGCAATCAATTTTGACTTCTCCTGCAAGACGATATTCGACGCGCCCAGATGCGCGCCCAGCTCATTCTGGTGCAGCGCGGCGCGGCGAATCAGCGCGGTGGTGGCCATCGAAATCCCGATGGACCCGCCGATGTTGCGCAGCATATTGAAGAGGCCGGTGGCGTTGCCCATCTCTTCGCGGGGTATGGTGGAAGTGCTCAACGTGGCCAGCGGCACAAAAACAAAGCTCAGTGCAAAGCCAGTCAGGGTGATGGGAATCAGCAGCGTGTAGGGGCCAATATCCAGATTGATCATGCCGAAGATCATCGAGCAGACGCCAAAGCCCAGAAAGCCGGCGCAAAGCAGTTTGCGCTGATCGATGCGCGAGCCGAGAATCCCGATCACCGGCGAACCGACGAACGAACCGACGCCGCGCGGAAAGACCACCAGCCCGGCGGTAAAGGCCGTGTATCCCATAACCTCCTGATAATAGAGTGGAAGGATGGCGATGGTGATGTAAATGCAAATGCCCAGCATGGCAATCAGAAAGCAGCCCGTCCGAAAGTTTCGATCGCGCAGAACATGCAGGTCGAGCAGGCCGTCGCGATGCGTCCACGAGTGCCAGATCCACAACGCCAGCGCGGTCACCAGCGCAGCCACCGCCCAGCGCACCCAAAGCGCGCCAAACCAATCATCCTCCTGGCCTTTATCCAGCACAATCTGCAGCGCGCCGGTCCAAACCATCAGCAGGCCAAAGCCGATGTTGTCGAAGGGACCGACTTTGGCGTTCTTGATGTACGGCGGGTCATGCACAAAGCGGCTGATCAGAATCACCGCCAGAATGCCCACCGGGATATTGATGTAAAAGGCGTATCGCCAGCTGAATGTATCCGTGAGCCAGCCGCCCAGTGTCGGCCCCAAAACCGGCGCCATCACGATTCCCAGGCCATAGGCGGCCATTGACATCGAGCGCTTTTGGATCGGAAAGCTCTCCAGCAGAATCGATTGCGAAAGTGGTTGCAGCGCGCCGCCGCCTGCTCCTTGCAGCACCCGCGCCAGCAGAATCACCCCGAGCGAAGGCGCCGCGCCGCAAAAGAACGAGGCGATGGTGAACAGGATCACGCAACTGAGCAGAAAGCGCTTGCGCCCAAAGCGCCGCGCAAACCAGTTCGAGGCGGGCAGTATCACCGCGTTAGCCACCAGATACGATGTCAGCACCCACGTCGCCTCGGAGTTCGAGGCCGACAGGCTGCCGGCAATGTACGGCAGCGCCACCGACGCGATGGCCGTATCCAGAACCTCCATGAAGGTCGGCAGCATCACCGAGACGGTAACCAGCCACGGGTTCACGCCCTGAGTAAGCGGGTAACGGGCTTGGGCGGCGGCGTTGGTCATCGCGGAGGGAATACTCTGAGATTATAACGGTTCTCCATTTGCCGAAGCCGAAGCGATTGCCATTGGGCGGCTTTTTTCGTCACTCTGCCTTGATTCCCTTCGCCGTGCGTAGAGCAACCAGAGCTAACAATGCGATCACCAGCAGCAACGCCGTCCACAACAGAACCGGATGCTTCTCCGAAAATGGGCGCGCGTCGGGGCGCGGTTGGTAAGCGGGGTTCGCTTGCTCCGGGCCCGCTGCAAATTTTGCCGCATTGGCCTGAGGCGTGAAGAACGCTGCGTAATCGTAGCGTGGAGCTGTGAGCGCCGGATCGCCATAGTAGAGCGTATAGCTTCCGTTAACGACGGCTTCAAAGCAAAGACTCCGCTCCAGCATCTCCATGCGCGCAGACTCAAGAGTCAACGGAGCATCGTCGCCGTTCTCGACGGTGATCGTCCATCTTTGCGGCAGAGTGGAGTCTACCCACGGAGCGTCGATGGCCAAATGCTCCTCGTCGATGCGCTGGCCGTTTTGCATTCCGTGCACGCGCAACAGATTTCCGCTGGCGACGACTGGCCGCTGACTCTGAATCGCCTCACCCTCTTTCGTTGCAGGTATGGATTCAACCGAGAGGCTCACTTGGCGATTGAACTGAACCGGCGAAGCGCCTACCTTGAAGACAATCCGGTCCACGGCGAGATGCGCGGGCACGGAGAATTCCACAACGGTTGCATGGCCCTTCTGCTGGAAGTGCGCGCTCTCTGCGATGGCTTGGTAACTGGGTTGCGTGGCCGGCAGCCGCTCCACCGAAACTCCAGTGATGCTCTGCGGCTCAAGTGGGCCGCGAATGTGGAAGTGTAGAAAGCGAAAGTCCGAAACCGGCAGATGAAGAACCGTGCTGCGCCCCAGCTTCTGGCTGGTCAAGTCGAAGATGGTATACGACCCAACGGTTGTTTCGGCGCTCCCGGCTTCCGTTTGGCTGCCGGTCACCTTGACTGTCGCAATGAAATTCTGGCCAGTTACGTCGAGTTTGAGATCGCTGTACTGCCCCTCGGGCAGGCTCGCGTCAAAGACGGTCTGCCCATCGCGACGCCCCAGATTCAGCGGGGGAATGCTCTTCTCTCCGCCTTCGGCAACGGCAGCCGTACGCAGCACGAATGGCGTTTCAACCCCATCGCGATACAAGCGAAGATCGGCCAGCTCAGGCGCGGCGTGCTGAAGAATGCCTGGATCAAGAATCAGACAGCTCTGCCCTGCGCGTTGCCCCGCTTCCGGCAGAGGCCTTTGGTATTGGAAATACCGGATCTCAGGCGAGGTAGCAACCACTGCAAGCAAGGCAAGTCCAGCGCTAAGCTTCATCGTTCTCCCCCTTCGCGGCGCGCAGTTTAAGCCAGTCGCGCTGATAGACAAAGCTGACCGCAAACAGCAGCACGCCGAGGCCGAGGAAGCTCAGGATTCGGTAACCCTGACTGAGTGCGCTCATATCATAGAGAAACACTTTGACCACCGTCCCGGCCAAAAGCACCAGCGCCTGCCAGCGCAGAAAGGCCGAGCGCCGCCAAAAGCCCACTCCCAGCAAAATCGCGCCATAGATCATGAACCAAAGCGAGTAAGTGAACTGCGCGCTCATCTGGTACGCATCCCATTGGTTCCCGTCGCCCGTCCAGCGCAGCACCCACCAGTAGCTATGAATCTCCCAGCCAAAGGCCACCAGGATCAGAGCATTCACCCCAAGCACAGCTCCCGCGGCAATCGCTGTCCAGTTTCCTGAGTCATTCTGATCTCGTTCGTTGCTGGCTTTCAGCGCAACCCAAGCCGTAAATGCCAACGCCACAATCCCCGCCAGATAACTGCCAAAGCGCTCGTTGAAAATAGGCATGGTCGATGCCGGCGGATTCACCAGCAGCAATGCCCCCACGCCCAGCGAAAGGCACAGCAGCGCCAGCGCCAGCAGTAGCCGCAAGCGCGCCCGGCTGGCCATCCACAATAGCGCCGCGCCCTCGGCCAGCCAGCCAATCGTCAACCAACGGCCCTGCGCCTTGAGTGGAATTGCAATGGTCAAAAAGACCACCGCCGCCGTCAGGTGCAAATCCGTCAGCAGTCGAGGGCTCTTGCGCAAGCCTCTCTGCGCGGGCAACTGCAGCATGAAAAGATAAAAGGCGGCAAAGCCCACCGCCAAAAAGGCCTCGGCCCAATCGCTCTTCAATACATCAA
>CAZXVX010000092.1:0-13518 GCA_964644105.1 uncultured Occallatibacter sp. | reverse complement strand
CATATAAATCAATTATTTACGGTTTCCCGGTAGAGTTCTTCAACCCGAAGTCCAACCCGCGATCACTCAATTCTTCCCGTTTTGCCTTTTCTTGGCTTCGGCATGCCCCTCTAGCTGTCAAATTTAACCCCGAGCTGACTGCTGTTTGCTGTTGATCCGGTGGGCGTTACGCTCTATCGTCGTGGAAATCATTTTGTGGCGTAAGGTTTTCATCGTGACCGCCGGATCGCCCTCACCCGCAGCCTTCACTTTGAAAAAATAGTTCAGAGCCGTCGATCTCATACCGCGGTCAGAAGCATGCCGCGTCAGATCAATCAACTCTGGCCGTCGAAAGCTTGTTGTCCCAGACACCACCAGCTCACCCTCCCTCAACCCGCCACTGACTGCTACAAATCCGTCCAGATTGAAGAACTCAAAAGGCAGCCACGAGCCGGCAACTCAACTCAAAATGATAGAGAATTCGCATCGCATACATTTCATGCTTAATCAAGAACGACAGGCCCACCGCAGTTCTTTGAGCGTGCAGTCTATCAAATTAGAAGCCATTCTATTGTGAATGCTATGCAAATATTTCAAGCTTTTTGTCCTCCTGCCTGCGGAATTGTTAAATGTGTGTAAATTCGTCATATATTCACAATTCTCTGCGACTCTAGTAATCGAAGGCAGCACTTGAAAAGCCATGCGCCAATTTACTTTTCTGCCGCCGACGCCAAAGAGTATCCCGTAACGCGATCCGGACTTATGTTGAGGATTTAATTGGATGAGAAACTCCAGAAAGCTCAATCTGACCAGCGAGCGTCGTCATGATTCAAACCGATTTGAAAGGACACTGAGAGGCCCCATGAATTTCAAACTCAAAATAGCCGCCGCCGTAATCATGGCAGCGTCTGCCGTTGTTTCCTATGGACAGGCAACCGCAACCAAGAAGCCTGTCAAGAAGCACACTGCAACCAAGATGGTTGAAGCGGCTCCAGAACCCGTTGAAGTCAAGAAGGTCAAGGCCCCCGCTTCCGCTTCCGTTGAAGAACAAATTGAAGCGCTGAAGCACGAGCTCGAAGGGCAGATCGATAGCCTCAAGACTGACCTGAACAACAAGGACGAGCAGTTAAAGCTGGCACAGCAGGCCGCTGCCGCTGCGCAAGCGCAAGCCGCCAAGGCACAGGCCGCGGCAGACGCCCAGCAGCAGGCGGTCACAGACAACACCAACGCCGTCACCACTCTACAATCCTCGGTCACCGACCTCAAAGGCAACCAGGCTTCGCTGGCTACCACCGTCTCCGACGAGACGACAAAGATCAAGAAAGAATTTGAAAGCCCCACTGCCTTGCGCTACAAGGGCATCAACCTCACCCCCGGCGGCTTCGTGGCGGCTGAAACGGTTTACCGCACCAAGGCTACAGGCGGCGACATTCCCACTGCCTTTAGCTCGATTCCCTACGAGGGCGCCGACGCATACTCGCTCAGCGAGTTCTTCGGTTCAGCCCGTCAGTCGCGCCTCACGCTGTTAGCTGAGGGCAAGACCAATTGGGGCACTCTGCGCGGCTACTACGAGGCTGACTTCCTGGGCACCGGCATCACTTCCAACAACAACCAGTCCAACAGCTACGTTCTGCGCCAGCGCATTCTTTACGCCGAAGCCAAGACCAACAGCGGCTGGACGTTTGTCGGCGGACAGCTCTGGTCTCTGGCCTCTGAAGGCAAGAAGGGCATCTCCAGCGCCCCTGGCGATACACTTACCCCGCTGACCATAGACCCGAATTACGTCCCGGGCTTTGTCTGGACCCGTCAGTACGGCTTCCGCATGGTCAAGAGCACTGCGCACACGGCCTTCGGCATCTCGGTTGAAAATCCCCAGCTTCTCTACTCGGCTGCTCTGGCCGGCAGCACACCCTACGCAATCCTGGGCTCGGCCGGGCAAAACGGCGGCAACTACAACGCGGCCATCAGCGGCCTGAGCGGACTTACCACTTACGTCCAGAGCTACTCCGCTTTGAACACCATCGACAGCGCCGGCAACACGGTCTACGGCTACGTCCGCAATTACAACACCGTCTCGGCCAACAGCAACGTCGCCAACATCTCCTTCAACGAAGCGCCCGATGTGATCGTGAAGGCCGCCTTCGATCCAGGCTGGGGACACTATGAACTCATCGGCATCGCCGGTTTCGCGCACGAAACGGTCTACCCCGGCGTCACGCAGAACTCGGTCAAGTACGGCGGCATCGCCGACATCGAAGGCTATGATGTGGGCGTCAGCACTCCCGGCGCCGCGGTCTTGGCCAAATCCACCACTACCGGCAGCTACTCTGACAACATCACGCTCGGCGGCATCGGCGGCAGCTTCCGCGTGCCGATTATCAAGGACAAGGTGACCTTCGGCGCCAAGGCGCTCTATGGACCCGGCGTCGGCCGTTACGGCGACACCACCCTCTCCGATGTCACCAACAACGCCAACGGAGACCTGAGGCCTATCCACAACGCCTCCGGCCTCTTGACGCTGGAAGCCACGCCGACTCCGAAGCTGACCATCTACCTCAACTACGGTGGCGACTACGCAGCCCGCGCCGATTACGCAACCTCGGCCCTCACGCTGACCGATCCGACGGCCACCTTCTGCGAAACCGGAACGACCGCGGCCAACGCCTCCACCAACTGCTCGGCCAAGCCCACCGCCGCCATGTTCGCCGTCGGCGGCAGCTACGGCTCTCACTTCACCGCCGCTCCTGCCATCACCGCCATCGGTTACGGCTCGCGCTACGCCAGCGTCTCAGCCACCTGCGCCATCCCAGGCAACCCCGGACTGGCCTCCGGCTCGGTCGGTTACCAGCCTGGTGGCTCCGGCTGCGGAAACAACACCCGCGACGTGCAGGAAGTCACTGCCGGCTACTGGTACGACATTTTCAAAGGCGACAAAGGACGCTTCCGCCAAGGCTTCCAGTACGGTTATGCAGTCCGCGAAGGCTGGAGTGGCACCGGAACCGCAGGCGCTCTCTCCACGCCTCTGAACGGCGCCAAGGGCATCGATAATATGTTCTGGACCAGCCTCCGCTATTACCTGCCGTAAACCCGCCAACCAGCGGCAGCGGCAATCTCCGAAGAGGCAGCCCACACGGCTGCCTCTTCGGCTTTCTGGCCTGGAAGGCTTAAGGTGTTAGATGATGTCCTCAGGCCGGAATGCCATTCCTGCGCGATGAACCCAATGAATCCTACAGAAAAGCAACTCGAGCGCGTCACGCAACTGCTGCGCGAGCAGACCACCCTGTCGCTCGCCACCACCGGCGAAGACGGCATGCCCTCGGTGGCGCCGCTCTTTTACTTCGCCGATGAGAACCTCACTCTCTATTGGCTCTCCTCGCCTGCAAGCCTGCACAGTCGCAACCTGATGCGCTCGCCCCGAGCCGCCACCAACATCTATCGCAACGCCCTAAGCTGGCGCGAGATTCGCGGCGTGCAAATCATCGGATCTGTCTGCGTCATCGCCGAACCAAAGCTTCGCGCCACGATTCTAGAAAGGTACTGCCAGCGTTTTCATCTGGGAAGAGTCCTCAAAGTTGCTGTAAGACAAAGTGTCTTACACGCATTGCAGCCAGAGTTTATCCGTTACATCGACAACTCAAGCGGCTTTAAGTCCAAATTTGAATGGATGCGCACGCAACAAGGTTGGACACCCGCCAGCCTTTGACTGCCTGCGATTCAACTCTGATTTGAAAAGCCAACGGCTTCACTCGGGTCGCTCAAGTTATAAAATAATTTTGCGGCAAACTCTGCGCTCTTCTCCCGTTTACATCTGCATCTCCAGCAACTTGCGGACGCGCGGCTTCACGCTTTCCGGCCGAGCCGCCGGTAACAGCGCCAGCCCTTCATTCGCCGCCGCGCGGCTCTTGTCCATCTGGCCGGCGGCGCGATAGGCCTGGGCCAGCGTGAGCAGCATCGACGGGATCTGATGGTGACTCAGTGTCACCGCCCGCTCGGCGCAGGTCACGGCGAACTGCGCGTCGCGCAGAGACTTCGGCTCAACCATCAACAGATCGCTCGCCGTCATATCGAGTGTCAGTGCGGAGGCCTGCTGCTTGCCAGCCAACTCTTTCATTCCGTTTATGCCTTGTTTGACCAGCGCAACGGAATTCGTTGAAGAACCTAATTGCGTTTGAATGGTTCCTAAACGCGCCTGCGCGTCTGCCTTGGAGAGCAACCAATCCTTATCTGTGGGCTCTTGCTTCATTGCTTGGCCAATCAAGCCTAATATCTTTATCCAGATCCTTTGCGCTTCTGCCAGATTTCGCCTCTGATCGCTTTTGGACGCGCCCAAAGACGGATCGGCTGCTGTTTCAAAGCCCAACGCCTCGAAGTTCAGCGCGACCTTCAAGTCAGTAAGAGCGCGCGAATCCCTTGGATCCGCCGCGACAAACTTCTGATAGATCTCCACCGCCTCATGAAAGGAATCCTCGGCCCTCGAGTATTCTCCCAACTGAACCAGAGCGGCCCCTTCCTTGCGGCGCAATATTCCTCTCATGCGCAGCATCGAGAGGTTCTTTTGTTCCTCCTCCGGCAATGAATCCAGTTCATGCAAACCCTGTTGAAATTCCTTCAGCGCCAGAGCCGGGTCTGTCTCAGTCTCAACGCTGCCGATCTTTCCCCGGTTGATCAAAAGCCCCCGCTGCGCGCGCAGATAATGGGGATCAATGACCAATGCGCTTGCATCCAAAGCGACGGCCTTGCGGAAGGCTTCCAAAGCCGCGGTAGAGCTGGCAAGGCTGGCCGAACCGCCTTCAGAAAGTTCATCTCCCAGAACGCTGTTTGCGCTGGCAACGTCGCAGATCTGAGCGGGCTGAGGATTCCCGATCGCTATCAGCCGGCCATAAATATCAACGGCTTTGCGCATGGTGGGGATCGCCTCTTGGGTTTGCGCATCTCCGAAGAGAATCTCACTGCGGGACTCCAGCGCGAAGGCCAGCGCCCGCAAAGCCTCGCGATCTTTGGGGCCTTCGCGCGTCAAAGGCACGGCCAGGGCAATCGCCTTATTGACGCTGACCAGCGCACCGGCCGCATCGCCCAGATTTTGGTCGTAATCATTGCCCTGAAGATTGGCCAGCCGCGTATAAGCATCCACCAGATCAAGCTGCCCCAGCCGGTCGCCCTCCGAGTCTTTAGCCATGCGGTCCAAGTGCTCAAGAACCCGCGTCACCAGCAGAGCCTGCGCGCCGGTCGAGCCGGGCAGTTCCTTGATCGCCTCATCCAGTTCAGAGAGCAGGCTGTTGCTCAGTTGCCGCAAGTCCGCCGAACGCGCCTCTGCCTTGCGCCGCTGCTCGGTGGCCACCTTGGCCTGCCACAGCACACCCAGCACGCCGGCAATCAGCGTCACCGCCAGCACGCCGGCAAAGAGCAGTCCCAAGCGGTGACGCCGCACAAATTTGCAAGCCCGATAGCGAACCGTTCCCTGCCGCGCACCCACTGGCAACCCATCCAGATAGGCGCGAATATCATTCGCCAACTGCTCGGCGGTCAGATAGCGGTCCTTGGCTTCTTTGCGCAGCGCCTTGTCCAGAATCGCCACCAGATCCGCGTCCAGCGCCTTGCCCGAGCCAACTGCTTTACTGGGCCGGCGCGGCTCCTCGGTGCAGATCACCCGCAGCATCTCGCCCGTGGTCAGCTCTGAAAACTCATAAGGATGCTCCCCGGTCAACAGAAGATACAGCAAAACTCCCAGCGAATAAGTATCACTGGCCGTGGTGATCGGATTGCCCATCACCTGCTCTGGACTGGCGTACAGCGGAGTGTAAGACTGATAGCCCTCGCGCGTCTCTTGGCTGCCCGGCGCGGTCTGCGACGGTGAAAGCATCTTGGCCGTTCCAAAGTCCAACAGTCGCGGCCTTCCGTCCTCCACCACCAGGATGTTATCCGGCTTCAGATCACGATGCACGATAAAGTTCTGATGGGCAAACTGCACCGCCTCCGAGACCCGAAGAAAAATCTCCAGCCGCTGCTCAATAGAGAGTTGATGCTCCTGGCAGTAGCGATGAATCGGCAGCCCGTCCACGTACTCCATCACCAGGTACAATTCACCTGCCCTGGTCACTCCGCCGTCCAGCAGCCGCGTAATGTAGGGATGGTTCAGACCTGCCAGAATCTGCCGCTCCTGGCGAAATCTCCCTTGAAAAACGGCCGTCGCCAGCGGCAGGTCAATCAACTTGATGGCCACCTTCTGTTCGAACTGACCATCGGCGCGATGCGCTAGATACACCGCACCCATGCCTCCGCGGCCCAGCAGCCGGTCCAGAAGATATGGACCAATCTGTCGCGATTCCTCTTGCGCCTCCCGGCCTGTCCCCGGATCCTGGCGGCGCTTGACGGCCTGCAGCTCTTCTTCCGCACTGGCTTCCAGTAGCTGCCGCACCTCGGCGGCCAACTCTGCGTCGCCCGCGCACCGGCTCGCAATCAGATCCGCGCGCCCCTCGGCCGAAGCCGCCAGTGCCTCGTGAAAGATCGCCTCAATGCGCAGAAAGCTTTCAGTCGTTTCGACCATGCGAGCGATAACCCCTGAAGGATACGAGCTTCAGCCCGTACAAATGCCTGTGGACCTTAAACAAGATTGCGGAAAGATGAGAAATTATGAATCAAATGGCGCTGCCATCCTCGCGGCTCTTCGGACGAATACGCCGAAAAAGCCAACTTTTGATGAACTTCAACTCGCGATCCACAGTGGACTTGGAGACCTGCATCAGCGCCGCTGTCTCTTCGGCCGTGCAACCCAGAAAGTAGCGCAACTCCACCAGTTGCACCTTCCCGGCATCCAGCGCGCCCAGCTCATCCAGTGCCCGATTCAGGTCCAGAAGTTCCGGACTGTCGATATTCACCCATGCCAGATCGTCGCTCAGAGGAACCCGATCATAGCCCCCGCCGCGCATCTGCGCCTGTGTCTCCCGCGCGTGATCGATCAGGATCATGCGCATCACCTTGGCCGCAAAGGTATAAAAGTGCCGTCGATCTTCCCACGCTGCTTTTTTCTGGTTCAACAGGCGGAGATAAAGCTCATGCACCAGCACCGTCGCCTGCAAGACATCTGGATTCCGCTCGCGGCGAATGTAGGACGCGGCCACCTCGCGCAGATGAGAGTAAACCAGAGGCATCAGCTCTTCAAAAGCCGACGGCTCGCCGTCCCTCCACTTTGCCAACAGTAAGGTGATCTCTCCCTTGGATGGCTGCAATTCCGCCTCCGTGCGCGCGGCGCGACGCTCGCTCTCTCCGCTAAGTCTATCATTTCCCTTTTCTTTTCATCCCGGATTGAGCCCATGACGGAATCACTGACGCATTATTCGCCTGCTTCCCGCACTCTTTAATGAGCGAAGATAAGGAAAGCTCTGGATCGAAGATGTGAGATCTGTGGATTTTTCTCCACTTCCCAAGCCTTTCGATCTTCCCCGGCTCCAGAGAATGTTCCTTCTTCGCCAACAGTGTTACGCGGCTCCCCGGCCACCGGGCGCGCCTTGATCTTGTCAGGGCGCGCTTGATCCAAAAGGCGGGGTCGATTCGCAACGCTCAAACAATTCATGGAGAATTTCGTCTCCACAACGATCCGGCTCAGAAGGAGACTCCGATGTTCATCTCTCGCCTCAAAACCCTCAACCCGAAGCTCTCTGCCGCATGCGATATGCAAAAGCCGTTAATCGCCTGGACCAGCGATATGAGCGTACAGGTGAAACTGCTCGACAATGACCATAAAAAACTCCTGATCCTGCTCAGCGATCTGCACGATGGCGTAATCAACGGCTACCTCCGCCAGATTCTCGACATGATCTTTGATTGCCTTGTTCGCGCCACCCGCGCCCATTTTTCCCACGAAGAACAGTTCTTTACTGAAACTGCATTTCCCGGCGCGCTCAGCCACGAGCGCGAGCACGATCACATCATCGAGCGATTCAAAGTCTTGCAGGTGCGCCTCAGAAACTGTACGGATATCGCCAGCTCTCTCGACGTCATTCAGTTACTTAAAAACTGCCTCCTCAGGCATATTGAAATCTCTGACCAGCAGTATGTGGCTCATCTTAAGGAGAGAGAGTTGGGATCCTGCAAAGCCGTCAGTGGCGCTCTGACGGCCGCCCTGCTTGGCAGACAGCCCATGCCTCCCAGAATCATGCAGGGAGTCTGGTAATGGCCGAAGCCTTCCCTCGCCTTTCATTGGATTGGAACGATGGGCTGATAGGCAGGACTCAATAGCGTGCCTGCAAAGCGTGACGACATGAATGCACGACAGAGCCGGACTCCAAAGAAGACGCACGTTCCCGCAACTCAGCCGGCTCTGCTACGGAAGCGTTGCAAAGTGTATTCAAGACCGATGCGCACCTTCTCGTTGAACGGCAAAGACCATGCCTTCGCGCCCCCTCAGATTCAATGGGAAGCGCAGCACGAAATACAATTTGCCCTGTCCTTCAGAGATCTCCCGGCCTTGCCGGCAATCCTGCCGAAAGGGCCAGCCGGGATTCTGGCTCAATCCTTATTGAGCAGCTGCGCCCACTTCCAGCACGTGCAATTCTTTGCCGGGCTTGAAGCGCACAGCTTTGCCGGGAGTGATGCTCACTTCGGTCCCGGTGCGCGGGTTGCGACCGATCCCGGTCTTGCGGGCGCGCACGCTGAAAACGCCAAATCCACGCAATTCAATGCGCTCACCGGCCGTCAAGGCCTCTTTGAGGCCCTCGAAAACCGTATCCACGGCCGCCTCCGCCTTGGTGCGGGGCAGGCCCGTACGCTCAATCACATGATGGACGATGTCCTGCTTAATCAATGGAGTATCCTCACTGGCTCAACTATTTTGACTTTACTACGACCTGCCGCTTTGATACTACCCCATTTGGGGCAATTATGGAAAATTCCGGCAAAACCGCACTTCGCATTCCCCCTTCGTTTCTGAAATTGGCTTATCTCGGTGGTCGATCATACTCCGCCAACCACGTTCGAAAAATTTTTTATAGATCTGTTGATTGTGAAGAAAAAAAAACGTAAGATAGCCGGTAAAGTCACATTGAACTGGTTCGAGTTTTTGGGCACCGATGCCCTGCTCCGGAAGTGAAATGAATGGTACTGTCAAAGCCTAAAGTGTTTTGAAGTGGCGCCCCTATCTTCCGGGAGGAATGGCTTTCGCTGGCACTGGAGTTTGGCAAGAGTTTTTTTAAACCTGCTTTGCTGTATTGTTCGGAGAGTGCTTCATGCCCTTGATGCAAAATACTGAACCAATTCGTGTGGGTGTGCTGACGGATGAGCCGCTCCGTCTGGTGGGACTTCACAGTATCTTTGAAGGAGGTCCGGGCGAGGGTTATGCACCCATGACTCCCGTCATTGGGACAATTGACGAACTGCTGGCCGACTCGACATTGGAGTACATGGTCGTTGACCTGAGCACCTCCTCCAAGGGCCTCCGGTCCCTGGACGTCATCCGCGCCCAGCGTCCCAGGATGCGATTGATCGTGATCGGCCCTGAGAATGACGATCAGCTGGTGCTTGAATCCATCATGGCCGGCGCCCGTGCCTACCTTGATCTGAAAGCCAGCCCGCGGATTGTTCGCCAAGCGATCGAAGTCGTCGTCAGCGGCTCCATCTGGGCCTCACGGCGCTTACTCTCCATCTTGATTGACCGCTTGATGGGCGTCTCTGACACCAGCCTCACCAACGATCCGCCACCACTGACCGACCGGGAACGCCAGGTGCTCGATCTCATCCTTACCGCCCGTTCCAATCGAGAGATTGCCCGCGAACTCGGCATCGAGGAGCGCACCGTGCAGGCGCACGTCGGCCGGTTGATGAGAAAAACAGGCGCAGACAATCGAATCGACCTGCTCATGCGCGCCTCAAGCCCAGCTCTGCTCGAAGCCGCAGGCATAAAGGATCGCCGTTCGGATGAGCGACGTCAGGATGACCGCCGCAGGGATGATCGCCGCTATGGTGAACGGCGCCGTTATCTGGATATCCGTCCCTGACCCGTTACTTATCAGTAAACATGGCAGGTTACTTCAATCTACACGCTATCTGTAATCTTGTGGCTGTTGAGGAATTTCCGCAGAATGGATTTCAGAAACAACGCAGATCTGGGGAAAGGAGTTCCCAGGCTGCATGGCTACCATGAATCCTGGGAACTCCTCTTTTTTCAATATGGTCTGAGCCACTCTATATCGAGTACACTTCCGTTGTTCGTTGCCTGAAGCAAAATCCCCTGTCTATCCCCCGTCTCCAGTTTTATCTTTGGAAGGTTTTACCGCCCGCGGTCAATCCTCCATCCCTTCTCAGACACCACGCGTGTGGTTGGTCGGCTGCAAAAGCTGCCAAGGCTCTGGATTCATTCGACTTTGAAAGATTATCAACACGATGAACTTCTAGAGTGGAATCAGAATCGATGTGCCCTATGGGGTTCAGTGGAAGGTTGCCGCTCCCTGTTGGTCGCGACCACTTGAGTGTTCCGGCTCTGGGGATACCAAATCTGATTCCGCTATAATCGATGCCTAAAAAAGGGGAAGGAGTTTCCAAGCTGCAAGTGGACCATGCACCCTGAAAACTCCTGATAAGTACCACGCTTCTCATTTACATCAGATGCACCCTTTTCTCCTCCGGTTGCCCAAATTGCTTTTTATTTTTCTTTTTTCTGAAAAATTGAGCGAGAACTGTCTTCACGCATTCTTACTGCAAATGCAGACTTGGATGCTGTACCCTGTTAGGGGAACCTGAGGGTCTCATTCGGCGGAATACCGAACCCAGCTCCATCAACAGCTCAACGCCCGCACATTTGCCAACCGCGGATCGGAAAGGATCAGAATGATGAAGAAAACATTTGCTTTGCTCGCTCTCTGTTTCATGCTTTCCTCGGCGTCCTTCGCCGCTTCCACGCGCGAGACACTGCAAGCGCGCATCGATGCCGCCAAAATTGTTCTGGAAGAGATCATGACCACACAGGACAACAGCATCCCTATGGGAATCCTCCAACAGGCCACCTGTGTCGGGGTTGTGCCTGGATTGAAAAAGGGCGCCTTTGGATGGGGCGGCCAGTATGGGCAGGGCGTAGTCACCTGCCGCACCGGCCACGGCTGGAGCGCTCCAGTCTTCATTCGCATGGCCGGTGGCTCCTTCGGTTTCCAGATCGGCGCTCAATCGACGGACCTGATTCTGGTCGCGGTGAATGATCGCGGCTTTCAGGATCTATTGAAAAACAAATTCAAGATCGGCGGAGATGCCTCGGCCGCGGCTGGCCCCGTTGGGCGCAGCGGACAGGCCTCGACCGACTGGAAGCTGAGCGCTGAATTGCTCAGCTACTCACGCAACAAGGGGCTCTTTGCCGGCATCAGCTTGGATGGAACCAGCGTCAGCCAGAACTTCGAGGACACTGAGATCTACTTCGGTGGACCGCACAGCTTCGATGCCATCCTCAAAGGCGATATCCCTGTCCCCGATGGCGCAGTGTCGTTTGTCCGCACCGTCGCGCATTATTTCGTCGAGTCCAGAAATCACAAATAAGCGCGCATCGGGAATTTGTAACGCCGCCTTTATAGCGCCGACCTCCCGGTCGGCTGCGGCGTGGACCTGCAGGTCCACGCCGCACTCCACTTCACGCGAGAAATATGCTCGAATCGCTTGAACCCATCGCAAAGAGCTAAACTTGTACTTTGCCTCCTTCCATGCGGGAAAAACTTGAATTTTGGCTGGTACTGGCCGTGGCGCGCCCTCTGGGCTGGATCCCGCGTCGGCTGGCGCGTCTCATTGCTGCTCTGCTTGCCTCAAGTATTTACCGTTTGCAGGGCCGCTTGCGCCGTGTGGGCCAGCGCAATCTGGAGCTCGCTCTGCCCGAGCTTTCCGTTGATGAGCGAAACCGGATTCTTAGAGGCGTCTTCCGTCATCTCAGCTGGCAGTTGGTCGAGTTCTGCCGCATGAGCCGCTATACGCGCGAGAATATCCAAGGCTGGATTCGCCACCAGGGCCTCGATCACTATATGGTCGCCAAGGCTCGCGGCAAGGGCGTATTGATCGTCACCGGCCACATGGGTGCATGGGAGCTCTCCGGGTTTTTCCACTCACTGATGGGCTATACCATGACCGTGGTCGTCCGGCCGTTAGACAACAAGTTGCTGGACAAGTTTGTCAACGACAACCGCAGCAAGCATGGCAACCGGATGCTGCCCAAAAACGACTTTGCCCGCGGACTGCTCAACGCCATGCGTCAGGGCGAGACAGTGGCCATTTTGATGGACACCAATATGACCCCGCCGCAGGGCGTCTTCGTGGATTTCTTCGGCATCAAGGCCTGCACCGCCTCCGGCCTCGCCCGTATCGCCCTTAAAACCGGCGCGGCCGTGCTGCCCGCCTTCATGCTTTGGGAAGAGGCCGAGCAGAGCTACGTCCTGCACTTTGGCCCTGAGTTGGACTTCGAGCGCACTGAAGATGCCGAGGCCGACATCCTCGCCGCCACACAGGTATGCAACAGCGCCATCGAAAGCTGGATTCGCCGCTATCCCGACCAGTGGCTCTGGATACATCGCCGCTGGAAGACCCGGCCCGCCGGCGAAGCGGGATTGTATTCTTGATACAGGAGTTTCTTACAGAATTCCATTTGGATTGCGAAGATGCGTCAAGGCATAACCATAGTCGTGCCGCAAAAGCAGCGAAAAATGTCGGACTTTAGCCCCCGCGGGATGTTCTTTAACGGTAGTTTTTCTCTGCAATTTGGCGTAGCCTAAGAGCAGGAGTTGCGGCCATGGAAGTTGAACTCACATCCGATCAGCGAGCATTTGCGCGGCAAGCCGTGGAAACGGGACGGCTGCGCAGCGAAGACGAGGTTGTTGAGGAAGCTCTTGCTTTGTGGGAAGAGCGCGAGCGCCGCAGGTTCGAGTTTCGCGCCACGCTCGACGATGCCCGCGCATCGCTGGCGCGTGGCGAAGGACGCGTGATTACACCGGAATCGATGCGCGAGCTATCCGCTGAAGTGCGAGAACGTGGACGGGAGCGGCTCATCGCGGAATTGGCGCACGCAAGCTGATGACCCACCTGATTGCACCACAGGCCGAGGCTGATCTTGACGGCATTTGGCTCTATGTTGCCAGGGAATGCGGCAGTATGGATGTTGCTACTCGGTTGGTGGACTCCATTACCGATAGATTCTGTTTTCTGGCCAGATTTCCGTACGCAGGACGCTCTCGTGATCGGGATTTTGGAATTGGAATGCGCAGCTTTCCCGTCGGCGAATATGTGATTGTCTATTGCGTTGAAGGCGAGGATGTATTCATTCTCCGAGTGGTCCACGGCAAACGGGATTTTGATGCGCTCTGGGAATTGTGATCCGGCATCATCGCTCGCAAGAGCAGGAAGGGGTAAGATTGCAGGTGCGGACGTAAAGCCCAGTCGAATCTCAGGATTCAGAAGCGAGACTAGAGTACCAGACTAAAAGCACAAAAATAAATTGAGTGCCTGAATACGATGTCTACATCAAGGAGGTATTATGTCACCTGAAGAAAGGTTGTTGCGGTTGGCTAACTTTCGAGGATATGG
>CAZXVX010000091.1:0-13582 GCA_964644105.1 uncultured Occallatibacter sp. | reverse complement strand
TTGATCTGCTCCAGGCCCTGCACGTCGGCGGGAATCTCGTCGGTGACTTTGCCGCCGATCTCGTAGCCCACGCAGATGGGAATCTCGGCCAGTTCGTCCAGCACGTCCAGCTTGGTAATCACCAGCCACTCGGAGCTGTTCACCTGATTCGAGTAACGCAGCATCGGCAGATCGAGCCAGCCGCAGCGCCGCGGGCGTCCGGTCACCGCGCCATACTCGTTGCCGCGCGCGCGCAGCTTCTCGCCCGCTTCGTCGTGAATCTCGGTCGGGAACGGCCCTTCGCCCACGCGCGTCACGTACGCCTTGGTCACCGAGATCACCGTTCCGATAGACAATGGGCCAACGCCGGTTCCTGTCGCCGCGCCGCCCGCCGTGGCCGAAGACGAAGTAACAAACGGGTAGGTTCCGTGGTCAATGTCCAGCATGGTTCCCTGCGCGCCCTCGAACATCACGCTGCCGCCCTCGGCAATAATCTTGTTCAGCAGGCGGCCAGTGTCGGTGACAAAGGGCCGCACTTGCTCGGCTGCGGCGGCGTACTCGTCGTAGATCTGCGCCGGGTCCAGCGGGTCGGCGCCAAAGAGCGCGTGGACGATAGCATTCTTCTCCGCGCAGGCCGCTTCAATGTGCGTCTTCAACAGATCAGCCCTCAGCAGATCCACAATGCGCAATCCGCCGCGCGACATCTTGTCCTCGTAGGCCGGCCCAATTCCCTTGCTCGTCGTCCCGATCTTCTGCCGTCCCGGCGCGCATTCGGCGGCCAGTTCAATCATGCGATGGTAGGGCAAAATCACCTGGGCGCGATTGGAGACATTCAGTTGCTCATCCACCGCCACGCCCAGCGCGCGCAGCTTGGCCACTTCCTTCAGAAAGGCAATCGGGTCCAGCACCACGCCGTTGCCGATCACCGCCCGGCAGCCCGGTCGCAGCACGCCGCAGGGAATCAGTTGCAGCACGAACTTTTGATCGCCGATGATGACCGTGTGGCCGGCGTTGTGCCCGCCCGCATAGCGCGCCACGGCGCTGAAGCGCTCGCTCAGCACATCCACAATCTTTCCCTTGCCCTCGTCGCCCCACTGAGCGCCCAGCACCACGGCAGTCTTTGCTCGCATGACTTTTTGTTTCCTAATCACTTTCTTTTGAGAGAGATAATGCAATGAATGAATTTCGGAGAAAGGATGCGCACCTATGACGCTGATCCACGCGGCGCCGACGACCTCACCGGACCGCTCCTCTGTAATGATAAACCCCGGCTTGCAAGATTTACATAAAGGCTCCTGTTAACCAATCGGTCCTCTCATTCGTTGAATCGTCAGAAGATGCTGAGGAAGCTCTTCGAGAGAGGCAATCCATGAGTCATTCAAATCAAATTACACCCCGAATTCTCCGCCCGCTTGCCGCATCCATCTTTCTGATGGCCGCAATGGCCGCCGCGCAACCTCAGTCCTCCAAGCCCGCTGCGCCATCCGCCAAGCCGCTCGTCCAGGTGCCACCGGCAAATGCACAGGTTCCCAACGAAAAAGAACTTGTGACTACACAAATGGAGTTGATCAAGTTGCTTCGCCTGAGTCCCAAGCTCACGACGGTGATTGAGCACGACCCGTCCCTGCTGGCCAATCAGGCCTATGTCGAAAGCAACAATCCTCAGCTTGGGCAGTTTCTGTCGAGTCACCCCGAGATCGCTCGCAATCCGGAGTTTTATCTCTTCACCCACATGAATGGTTCGGATGTCACGCCGGATGAAGCATTGGATCGAGCAGTCTGGCCAGAGATTCACCAGCAATATCACGAAGAATCAGCCGCGCAGAGGCTGTCGCATGACGTGATGCCTCTTTTAGGTTTCGCCTGTTTCCTGGGTGCCTTTATCTGGCTGATTCGTGCGCTGTTGGAAAATCGCCGCTGGAGCCGCATCTTCAAGCTGCAAAGCGAGGTTCATGGCAAGCTGATTGATAAATTCGGCTCGAATCAGGAACTCGCTTCGTATATGGAGACCGAGGCGGGCAAGCGCTTTTTGGAGGCGGCGCCGATTCCGGTGGGCTTTGAGCCGGAGCAGCGCGTGCCCAATGCGGTTGCTCGCGTGCTCACCCCACTGCAAATCGGCATTGTTCTGACGCTGCTGGGCCTGGGCTGTTACCTTTTGCGTAACGCATCCCCGGATCTGCGACTTCCGATGTTGGTCTTGGGAACCCTGGCCCTGATGCCCGGCCTTGGATTTATCATTTCGGCAGGGATAACCTGGATTCTGGCCGGCCGTCTCGGTCTTATGCCGCCCAGTCCTCAAGCATCCAGCAACGATAGGGATCGGCAGTGAGCTGGCATGCCGCCCGATCCCATGAAAGAGTCCCCGCCGATGCAACGCGAATCCGCACTTCCGCAACTCGTAGCCGGCGATGCGCCGCGGGCGTTTGACGCGCCCATGGAGAATGACGCCTTCGCCGGCTTCTATGAGCGCTCGGCGCGCCCTCTGTGGGCTTACCTGGCGCGGGTTTCGGGAGATCCCGCGCTGGCCGACGACCTGATGCAGGAGAGCTTTGTGCGCTTCCTTTGCGCAGCCTTGCGGCCCGAAGGCGAGGTTGCAGGCCGCCGCTATCTCTTCCGCATCGCCACCAACCTCTTGCGCGACCATTGGCGGCGTCCCAGGCAAGCCTCCATCGAGGAGATGCCAGAAGAGTTCTTCGCCGCCAGCAGCGCCGCGGCTCAGGCGGATTCGCAAGCGATCCTCGGTCCGGCGCTGGCCTTGATGCGCCCTCGCGACCGGCAACTGCTTTGGCTAGCCCACGCCGAAGGCTACACGCACAAAGAGATCGCCGAGGTTACCGGGCTGGCCTCGGCAAGCATTCGCCTCTTGCTCTTTCGCGCACGGCGCAAGATTGCCAGCCTGCTGCGCGAGCAGGCCGCAAGACCAGGGAGACCGTGATGAAGCTGAAGGTTTGTGCCTATGAAAAAGAAGTGATGCAGGTGCTGTCACACGGCAGATGGCCGGCTGCCTGCCCGCCCGAGTTGCGCGCTCACGTTGATGCCTGCCGCAGTTGCGCGGATTTGGTTCTGGTGACTGCGAGCTTTCAGCGGGATCGCGAGGCGGCGGTAAGCGTCGCTCGGATCGGCACGCCCGGCACGCTCTGGTGGCGTGCTCAGTTGCGCCGCCGCAACGCCTCTGTAGAGCGCATCGCAAGGCCCATGATGGGTGCGTATCTCTTTGCGCTATCTGTTTGCGCGGCAGTGGTGATCGCTCTGCTGACAGAACAAGCGCGGCAGGGTATTGCATGGCTCACGGCTCTCGAAGCGCTTCCGCACACGCTCGCCTTGAACATCAATGCTCTGTGGAGTTCCATGCTTCTCGATTCGGGCTTAAGCTTGTTCGTGCTGCTTCCCACCATCGCCCTGCTGGCTTTGTTGAGTGGCGTAGTGGTCTTCCTGGCTTGGGAAAGGCAGTAGATTTGCCCGCCTCCTTCATGGAAATCGGAGCTGAATTAACTTTCGGGCTGCCCATCCCCCTGAGCCTCAGCGCAGGATGCGCAAATTCTCGCACGCCTTCTTCAACCCTCCACCGCAGGCCAGTTGATAGTACTTGCGCGCCTGGTTGATGTCTCTGCCTATGCCTTTGCCATCGTCATACATCACGCCCAGATCATTGCAGCCCATCATCTCCCCGCCACCGCAAGCCCTTTCAAAATACATCCGCGCCTTGACGTAATCCCGGTTCACGCCCGGAGTTTGAAAGTACGACCAGCCAAGAAACTTGCAGCCCTCCACATCGCCGCCGTCGCAGGCCTTCTGGTAAAGCTCGCGGGCTTTCATAGGGTCACGATGCACGCCATCGCCATTGTCGTAAATTACGCCCAGATTGTTGCAGCCCTTCATCTCTCCGCCCAGGCAGGATTTCTCAAAGAGCGCGTGCGCCTGCACAAAATTCAGTGGGACGCCTAAGCCATTGTCATAAAGCGCGCCCAGGTCATTGCAGCCCATCATCTCGCCGCCGTCGCAGGCTTTTTGATAAAGATCGCGAGCCTGCGCGTAATCCTGATTCGGGCCGTGGCCCAGTTCAAAAAGCTTGCCGAGATTCTTGCAGCCCGTCATCTCGTTCTTATCGCAAGCCTTCGTATAAAGCTCCTGTGCCTGGTAGTAATTTTGATTCACGCCGTTGCCGTTTTCATTCAACTGGCCGAGATCCGTGCAACCGCGCATCTCGCCCCCGTCACAGGCCTTTTGATAGAAGATCTGCGCCTGGCCATAATTCTGAAGTACGCCCTGACCCATGCCGTAGATCCTGCCCAGGTTCCAGCATCCTGCCAAACTGCCCGCCTCGCAGGAGCTCAAGAAGAGTGGGCGAGCCTCCTGATAACGCTGCTGCGCGTAATAAACCGTTGCTTGGCTGAATTGCTCGCTGCCGTTCTCGCGCAACTTCCGCTGGCGCTCGGCTTCAGCCGCCTTGGCCTCTTCCGCCGTAACTCGGTCAGCTTCAGCTTTATCTCTTTCCGCTTTTTCCCTTGCAGCCTCGTCTGCCGCGGCTTTCTCCCGCGCCGCATCCTCCGCCTTCGCCTTTTCCAGAGCAGCTTCGTCGTCCGCGGCTTTCTTCCTTGCAGCTTCGTCTGCCGCAACTTTTTCCCGCGCAGCCTCGTCCGCCGCGGCTTTTTCGGCTGCCGCGTTCGCTGCCTCCTGCTCGCTCTTCACTCGCGCATCGCGCACGGGCGCCAGCGCAATGGGCGCAAGAACTTGCTTGGCCGCCTCAATGTCAAATTCCTTTTCCACCTTGTCCATGCCGTCCAGAGTCGTGGCATCCACCAGGTGCTGGCCAAGCAAATCGATCTTGACCTTGATCCTGCCTCCAGCTTCAAGCGGCGCTTGATCTTCACCGTCCAGCTTCCAGTTGCAAGCCAGATCGCAGCTCACCAGAAGCGAGGGAGCCGCCGGCTTCACCGGTGGTTTTACCGGAGCTTTCACTACAGCTTTGGGGTGAATAATGGGCGGCCCATCGTCTTTTTGCGCCACCATTGCCAGCGGTGCAACAGAGAATGACGCAACCAAAGCCCATCCAGCAATTGTTCCGAACTTCATTTCGTCCTCCATCGTCTTGCATTGCCGCCCAATCCATGGTCTAGTTGCAATTCACATGTTGGTTCAGAGCAGACCTCCGGCCTGGTTCAAAATTGCCGGTCATTGAAAATGAGGGTGTGCCGGCCTGTGGCGTGGACCCCCGGTCCAGGCTCTACTCTGCGCCAAAAAAATAAAATGCTCCAGAACGTGGATAGATCGCGGCAATTCGATTCGGCTGCGCCCCGCTCAAAATAACAGTCAATGTGGGTCAGCGGGGGTTATGTGTGCTGCGCCTATTCTTCCACTCAGGGGTGGTTTGCGCAATAGCCTTAAGCCGTGGCGGCTATTCTAATACCGATGCGATGAATCGCCGGACACCGAGAGAGCAAAGGCCTTCGGGACTTTGAAGAACAAAAACTCCTGGCCTATAAACACGGGCATTTGCCTCTTACCCTGGATGCGGAACAAATGCGACTGAAGTGCAAAGTTGTGGGTCAATGACTGCCGAAGCGCGCAAATTCGATTGCGTCGTTCTGGGTGCGGGAGCAGCTGGCCTGATGGCCGCCTCGACCGCTGGCCGGCGCGGGCGCCGGATCGCGCTCCTCGAGCACAATGGCCAGCCGGGAAGAAAGATTCTCATCTCCGGCGGCGGACGATGCAACTTTACCAATCTGCATTGCAGGCCAGAGAATTTCATCTCTCAGAATCCGCACTTTCCAAAGTCGGCGCTCGCGCTCTATCAACCCCGCCACTTCCTGGAGTTGGTTGAAACCTACGGTATCCGATGGCATGAGAAGACGCTCGGACAGCTTTTCTGCGATGCATCGGCACGGGCGATTCTCGATATGCTGCTGGCCGAGTGCGCGGCGGCAGGCGTCGAGATCATCTTGAACGCACGCGATATTGCAGTCGAGCGCGCCTCCGGTGGATTTCACCTGGAGTCATCGCAAGGAAGCTTTTGGGCGGAATCGCTGGTGGTGGCCACCGGCGGGCTATCCATTCCCAAGCTTGGCGCAACCGGTCTGGGGTACGAGCTGGCGCGGCAGTTCGGGCTGAAGGTGGTCGAGCCGCGTCCCGCGCTGGTTCCGCTCCTGCTCGGCGGCCATGAGGCTGCCTGGACGCTCATGGCCGGGCTCTCGGCGGAGGTCGAGGCGTCGGTAGGCCGAGCACGCTTCCGGGAAAAAATGCTCATCACCCATCGCGGCTTGAGTGGGCCGGCAATCTTGCAGGCCTCGTCGTATTGGCAGCCGGGAGCGGAGCTGGTGTTGGATTTTGGACTCGCCAATTCAGAGCCTCTCGCTGCGCTGCGGGAGCCGGCAGCCAGGCGGGATCTGGCCGCGGTCAAGCAAGCCTTGCGCGCCGGCCTGCCGCAGCGCCTGGCTGATCACCTGGCCGAGACCGGCGGTCCAAAGGGATTCTCAAACGCCGCGCTGACTGACTTCGAGGGCCGGTTGCGGGCGTGGCGGATGCATCCCGTCGCCACTGAGGGCTTTGAGAAAGCTGAAGTCACCGCCGGTGGCGTGGATACAGCCTGCCTGCACGCGCGGACGATGGAGGCCCGCACCGTGCCGGGGCTCTTCGTGATCGGCGAAGTGGTGGATGTAACCGGGCAGCTGGGCGGCTTCAACTTCCAGTGGGCCTGGGCCTCCGGCGTAGCTGCGGGGCGAGCGGTTTGAGTGTTGATTTGACCCTGCTCTGAGCTACTTCGAAGGTGCTTTAACCGGCGCTGGTGGATGATCTGGCGGCGAAACACGCACCACTTTGAGATTCGGCCAATCGGTAGGAATCTCTTCAACCTTGAGGTTGGGCCACTCGGTTGGAATCGGCTCCAGCTTCGCAATCGGTCCCTGTAAAGGAATAGCCTGTTGCGGCGGATACATCATCTGCGTGCCGGTCAGCGCGGCATTCCAATGCCAGTTCTTTGGCAGGTTCAACTGGCCTTCGGTGTTCAGCAGCGCTAGATTTGGTATTGCGCTTTGCAAAGAAGACACTCTGCTCGCCGGATTGCTGAAGAGGCTTGCGAAGGATGCATCAGGCTTCGCCGGAATGTTTGCCGTCGATTGGCAGATTGCCGTTGCGCCAGGACAAATCAACAATGCCAGAATCGCTAACCTCATGGAAAACCCTCCACAGCAAGCCAACATGTTTCGTTGGACTACAAGATCGCTGCCTTGGTTAGCATACCTCGATTCATCGATCAAACTGTAGCGCCGGCCTCCAGGCCGGCTGTAGCGTAAACCTCCCGGTCCACGCCGTACTCAGCAAACATAAGTTGAGAGTCGCAAATGCAGTTTACTGCTGCTGCTGCGGCGGCGCTCCCGGCTTGGCGGGCGGCGTCAAAACAAATCCCTTGCGCACCAGCGCAAAGCCCGGCTGAGGCAACTCCGCCTGCAGAAACTGATTCTCAGGGCCACTGAACAGATCGGTCGAGCCGCCGCCATAGGTGGCAATCAGGTGATGCACGGTGATCGGCTTGCCGTCGAGCGTGCCCTGTTCGTCCGCATAAGTGGCCAGCACAATGGGCACAGTCGATCCGGCGTTCTTGGGAATGATCGCCCATAAGTCGCGGTTGTTGTGGGCTGCGGCGATGGTCAGCAGGGTCTGCAGCGCGCCGGGATCAAAGTCTGGAATCAAGACGGCGGTCGCATGCTGCTCCAGCGAAGTTGTTGTGGATCGGCCATTGGCGGCAATCGTGAGAATCGTCTGCGGCGGGGCAGCCTTGGGGTCGGGATCGGCGTTCACGCTCACCGCCGAGCCGTTCACGATCGCGCTCAGTTGCGCGTGGCGCAGGCGGCTGGCCGCCGAGAGCCGCTCGGTCTTTGAAAGCGAATAGTTCAGGCCCGTCATCTGCACGCGCACCAGCGAGGTCGAGGCAAAGCCGTGCGGCGTTTGAGCGATGCTGTAGCTGGCCGTGCCCACGGTCTGGCCGTGCTGCGAGATCAAAAACTCAACCGATTGAGCCAGCACAACCGATGGCAGGGCCATGAGAGCGACAAGAGGAAGCAAAAATACTCTGCGCATTAGTTTCTTTATCCTCCTGACAACTTAGACACCGATGAAGCAAAAGAGTTGCGGTGTAGCGCCGCCCTCCCGGCTTTGTAGCGCCGGCTTTCCCGCTTTGTAGCGCTGCCATCCCGGCTTTGTAGCGCCGGTCTCCAGACCGGCTGTAGCGTGGACCTCCCGGTCCACGCCGCACCCAACCTGGCCGCTACTTCGCCAGCCCCAGCCCTTCCAGCGCCGCGCGGTTGCGCGTAATCAAATCAATTCGCTGCTCCACGCAGGCGCGGCTGCGCAGCGGGTCGGCGGGCGTGTTCAGCACATAATCCAGCAGCTTCGGAACCGTGCTGGTAGCCACATGCAGCCGCGTATCCGAAGAGGCGTAATAGATGAAAACCTCGCCATTCGCGCCCTCGATCCAGCCATTGCTGAAGACCACGTTCGAGACATCGCCCACGCGCTCCTCGCCCTCCGGCGCAATAAAGTAGCCGGCCGGCTTGTGCGTCACCACCCATGGCCGCTCCACTTCGCTGAGCATCAGATAAAGCACGTAGCGCAATCCGGCGGCGGTGTTGCGCACGCCATGAGCCAGATGCAGCCATCCCTGCGGCGTCTTGATCGGCGCGGGTCCAAGGCCATTCTTGACCTCCTGAATCGTGTGGTACTCGCGGTTGTCGAGGATGATCTCCTCGTCGACGACAGCATTCTCGATGCTCGCCGAAAGCCCCCAGCCGATGCCGCCGCCCTTGCCGGCCTGGATAAAGTCGTCCTGCGGGCGCGTGTAGAAGGCGTACATGCCGTTGACGAACTCCGGATGCAGCACCACATTGCGCTGCTGCGGCGATTTCGACTTCAGATCCGCCAGCCGCTCCCAGCTCTTCAGGTCTTTGGTGCGCGCAATGCCGCAGGCCGCTACAGCCGAAGAGGTGTCCCATTGCGAAGCCTTGGGGTCTTTGCGCTCGGTGCAAAAGAGGCCGTAGATCCAGCCGTCCTCGTGCTTCACCACACGCATGTCATACACGTTGATGTCCGGGTCGGCAGTCTCCGGCATCAAGATCGGCTCATCCCAGAAGCGGAAGTTATCAATGCCGTTCGGGCTCTCCGCAACGGCGAAAAATGACTTCCGGTCCGAGCCCTCGACCCGCGCCACGACCAAAAACTTGCCCTCGTGCAGGATCGCGCCGGCGTTGAAGGCGGCGTTCACGCCGATCCGCTCCAGCAGAAAAGGGTTGCTCTTCTCGTTCAGATCGTAGCGCCAGGTGATGGGCGCATGGGCCGCGGTGAGGACCGGGTTTTCATAGCGGTCGAAGACGCCGTTGCCGTTGGCCGATTTGCTGTTTTGCAGGGCAAGCAGTGTCTCCTGCTGCGCGAATAACTCTTGAACGCTTTCCTTGAAGGCTGTTTGTGTCATATGCTTCCCTCGTTATCTTGGTTACTGATCAGGCCTGAAACAATTGCATCGCTCAAAAAATCTGTCATCCTGAGCGAAGCGCAGCGGAGTCGAAGGACCTGCGGTTGCTTTCAATTGCGTTTGCCGGCTCGCCGTGCATGATATGAATGATTGCCAATGCCGCCGCCAACTCGCCAACTTGCCATCTCCGCGAAGCGGATGCTAACTTGCTAAATTGACTAACCAATCCTCATCGAATCTTTCCTGCAATCATTCCATCTATCAAATCAGCAGAGTTTTTTCCCGGCTCGCGAGTGATCCGGTCCATCCGCTCCATCACCTCAAAGCAGGCGCGGTTGTTATGGTAGGGGCACTTCCATGGGCCGACTTTATCCTGTGTGTTGTCGGGCACTCCCTCGCGCGAAACCTTCCAAAACCATTCGCCATTCTGGTGATCAACAATGTACTTATCGATGAAGGCCCAGTTAGCTTCAGCGGCAGTTAAAAATTGTCTCTCGCCGGATAACTCATAGGCATTCAGGAATCCGACCACCGCCTCGGCCTGCGGCCACCAATGCTTGTCGCTGTCAAAGTGGCCGTCGGGTTCACGCTCATAGAGCAGCCCGCCATCGCTGTCGACTCCCTCGGCGTAAACGGCCTGCGCCATTTTGACGGCTATCTCGCGCACGCGGGCCAAAAGATCCTTGTCGCCCAATATCTCCGCCGCCTCCCAAAGCAGCCAGCTACCTTCAATATCATGACCGAAGGAAACCTTTTTCGAGCGCGGACTCCATAACTCGTCAAAGAAAAGAATAAAGTGATAAGTTACCGGATCAATAATATGATTGAGAAAGACTTCAATCATCTCGCGCAAACGCAGGCGGACGGTCGAGTTCTCATGGTAGCGCAGCAGCGTGGCATAAGCCTCCAGCAGATGAAGGTGCGTGTTCATGGACTTCTTCTCGTCCATGTCCACCACGCTCAGCCGTTGCTCAGCGGCCAGTGACCAATCCCGCTCGCAAACTTCAAAGTAACCGCCATGCGCATCATCATGGCTGGCGGCTTCAATCTTTTCGACTAAGTGCAGAGCGCGCGCCAGAACGTCCGCATCGCCGGTGGCATGATAATACTCGGCCAGCGCGTAGACGGTGAAGGCCTGACCATAGATCCTCTTTTTATCATCTGCCGGATGGCCCACGAAATCGAGCATCCAATAGACGCCGCCTAACTCATTGTCCCAGAAAAAATGGACCAGATACTCATAGGCGCGGCGTGCGGTTTCAAGATAGACCGGATCTTGATAAAAGTTATAAGCTTTTGAAAATGTCCAAAGGATGCGCGCGTTCAGGATCAGTCCCTTGTCGGCGCGCGGATCAATCGTCAGATCATTCGCAATCTGGCCACGAAAGCCGCCATGCTCTTCGTCAATGGCGTATTTCAGCCAGAAGGGAAGAATGTTGGAGCGCAACTCTGCTTCCACGTTTTTCCGTAACTCTTGCATTAAACTCCTCTCGAATAGAATACTAATACCCGGATCACTTGCCAATTTTAGTTCAATTCATTTTTTCTTTCTAGGTAAAACTGAAACACCCGCCCACTCGCCGATTCCTATACCTAACATTATTAACGATAATCCTCCAAGAATACCTATCGCTTCGGATGTAATGAAATTCATATGCTAGATCTCACGCAGGAATCTGTCTCCCAAGAAAAAAATTACAACACCTGACCACGCCAGTAGGCGAGAACATATTTGAATGATCTTCTTTAGAGCACCCGGTCTGAGATTAGTCATTGATTGCCTCCGTGTTGCCAATTCAAAAGCGAGGCTGTTCGGGTTCATGGATTCCCAGGTCCGAAAATCCGGACCTGGGGCACCCATGATCCTGGGCGATACGAAAACTAACTCAGAATCCCCTTGACGATAACTTCCTTGCGTCCGTCCGCGGGAGGAGTTACAACATTCCCTTCGATAGCCTTGCCGTCCACGGTGAGAGCAATTGCATTGCCTTCACCCTGCCGTTCGATGGTGATGTTATAAGTGACCCCACGGAAGAGGCGCGTCGCCGTGAAGCCGGGCCAGCTCTTGGGAACCACCGGATTGATTTGCAGTCCGTCGAGCGTGGTGCGGATGCCCAGAATCCACTGCACAATGGCGTAGTAATTCCACGCCGCCGTGCCGGTGAGCCAGGAGTTTTTGGCCTCGCCAAATGTCGGTGCATCCTTGCCTGCAATCATCTGCGCGTAAACATACGGCTCGCAGCGATGCAGGTCGCCGATCTCTTCGCGCGCCGAGGGGTTGATTCGGCTGTAGTAATCGTGCGCCAAGTCGCCATGGCCGAGGCGCGTCTCGCCGATCATCACCCAGGGATTGACGTGGCAGAAGATGCCCGCGTTCTCTTTATATCCCGGCGGATACGAGGAGATTTCGCCCATCTCGATGTAATAGTGGGTGTAGGCCGGCTGCTGCACGACAATGCCGTGCTTGGTGGCCAGATGCTCGCCCACCGCGGCCAGAGCGCTGGCCGCCTTGCCGTCTTCCAGGCCGATCCCGGCCAACGTGCAGTAGCCGTTGGACTCGATGAAGATCTTGCCCTCTTCGCACTCCTTGGAGCCGATCTTGCCGCCAAAGTCGTTGTAGGCGCGCAGGAACCACTCGCCGTCCCAGCCATGCTCAAGGATGACTTGCTCCATCTTGGCAACTTCAGCCAGATAGGAAGCGGACTCCTCGGCCAGTCCGCGGCGGCAGGCGATGGCGGCAATCTCCCGGCCGGCCAGCACAAACAAGCCGGCAATGAAGACCGACTCGGCCACCTTGCCTTCCTTGTTGGTGGTGGTCTGGAAGCTCTGCCCCGGCGTGTCGGAGAAGCAGTTCAGGTTCAGGCAATCGTTCCAGTCGGCGCGGCCAATCAGCGGCAGCCCGTGCGGTCCAAGGCGCGAGAGCGTGTAGTTGAAGCTGCGCTGCAGGTGCTCGTAGAGCGGCTGTTCCGAGCCCGGCTCGTTGTCGTACTGCACCGGAGCGTCCAGAATGCTCCAGTCGCCGGTCTCCTTCAAGTAAGCCGCAACGCCGATGATCAGCCAGTGCGGATCGTCGTTGAAGCCGCCGCCGATGTCGTTGTTGCCGCGCTTGGTCAGCGGCTGATATTGGTGGTAAGCGCCGCCGGTAGGCAACTGCGTTGCGGCCAGGTCCAGAATGCGCTCACGCGCACGGGCAGGCGCCATGTGGACAAAGCCCAGCAAGTCCTGATTGGAATCGCGGAAGCCCAGCCCGCGCCCGATGCCCGACTCATAGAACGACGCTGAGCGCGACATATTGAATGTCGCCATGCACTGGTAAGCGTTCCAGATGTTGACCATGCGGTTGGTATGCGGGTCGGGGGTATTCACCTGGAAGATGCCGAGCAGGCTCTCCCAATACTGGCGCAGTTGCTCGAAGGCCGCGTCGGCATTCTTCGCGTCCAGATACTTGGCAATCGTCGGCTTGACCAGCTTTTTGTTGATGGTTTGCGACGAGGGCGGATCGAACTTCTCGGCCACCGGATTCTCGTGATAGCCGAGCACAAAGACAATCTGGCGCGTCTCGCCGGGGGCAAGCTCCAGATTGACCTGATGCGCGCCCATCGGCGCCCAGCCGTTGGCAATGGAGTTGGTCAGTTGGCCGGCCTCCACGGCGGCTGGCGAATCCCAGCCGCGATAACGGCCCAGGAACGTTTCGCGCTGCGTGTCAAAGCCCGCCAGCTTCTCCGAGCAGGCAAAGTAGGCAAAGTGGTTGCGGCGCTCGCGGTACTCGGTCTTGTGATAGATGACGCCGTCTTCCACTTCCACCTGGCCGGTGTTGAAGTTGCGCTGGAAGTTGGTGGCGTCGTCCTGCGCATCCCACAGGCAAAATTCAATCGACGAGAAGGCGTCAATCTTGGCCGCTGTCGCGCGCTTGTTGGTCACCGTGAGCTGCCAGATCTCCAGGTTTTCGCCCAGCGGAACAAAGTAGCGCGTGTGCGCCTCAATGCCGTTGGCCGTCGAGCCGATCGCCGAGTAGCCCATGCCGTGGCGGCAGGTGTACTCCGTCAGTTCATGGCGTGTCGGCTGCCACGAGGGCGACCAGAACTTCGCCGATTCCTGATCGCGCAGATAGATGTAACGCCCGCCCAGATCAAAGGGCGCATT
>CAZXVX010000090.1:0-13917 GCA_964644105.1 uncultured Occallatibacter sp. | reverse complement strand
TTGGCGTGGATGAAGTGATTGTCAACGCGCATCACTTCTCCGCGATGATTGTCGATTTTCTAAAAGATCACCATAACTTTGACTTGAAGGTTGAAGTTTCGCTTGAAGAAGATTTGCTGGATACCGGCGGCGGATTAAAGAAGGCCGCATATTTTTTCGGCGATAGTTTGCAAGAGCCGTTCATCCTGCACAATGTGGATGTGATTAGCAACATCGATTTGGGAATTATGCTTCGGTTTCATCGGGATAGCAAAGCTCTGGCAACGCTGGCTGTACAGCAGCGTGCGAGTACGCGGCAACTGCTCTTCAACGAAAAAGACCAGTTATGCGGACGGCGGGGTGGAAGTTCTGAGGAGTCATTAGAACCCCAGTCTCAAAATCGAGACCAGGCGCAAACGAATCCAATTTCACACTCAAATTCAACGCCGCTGGCCTTCTCCGGGATTCACGTGCTTTCTCCTCGAATCTTCTCGAAGTTGGAAGAAGAGGGAGCATTTTCAATCATTTCAGCTTATATGCGGCTTGCGTCTCAAGGCGAGAGGATTTTCGCCTTTCGCGCGGATGATTGCTACTGGCGGGATTTGGGTCGTCCAGAGAGCATTCATCAAGCTGAAATGGAGATTGCCAGTGGGTCAGTCGGCGGAGCAAGTGGCCTGTTCCATCAACAGGGTCTGTGAGCGCTGCTTTCGCTCACCGCGTCTATTGGGTACGGGCTGAATGGGCCGAAGCTGGTAACCTGAATCCTGAGCATAAAATCCCCGGAAGAGTCGGAGCAGTATACCGGCGGGCAGAGGCATGGCGGAGTTCATCATCAAATTGGCCGACGAGCGTGGTCGCGTGCAGGAGCAGGTGCAGACGGCGGCCACCGCGGAGGAACTACGCGTCCGCTTTGTCCACGCCGGCTTCCACGTCTTCAGTGTGCGCGCCCGCACTGGATTCGGCGGTTTGAAGAAGCGCAAAGTCAAGCTGGAGCCATTCCTGATCTTCAATCAGCAGTTTCTCACCTTGATTCGCGCCGGGTTGCCAATTCTAGGCTCATTGGAGATGCTGGCAAAGATCCAAAAGGATGCGCACTTTGCAGCTCAGTTATACGATGTGGCGGGACGGGTGAAGACGGGCGACTCGCTCAGTTCAGCTTTTGAAGCGCAGAGCGGCATTCCGGTCATCTACACCACAACGCTGATGGCAGGCGAGCGTTCGGGCAACTTGCAGGAGGTGCTGGAGCGCTATGTGACCTTCCAGCGAACCTCGCTCACCTTTCGCAAAAAGCTGATTACCTCCCTGATTTATCCGAGCGTGCTGCTGGCGCTGGTCTTCGGACTGGTGGTCTTTATGATTGTGGTTGTGGTGCCGAAGTTCAAAGAACTGTATGACCAGATGGGCGCCAAACTGCCCGCGATGACCACGGATTTGATGGACGTCGGCGCATTTCTCAACTCTAATTTTCTCTGGATTCTAACTGCTGTGGCGGCGGTGGGTTTTAGCTTCTACCGGTACGCGCAGACTGAGCGGGGGCGCGACACGATCGATGGCATGCGCATCAGCCTGCCGATCTTTGGCAACATCTGGCTGAAGTATCAGGTCGCTTTGTTTTCGCGTACGCTTTCGACGCTGCTGACGGGCGGATTGTCTCTAGTGCCGTCGCTGGAGACGGCGGCGCGGTCGGTGAATTCACGGCGTGTTTCGCTGGCGGTGATGCACTCGATCACCACGGTGCGCGAGGGCAAGAGCCTGGCGGATGCGCTGATTCAGACCAAGGTCTTTCCCAATCTTTCCTGCGAGATGATTTCGGTGGGCGAGCAGACCGGTGCGTTGCCGCAGATGCTCAACTCGGTCTCGGAGTTCTTCGAGGAGGACGTATCGACGGCGCTGACCGCGGCGCTGGCGCTGATTGAGCCGGCGATCCTGATCGTGATGGGTGTGGTGGTGGTTTTCATTCTCATTTCACTTTACCTGCCTATCTTCTCGTTGGGTCAGACAACAGGAGGTCAGTAAGCCATGGCTGACGCGACACATCCGCTTTCCATGCCTGCCGTGGGTCCGTTGCCGGGCTCTGAGGAGGAGCGCTCCCAGGCGGAGTTGCTCGCCCAGCGCTATCACGCCGAGTTTGTCGATCTGAAGAACTTCAAGATTCAGCACGACTTGCTGCGCACGGTTCCTGTGGAGCTGATGTTCCGCTACAACTTTGTGCCCATCGAGCAGCAGGGCGATGCACTGGTGATTGCGGTCTCAGATCCTTCACGGCTGATGATCTTGGACGAGATTGCAGGGTTGCTGTCGCACCGAATTTTGCCGCGCGTGGCAACGCTCTCGCAGATTACCGATCTGCTGAAGAAGACTGAACAATCGCAGCGCGTGCTGGATGAGGCCAGCGAAGGGCTGACCTTTGACGTGCTGACCGGCGACGAGAACGCGGACGAAAATATCTCGATTGAGAAGCTGACCTCGGAAGAGGACATCAGCCCAATCATTCGCCTGGTGGATACAACGATCTTTACCGCGTTGGAGCGGAGGGCCTCGGATATTCACATCGAGACCAATGACGACTCGGTGGTGGTGAAGTACCGCATTGACGGCGTCTTGCAGGCGGCAATGGCGCCTATTGCGCGCGAGCACCACTCGACAATTCTGAGCCGCATCAAGATTATGAGCGAGCTGGACATCGCCGAGCGCCGTGTGCCGCAGGACGGCCGCTTTCGCGTGCGCTACAAGACGCGGTTGATTGACTTCCGCGTCTCGATCATGCCCACGATTCATGGCGAAAACGCCGTGCTCCGCGTGCTGGACAAAGAATCGATGAGCGAGAAGTTCCATAAACTTACGCTCGACGTAGTGGGCTTTGCGGATGAAGATCTGCGCCGCTTCCGCCGCTATATTCGCGAGCCGTACGGGATGGTTCTGGTAACTGGGCCAACCGGCTCCGGCAAAACGACCACGCTCTACGCTGCGCTGAATGAGATCAAGAGCGAAGAAGACAAAATCATTACGATCGAAGACCCGGTCGAATATCAGATTCGCGGCATTACGCAGATTCCTGTTAACGAGAAAAAAGGCCTGACCTTTGCGCGCGGGCTGCGTTCGATTCTGCGCCATGACCCGGACAAGATTCTGGTGGGCGAAATTCGCGATAACGAGACGGCGCAGATCGCCATCAACTCGGCGCTGACCGGGCACCTGGTCTTCACCACAGTCCACGCCAACAACGTGGTGGATGTGATTGGGCGCTTTCTCAACATGGGTGTCGAGGCCTACAACTTTGTTTCGGCGCTGAACTGCATTCTGGCGCAAAGGTTGGTGCGCACCATCTGCGAACACTGCGCGCGCCCCATTCACTATAGCGACGAGGAGCTGCTGGCTTATGGCCTGGTGCCGGCGGAGTGGCGAGGTTTTGAATTCCGCGAAGGGCAAGGCTGCATCGAGTGCGGCGGAACAGGCCATCGCGGAAGAACGGCGATTCATGAGCTGCTGGACTTGACCGACCCGATCCGCGAGCTGATTCTGGAAAAGAAACCCACCTCCGAGGTGCGCAAGCTGGCGCAGAAAGAGGGCATGAGCTTTTTACGCGAGTCGGCGCTGGACCGCGTGCGGCGCGGGCTGACCACGCTCAAGGAGATCAACAAGGTTACATTTATTGAGGCATCAAGATAGCTTTTAGCTGTCAGCTTTCAGCTATCAGCCATCGAAGTTGATAAGCGAGTTTCAAATGTTTTGTAGCAGTGGATGGTTTACGAACGAGGGATGCAGGGCTGAAAGCTGATAGCTGATAGCTGAAAGCTCGGCAGCAAGGAAATCAAGGATAGAAATTGAATTCGATTCTTAGCAAAGCAAAACTCGGCTCCCAGCTTGGCTCGCGCCCGCCTGCGGCGGTGGAGCTGTCGCCGCAGGGAGTGCTGGCCGCCGCCACGCCGGGCGCGGGCAAACCGCCGATCTATGCCTTTGAGCCCTTGCCCGCAGGCGCGTTGATTCCCGGCATCGGCGAGCAGAATCTGCGCGCGCCGGAGATCATTGCCAACGCAATGCGCTCGGCACTGGAGCAGGTTGCCCCGCGGTCGCGCTCGGTGACGCTTGTGATTCCCGATACGGTGGTGCGCGTCTTTGTGCTGGACTTTGATTCGCTTCCACCGAAGCCCGCCGAAGCGCTTCCGGTACTGCGCTTCCGGCTGCGCAAAATGGTTCCCTTCGAAGTGGAGCATGCCGGTCTGAACTATCAAGTATTGACGGAGAGCAAGAACGAGTGCAGGGTTCTGGCAGCGGTCCTGCCGGGCGCGGTGTTGGCTGAGTACGAGGCGGTGGCACACATGGCTGGCTACGAGCCGGGTGCTGTGCTGCCGACGAGTTTGGCTGCGCTGGGAGCGATTGATTCCGACGATCCCATTCTGGCTGCCAACTTGAGCGCACTGGCGTTGACCACATCGATTACACAAGGACAGGATTTGTTGCTCTATCGAACGCTGGATCTTCCGGAAGAGCCAAAGCAGCGTTTGGCTGAAGTGCAGCGCGGAATCGCCGTGGCTGCGGCATACTATGAAGATAAAATAGGCGTTCGGCCCAAGCTTTTGTACTATGCCGGCATTGGGGCGGGCGGCAACAGCTCCGCGGAGGATTTTAGCTTCTGGATTGACGATCCCGAGCTGGCCGTGGTCGATCTTGCGCCCCGGCCAGAGACCGGCGCTGCGACACCTTTAGGCAATTTAATGAGCTTGGCCGGAGTAGTGGGCGCTCTGGCGGGGGCAAGCTAAGATGCGGATTACACTCAATCTCGCTACACGACCTTACGCCAACCTTGGACCGGCGCTGAAGCGGCTGCGCATTGCGATGGCCGTGCTGGCTGTGGTTGCGATAGGGCTTGGGCTTGGCCTGCGCTCGATCGATCAGAAGGCCAGCGAGGCGCGCGCCACAGAAGATCGCGTGCAGCGCAAGATCGACGCCATTAACCTGGAGCGGCAGGGGTATGAGGTGATGATGCACCAGCCGGCCAACGCACAGTTTATGAAGCAGAAGGATGCACTCAACCAGCTTTTTGACGAAAAGACCTTTTCCTGGACGCTGGCGATGGAAGATTTGGAGACAGTGCTTCCGGGCGGCGTGCAGGTGACCAGCATTGATCCAAACCGCGACCCCAAAACCGGGCATATCACGATGAAGATGCGCGTTGTCGGACCACGCGACCATGCGGATGACCTGGTTGAGAATCTGGAGCACTCGAAGCACTTCCTGATGCCGCACATCGTGGATGAGAGCACGGAGTCCAACAGCAGCACTAACCAGCGACTGGAGCCAGTGAGCTCCTCCAACCGCTTCACCTTCGAGATTCAGGCCGAGTATAACTCGGCCATGCCGGAAGAGGTCACGAAGCCGAGTGAGCCGGAAACGGAGAAACGCCTAACCGAGCTGAAACAGAAAAGGACGGCGCTCGGCTCCGTCGGGCATCCGGAGCCGAGCACACACAAACCATTACCGCTTCCGATGCGCCCAGCGACTCAACCTGCACCTGTTCCTTTCAAGCCAGGTGCAATGCGCAGCCCGCTGCCTTCCGGTTCCCGGCCGCCTTGGCAGACGGGGAACTCCGGTCCACTTCCGAATCCGAATGCAGGGGGCCCGCGATGAGCAGCCAAGGCAATCCTTCCTCCTTCACGAAGCGCCTACGATCTCCGTTGACCTGGCACTACGCGGGCTTTGCCATGCTGTTGGTTGCCGTGGTGGTTCTTTCCATCCGTTTTGGGCTGGATTGGAGGGCGACCAACGACAGCTCGACCAGCGATTTGAGTGAAAAGCAGGTTCAACTGAAGGCTCTCGACTTGCGAACCGCACCGTTGCGCGGCTTGGACAAACGCGTCCAGGAGTCCCGCGCACAGATGAGCGCCTTTTACGCGAAGCGCATCCCGCCAAACTACTCTTCGATTGACCGACGCATCGGCGAACTGGCGCTGAAAGGACCAGTGCGCCTGACCAGCGTGAAGTTCACACAGGGCAAGCCGGGCTCCGAGTTGACAGAAATCTCAATGGATGCAGGGATCTCCGGTGATTATCCGCAAATCATGCGCTTTGTGAACGGTTTGGAGCGTGACGAGAATTTCTTTGTCATTCGTGGGTTGACTCTGACCGGCCAGCAAAGCGGCTCAGTGAATCTGCGTATACAGGTCTCGACCTGGTTGAAGCCACTTGACGCGGCGGCCAGTGGATTGCCGTTCACGCCGGAGCCAGGTGAAACGACAGCAGCCACTTCCAAGGGAAAGGGGGGTGAATAGCCATGGCCCTCCAGAAGGGAACGGAGAACAAGAAGCAGGTTTATTTTCTGACGGCCCTCGTCTTGGCGATTGTCCTGGTTGGGAGCTATGAGCTCAAGATTTATTTTGGCAGCCCTTCCACACCCGCTCCATCTGTTGCAGCGTCAAAGTCCACTGTTCAATCGTCCTCCAGGAGTTCATCTGCAGTTGCGAGCGTGGCCAACGCAAGTGTTTCAGAAGGTCAGGAGGCTCAGAAGCTCTCCAACGAGGGCACCGACCCGGCATTGCATTTGGAGGTTTTGGCCCGGAGTGAGAGGATCGAGTACTTGGGAACGGGCCGGAATATTTTTTCAGCCGAGTCCGCGCCTCCTCTCATCGAAAAATTAGTTGCCAGCGCCCGGCCTGGTCAGTTTGGCCAACCCGTGGTGAGCGCTGCTCCAGCAGGCCCGGTTAAACCCGTTGCGCCTCCCATCGATCTGAAGTACTTTGGCTACACCCAGACTAAAGACAAGTCCTTGCAGGCGTTTTTCATACATGGTGACGACATTTTTACCGCCCGTAACGGCGAGATTATCGACCACCGCTACAAAGTGGGAGTAATTCAGGCAAACAGCGTTCAGGTCACCGACCTCGGTTACAACAATACGCAGACGTTGCAGTTGCAGGGAAACTAGCATAGGGAGTCAGAAGTTCATGGAAGAACAGCCGCAGATCCTTCGAGAACAAAAGACCAAGGATACTAGCTTGAATTCCTACTGCTCAATCCGGTGTTCCAAGACCTCCGAGCAGGGCTATATGCTGGTTGCTGTCATCTTTCTGGTGGCGTTGCTCACGCTCTCGCTGTCAGTGGCGCTGCCCAAGATTTCCAAGCAGATCCAGCGCGACCGCGAGTTGGAGACGATGAACCGGGGCAAGCAGTACATACGCGGAATCAAAATGTACTACAAGACCTTCCACGCCTATCCGCCCAATGTTGATGCGCTGATCAAGCCCACCAACAACGTCCGCTTCCTGCGCAAGAAGTATGCCGATCCGACCACCGGCAAGGAAGATTGGAAGCCGGTTCGCTTTGGACAGAACAAGGCTCCTACGGCGATGGGCCTCTTTGGACAGCCGCTAACCGGCTCGTCGATTGCCGGCACTGGACCCGGCGCTCAAAGCAACGGTTTCAACCCGTCATCGAATTCGGCTGGGAACTCGGCTTCAAACCAATCCGATACCACCGCCTCGCAGACCGGTTCGACACAGGCAGGCTCGAATAATCCTAATTCCGGAGGTGGAAGCTCCAATGGAACGGACACCGGCCAGAACGGCCAGACCTTTGGCGGAGCGGCCATTATCGGTTTCTCGCCCAACAGTCCCAATCAATCCATCATGGTCTACAAGACAAAGTCTCACTACAACGAATGGGAGTTTGTCTACGACCCGCAAGTGGATCAGATGCAGCAGATGGGCATTAATCCCGCCAATGGCGGAGGTGTTCCCGGTCTTGGAGGCACTTCCGGCATAGGGGGAACTCCGGGTATTGGCGGGACATCCAGTGGTGGCATGCCGGGCACTGGAAGCGCGACCGGAGTGGCCACACCGACCTCCAATTGAGAATCCATATTGGTCAAGATTAAAAATGATCGATTGAACACAACAAGGCCCGCTTCCACCCACGAAGCGGGCCTTGCCGCAAAACTGGTCAAGAACGATCTTTCGATGTCTACGCGCTGAACGACGAGCCGCAGCCGCAGGTGCTCTTAACGTTGGGGTTGTCAAACTTGAAGCCGGCGGCCTCTACGGTTTCGACAAAGTCCACGGTGCAGCCGTTGAGATACATTAGCGAAGTGGCATCGACGAAGACCTTGATATCCTCAAAGCTGAAGACCTTGTCCATCATGCCGGCCTGATTTTCAAAGGCCATTGAGTATTGAAAGCCGGAGCAGCCGCCGCCGACTACGCCGATGCGCAGCCCTGCGGGCAGGGGATCCTGTGTGGCCATAATCTCGCGGACCTTGGCGATGGCCGTGGGGGACAAGGTGAGGGGAGCCTTCTTGACGGCTTCCTGGACGGGAGTAACGGTTGCAGTGGCCATGAAATCTCCAATAAAAGTGGAATACTTGCCGGAATCTTAACTGTACAACCCCGCGAAAAGGGATTCAAGGCCCTGATGCGGTTCTGATCCATTGGATGCAATCGCGGGCGGAAAGTCGCAGCCGTGGTAACGACTCTGGCACTCCCAAGGACCCTTCAAAAAATATCTCCACACTGATACCCTTTCGGGGGTATGATGATGCTCCAGATGGCTCTTTTGCTGAGCGGAACTGCGCTGCATTTTGGTCCCGCCTGCCTTCTGGGCTGATGAACCTTATGGGGAGGGGATTACGATGTTCATTCCAGTGATGTTGACTCTATGGGGAATAGCGGCTGTGGTCGCGACCACGCTATTTGTCTATCGCACCAGCTTGACCCGCGACGAAGATGACCAGATTTATCTGGATGAAGCCTTCCAGCATGAAAAGGCTGCCCAGGAGGCGATTGTAGCCAAGGTCAACAAGATTGAACCAACGCTGCGAATCTCCATTTGGGCCGTCGGTGTGGTTACGGTGATCATCGCCGTGTACTATATTTGGGGACTTCTTTCTGAGTTCTTCAGATAATTCAACGAACGATACCTGTTCCACCTTCGGCAGGCGAACTCCCAACGGGCTTGGCCTGCCGAAGGTATTTCAGGAGGGCTTGAGTCTGCCAGCCCTGTATAGCCCGCTGCAATCAAAGTGTTTAGTAGCCGCTGGCCACCAGCCACTCCTCGGTTAGTTCCAGCGCGGGTCTCTTTTCAGCCAGCAGTTGAGCGTGCGCCAGCTTGACCAGCACATCCGCCTCCACGTTGACCGGGGCACCCGCAGCCAGCGTGTGCAGATTGGTCCGCCAATAGGTGAGAGGAAGAATCGCAATCGAGATGACCTCGCCGTCAAAGTCGGCGATGGTCAGGCTGATGCCCTCGACGGCCACCGAGCCTTTGTGCACCATCCACGGGCGCACCTTCTCCGGCACGCGCACTTTGAGAGTCCAGTCGGTTGTCTGGCGGTCGAAATGCGAACTGGATTCAGGCACGACCGGTTCGAGCGCAGTCAGGATGCCGCAGCCGTCCACGTGGCCCTGCACAATGTGGCCGCCCAATGGGCTGCCAGCCGCGGTGGGTAATTCCAGGTTGACCTTGGCTCCGGGAGCCAAGGCACCCAGTGAGGTGCGGTCTAGTGTCTCCTGGGCCAGATCGGCGTGAAAGAGCGTGGGATTGACATCCAAAGCCGTAAGACAGACGCCGGAGACGCCCAGCGAATCTCCCTCGCGCAGCCGTCCAGCCAAGCCGGGCGCCTCAACAGTAATGCGCCGCACTCCGCCTCGGCTCTCCAACCCAACCAGTGTGCCCGTCACTTCAATAATTCCAGTAAACATACCTCCAGTTTAACGGCAACAGGGCAGGGAAGCAGCAAGGTTGGTTGTTTATCACGAAAGAATGAACAGGTGTGCTTCGTAGACGCTTGATTCTCAACTCAGCTCAATCCAGATGCAATTGGGTGGCGAGAACAAATTAATGACGAGTCAGATTTGGACGGAGAAAGGGAGAGGGGCGATATAAGCAAGGTGTGTACTGGCGGTCAGGCCAATCGATTCCACAACTACCAGATGGAGAGCACAAATCAAGCTGCGCATCCAACTGGCGAGTGCGCAATATAATACGAAGATTACTGGTTGAGGATTCCACTTTGCTATAGAAATTGGCAAACTCTCCATAACTAACATCGGGATCGGAAGAGATAGGAAGGATTTTTTCCTGGCGATTCTCATAGATTTCCGCGAGTCTGAGACGCAATTCATTGGCAGGTACTTGAGTCTCATTGATCCAATAGCTGCCATCTTTGCGCAATTGCGCATAGATAGTTCTATCGACGCCGGGGCAATAATAGCCTGGAATCTCCCGAACCCTTGTCAACGGAAGAACCATTCCAACCGATGGTGGCTTTTGCAACTCGAAGGTGCAAAAAGCCAGAATCAGGAAGAGGCTGGCCAGGGGCGCGGCGAGGAGCGATCTCAGGCGGTTGAGGTCCATGTATTGATAGACACCGGCAGAGTTACATTTGTTCCCAGCGCCTGAAATCGCCTAAGCGTTCTTGGTAAGAGCGCGGATCAGCATACCAAGCAGCGCCAACACCAGTGCGCCCCAAAAGGCCGCGCCAAAGCTGCGCACATGAAAGCCACGCACAATGCCCGACGCCAGCATAATCATCATGCCGTTGATCACCAGCAGAAAAATGCCCAGCGTTAGGATGCTGATGGGAAAGGTAACAATCTTGAGGAAGAAGCCGACGGTCGCATTGAGCAGGCCGATCACCAGCGAAGCGGCCAGCGCCGAAGCCAGGCCATCCACCTCAAAGCCATTGACCAGACTGGAAACCGCCAGCAAGGCGAAGGCGCTCAAGAGCCATTGAACCAGAAGTTTGACCATGATGGAAGCTCTCCTTCTCCATCCTACCAGTTTGAAATCTTTATGCGGGTTCAAGCGGCGGAGAAGCAGAACGACAGCCGAAAAAATGGGGCTGGCAGAATGGAGTATCTTTCACTCCGGCCTGCCAGCCCCTTCCCCAGTGCTGCGACAGTCTGTCCCCCTGGCGGCTTGCGTTACAAAACCTTGTCCTCGATGCGCATATTGGCGATCTCCGAGGTGCGATGCGCGGCGCGTTCCAGATTCTGGGCCATCTCCTGCGTCGCCAAATGCTGTTCCTCGGCGGCTGAAGCCATTTGCTGCGAAAGCCCGGAAAGCTCTTCCGTCTGCACAGCGATTTGCCCGATGGCTTCCATCGCGGTATTCAAATCCACGCCGATCGAGGTCACCTTGGCCTGAATCTCGGAGGTTGCTGAAGCGGTTTGCTCGGCCAGCTTACGCACCTCGCTGGCCACCACGGCAAAGCCCTTGCCGTGAGCACCAGCCCGGGCAGCTTCGATGTTCGCATTCAATGCCAGCACGCTGGTTTGGGTGGCGATGGAGGCGATCAGTCCCGCAACTTTGGCCACTCCGCTGCTCGATACTCTGAGATTCTCAATGGCCGTCCGGCTCTCGGCACTGGCTACGCGCGATTTCTCGGCAGCCTGTGAAACATCCACCGCGTTGTGGGCAATCTCGGCAATGCTGGATTCAATCTCATGCGTCGCCGTGGCCACCATCTGCAGGTTGCCGTTCAGGTGCTCAATGTCCGTGCGCTGCGCCTCCTGCGCGGCTCGGAGCGCCTCCAACTTGCCCTGCGTACTGACGCCCCAAACCACACAAGCGCCAATGAACTCACCCTGCTCATTCGTCATGGCCTCAACTTCAAGGTCCAGCTTTACCGGCCCTAACGCGATCGTCGCTTTGTGCGGAAGTTGATGCCGTCCTTTATGCTGTTTGTTGCCCAATATACGGTCGATATTCTCCTCATTGCGGTGAAAGATGTGGATTGATTTGCCCACAATCTGATCTACCGCAACCGGCAGATGCTGCTGCAGAGCACGCAGGGTTTTGAGCGATGAGCGGTTGAGGTAGCGCAGAATCAGATCGCGGTCACAGAACATCGCGTTGACCGGCAGTGCATCCAGCGCATATTTAAAGTTGCGATCTTCCTCCTCTCTTGAGTGCGTCTCCGCGTTCGTCAATAAACTTACAGGAACTGTTTGCGAATGCGCGCTGCTGCTTGAAAACAAACCGCCGAACATCCCGTGAGACATAATTGATCTTCCTTCCTCAACCGCTCAGACTTGTTCATTTCAACATGGCATGAGGCATAAAAGAACATAAACTCGCCTTCTCTTGCGCGAGCTTCCCGGAAGCGGATCGGAGCGTTCCACTTTGGCAATAATCGGGTACTGATGTGATGACCACGAGCACAAGAACGAGTGGCTGAAATGACGTCAAGATGATCGAAATTTGCACGTTGGGCAGAATGAGTGGAAAATGGTCTTCCATGGGATGGATGGAACAGCTTCGGATCAATTGCGAGGAGCGGGTGCTGGCTGGGTTGACTGGGATTGCACGCAGAAACGGGGGTCAAAGCGGTCCTGCTCATCTGGCCACGGGCATGGATGGCGAGGACGCAGCCTTCTTTTATCTGCGTCGTAAAGGATATGTGGTAGTGGCGCGGCGCTGGTCGTCAGGCGACCTGCCGGGCGATATTGACTTGATCGCCTGGCAGGGCGCGCTGCTTTGCATCTTCGAGGTGAAGACGCGTACCGCCCACGATATGAGTCCGGCCGAGATCGCAGTGGATGAGCACAAACGCAATACGCTGCGACGGCTGGCACGGCGGTACGTCCGCCAACTACCGCAGGAGACGAAGCCGCCGGTGCGCTTTGACGTGCTCAGCGTCTACTTGATTCCGGGCAAGCCGAAGGAATTTCAGCACTTTGAAGGCTCGTTTGAATGGAGCGAGCGGGAGGCGTTGGAGTGGCGCTAGGAGATCATGAGGAGTTTATCTCTTCGCGTCTTCATACTCCTCATGCCAAGCCATCTGAATCGCCTCCAGCCGCGATTCATTCGACTTTGCCGGATCGTCGGCAAAGCCTTCCAACTCGGTCACGTAGCGGTGCAGGTCGGTGAAGCGCACGGTGAGCGGGTCAAGTCCGGGGAACTTTTCTTCGAGTTGAATGCCGATCTCTTCGGCGTCGGTCCAGTGAATCTCGTGGGGCATCTGCTCTCCTTTACTTTTCTTCCGCCAGATTGAGCGGCTTGCCCTCGGAGACGTAATTGCGATTCCACTCTGGAATCTCGACCACGTATTCGCCGGGGCGAGTGATGACGGCCTGGCATCCCAAGCGCGAGTTCAATTGCTGATCGGCGGCCATGTCGAGCCGGTCCAGCTCATCGTCTTCGGCTTCAGTCAGGCCACTTGCGCCGGATTTGATCTTCACGTGGCAAGTGGAGCAGGCACAGACGCCGCCGCAGGCGTGGTCGAGAAAGACATCATGATTCTCGGCGACATCGAGGATGGACATTGGTTCGCCGTGGCGCTCGTAAGGCAGCGTCCCAAATTCAAACTCCACCGTGCGGCCTTCGGGGAGGAAGGTGACGCGGACGAGCTTGTCGGCGGGAATGTTGCTACTGTTCGTCTCAATCATGGTTTCCGTCCTTGCTGGCCTGACTTTTCAGCCAGTACTGTCTCATGACTTCATGCGACCATGCAGGTTGCCGCACCTCATGGCGCGGTAGGTATTCCACCATCACCGGCTTAATGTCTAGGACCGGTGTTCCGTCGATGGCATCTAGTTCCGCTACCTTGAGCCGCACACCATCAACGGCCAAAACACGGCAGATCGTACACCCTATACGATTGGGACGGTTCTTGCCGCGCTGCGCAAAGATGCCCACCGCGGGCCACTCGGTATTATTGCGCGGATGGCGAGCGCCGGTCACAATCCTCGATGCTTCAACCTTGTGAAAGAGAAAGACAACTTCTATATGCGAGAAATCTTCAATGCCTTGGAGCGCTTCCGCGGAAAACATCTCCGTTAGCTCAATCCACGACTCTTCTTCTCCCCAATAATCATCCTGGGGACGGTTGCGTAATGCTTGCACGTAGCCAATTGGCTCAATTCCCTCAATCATCACTACTCCAAATTGCTACTTGAACTCCGCCGGAGCAAATTCATGCGGTGCGCTGACGGCTTCGGCCAGTTC
>CAZXVX010000089.1:0-13974 GCA_964644105.1 uncultured Occallatibacter sp. | reverse complement strand
CTCGCGGTCGTCTTTGGGCGACCAGCCGAGCAGGCAGAGGAAGTTGATAAAAGCGTCCGGAAGAAAACCGGCGTCACGGTAAGTGGTGACGCTGACCACGGGGCCATGTTTGCGCTTGGAGAGCTTTGCGCCATCCGGCGCAACCAGCAGGGGCAGATGCGCAAATCCCGGCGGCGCGGCGCCGAGGCCTTCAAAGATCAGCAGGTGCTTGAAGGTGTTTGAGAGGTGATCCTGGCCGCGGATGATGTGCGTAATGCGCAGGTCGGCGTCGTCTGCGCACGAGGCCAGGTGATACGTCGGCATACCGTCCCATAACCCCACCGACGAAGACCTGTCGTTGGGGGCCCCTACCGAGCGAAGCAGAGCAAAGTCCTCCACCTCGTCGGCCAGCTTGGATTGCGGGCCGTAGACAGAGTCGGTGAAGCTGAGAGTGCGACCCTCACCGCGCGGGACGCGGTAGCGGAGGGCGAAGGGCTCACCGGCATCGGCACGGCGGTCGGATTCTTCGCGCGTGAGTTCGCGCATCCCTGGGTTGAAGAGCCACGCGCCTTGCGCGCCGGATTGATGGTCGTCGCCCGCGTGGGCAGGGGTAAAGTCGCGGTAGGCCAGGCCTTTTGCAAAGAGCGCTTCGGCGGCTTTGCGGTGCAGGGCGAGGCGCTCGGACTGCTTGTACTCTTCATCCCAATCGAGACCCAACCAGCGCAGGCCCTCGAAGATCGATTGAACGCTCTGATCCGTGTTGCGCTCGACATCCGTGTCATCCAGACGCAGGACCATCGTGCCGCCGTTGTGGCGGGCATAGAGCCAGTTGAAGATGAAGGTGCGGGCGCTGCCAACGTGCAAAAAGCCGGTGGGCGAGGGGGCGAAGCGGACACGGGGAGTCTGGGCGGAATCAGTCATGGTGGGCTAGTCTTTTCATCTTTGATGCTAACATTTGGGGCTTTCCAAACAATCCAATAGTCAACCATGCTTCCCTATCGCCAATCGTGCCTGTCAAAAGAGAAGATCGAACGGTCCCGCTAGCCCGGCAGTCTATACTTTAGAGACGATGATTCCCTTTATCCACATCTGGTTTTTGAATATTAAGACCTTCGGACTGATGGCCTGGGTGGCTGCCATGGTGGCCGCATTGGTGATGGACCGCGGCTTCCGCCGCGCCCGCGTCACCGTGAACGGACAAGGCGCGGACGCCATCAGCATCGTGGCCATTACGCTGGTGGCTGGCATTATTGGTGCCAAACTATGGCACGTCCTGGATTCCCCCAGCGAATTTCACTACCTGGGCTGGGCGGTATTGTGGGATACGGCTGGCTTTGCCTGGTTTGGCGGGCTGGTCTTCGGCGTCACCGCGCTGCTCGTGCAGGGCTGGCGAGCCAAAATCGGCGCTCTGCGCACGCTGGACCTGGCCGCACCGGCCGCCGCCATCGGCTACGGCATCGGACGCATCGGCTGTTTTCTCTCCGGTGACGGCTGCTATGGCCTCGACATCAAGCCGGTTCACTTTCTTTCCTTCACCTTCAAGCCCTGGGGCATGGCCTTCCCCAATGGAATCGAACCGGTCTTTGTGCCTGTTTATCCGACGCCGCTTTATGAACTGACCGCTGGCCTTCTCATCGGCGCTTGGCTTTGGTGGCGTGGCGGCAAGCCACAGGCCACAGGCGCGATTCTCGGGCAATACTTTCTGCTCACCGGAACGGCGCGCTTCCTGGTTGAATTTCTTCGCCGCAACCCAAAGGTTCTGTGGGGCCTGTCGAATGCCCAACTGGCCAGTGTGGGATCGATCGTCGCGGGCATCGTGCTGATTGCCTGGACCGCACGGCGTCCCAAGCTGGAGCCGGATGCTCTGCCCTTCGTGGAAGAGTCAGCATAAAAGCCGAATAGGCCGAAAGGATCATAGCTTAGAATATCTGCATGACTTTCAAGGGAAAGATCGTCTTTGTTACCGGCGCATCGTCGGGCATTGGCGCGGCCACGGCGCTGGCCTTTGCCGCCGAAGGCGCGCGTCTGCTACTGGCTGCTCGGCGCTTGGATAAGCTGTCCGCCGTAGCCGCTGAAGCTCTGCGGCGCGGGGCCGAAGCTGTTCAAACCATGTGCCTGGATGTGCGCGACCGCAAGGCCGTCGAACAGGAAATTGCCGCGCTGCCCGCGGAGTGGGCGGCGATTGACATTCTGGTCAACAATGCCGGCCTCAGCCGCGGGCTGGAAAAGCTCTATCAGGGCAGCATTGAAGACTGGGAAGAGATGCTCGACACCAACGTGAAGGGGCTGCTCTACGTGACCCGCGCCGTGATGCCGGGGATGGTGGAGCGAGGGCGCGGCCACGTGGTCAACCTGGGCTCAACAGCGGGTGAGATGACTTACCCCGGCGGCGCGGTCTACTGCGCCAGCAAAGCCGCCGAGCGTGCCATCAACGACGGCCTGCGCATCGACTTGCTCGGCACGCCGATTCGCGTCACCACGGTGGACCCTGGCATGGTGGAGACCGAGTTCAGCATCGTCCGCTTCCACGGCGACACTGAGCGCGCCACGAATTTTTACAAGGGCATCAAGCCGCTCACGCCGGAAGACGTGGCGGACGCGATCGTTTGGGCAACAAGCCGCCCAGCGCACGTGAATATCGCGCGGGTGCTGATGACCCCGGTGCAGCAGGCCAACTCGCTGCTGGTTCACCGGGAATCCTGAATGCAGATGGGGAAAAGCCGGAGAACCGGCAGAAAAATACCCGCTCAACGCGGGCCAGTTTAGTTGATTGCCTGAATCTGTCCTTCGATCTGTTCGAGCGCCGCCAGCAATGCCGCGCGCCGCGATGGATTCGAGGTTTTCTGCGAGAGGATATTGCTTCTCTGCAAATTCAGCGCTTGTTTCTGGCGTTCGCGCTCGGCGCGTGCCTGTTCGGTTAGACGCCGAGTTTCCTCGCTGACAAAACCGCTGCCCGGACCCCTATCCGGATTTTGTATTGCAGTTGCCATTTGACCCTCCATAGAAATATATTCTCGAACTTGGTGCCTCTCACTATCTTACGTTGCGAGTGCCACCTTGCGTCCCGCCTGGTGAAGCGGTTGGCGAGGTACGCGAAGAGAAATGAGGTACGGAATCGGCGTGGCACGAGATTCAGCGTTGATTCCCTGGAGCTTGCCGGAAACCAAGCTTTTTAGAGATTTGGCGAAACCTTGCTGTTTGCGCAGTGTAGACAATCCAGTTATTGTGGTTTAGGGCCTGTTCACACTCGTTCAGGCCCTAGCTAAAAACTCAGGTGCAAAATGAATTTCAAGTCACTTTCCGCCGTTTTCCTTCTCGCCTTCACTGCCGTGGCAGCCGCGCAATCCACGCCCGCTCGGCCCAAGATCACCGGCATCTCGCACATCGCGGTTTATACTTCAGACCCTGCTGCCGCCGACCACTACTACCGCGAGATCATTGGCGCGGCCAAGATGCCTGACCCGGAAGATCCGCATGGAGTACGCTACGCGATCAATGCAACGCAGTTCATTGAAGTGCTGCCCTTGCCGGCCGGCGCGGGCATAAACCGGCTGGACCACACTGCCTACAACACCAGCGACGCCGATGGGTTGCGCAAGTACCTGGCCGCCAAGAGTTGGAAGACGCCCAGCAAGGTGGAGAAAGGCGCCGACGGCAGCCGTTGGTTCACGGTGCTTGACCCGGAGGGCAACAAGGTTGAGTTTGTTGAACCACCACGCTTGCCAGAGGCGATCAACGCGCCGAATCTCATCGGCCGCCACATCATCCACATGGGCATCATGGTGCACAGCCGGGCTGTCGAAGATACCTTTTATAGAGATCTGCTCGGCTTCCGGCCTTATTGGTTTGGCGGCATGAAAGAGGACAAAATCGACTGGGTCAGCCAGCAGACTCCAGACAGCCACGATTGGCTGGAATACATGCTCACCAGCGGCCCTTCCGGCTCCGGAATCCCTGCCACTATCTCCCAGCACGATCTGGGCGTCCTCGATCATCTATCCATCGGCGTCGCATCGGTCGAGATAGCTCATAAACAGCTCGAAGATGGCAATCGGCTCAGTGGAGTCCACGACGCACATACACAGATCGGCAAGGACGGCAAGGGCCAGTTCAATCTTTATGATCCGGATGGAATCCGCCTGGAACTGATGAACTTCCACGCCACGGAGAAGCCTTGCTGCTCACCCTTTACGGCTACCGATCCAAACGAGTAGCACGGAAAAAATTGGCCTTGCTGGAGCGCAACAGATGCTCCTCTTTATAGAAAGTTTGATTGTGCGAGTGCTGCAGGCTTGAGCGCGGACGAGGACGTCCGCGCCACAGCCGGCCGGGAGGCCAGCGCTACTCGCCAGCCTCTTGCCGTCACAGTGCTAAAAGTGGAACTGCGGCATTCCCTTCAGCAGGAACTCATAGCGCGGAAGCGCTGGATCTGGTCCTGAGGTAATGGTGCTATCCAGGTGGATGATCTGGGCGTCTTTGTCGTAGCGAGGCCATTCCGGCAGTCCTGCTCCGTTGGGGTCGCCGGTCTTGGCGAAGTTGGTCCAATAGCCCATCATCTCTTCGCTCAGCTTGCGATCCTCGGGACGCCACACCGCACCGGGGCGCGTGTCTAGCGTGCCGAATACGTACTCGATCTCGTCGGAGTGGAAGGCAAATGTGCCGGGATGGAACTTGCTGGGCGTGGCTGCCAGTTCAAAGTGATAGCGGTAGATGGGGCTTTCGCCGGTCTTCTTGTGCGCCTCGATCCACTTCCAAGTGCCGAAAGCAATGAAGTTGTCGCTGCCATAATCGACGGCTGAGCGGAGGGCTTCAGCGTCGGTGTCGGCTGGGTACAGCTTGAGGAACTCCTCTGCCCGATCTTTATAGAGGCCTTGAATCATGGCCTTGAACTGCTCGACGGTGATGGGACGCATGGCGAAGAAGCTGCCCTCGTCGCGATTCCAGCCGGCCAGCAGAGGCACATGAGCCTGCTTGCCAGAGGCAAAGGTGTCAGGTACAGGCTCGGTTAGAAACTTGCCGTCGACCACCGGCCAGAAGCTGGCCCTTTTGGCCTTCACTGCATCCAATATCTTGTCCGTCGGCAGCGCCCTCAGTTCGGCCAGTGACTTGACGCCAAGCGAGTCGACCCACGCGCCATCGGCCTTCTCGCGTGCCTCCAAAACATCGGTTGGAGCTGGATCACTGAAGGCCGCGCCGCTTTCGCCAATGGCCTTTTGGAAGAGCCCGCGCGCCGAGGGAGCGGCCATCAATGTGCTGACGGCAAATGAACCGGCGCTCTCGCCAAAGATGGTTACATTGCCGGGATCGCCGCCGAAGTTCTTGATGTTCTCCTTGACCCACCGAAGCGCGGCAACCTGATCCTGCAAGCCATAATTGCCCGTCGCTCCATCGGCTTCTTTGGCCAGATCGGCCGTGGCCAGAAAACCAAAGACGCCGAGCCGGTAGTTGATCGTGACCAGCACCACGCCCTTGAGCGGCAGAAAGTCGCCGTTGTGCCGCGGCTCGCTGCTTGCCCCGCCTGAGTAGCCGCCGCCGTGAATCCAGAACATCACCGGCAGCTTGCTGCTCGACTTGGCTGCGGCGGGCGCGTACACGTTCAAGAAGAGGCAGTCTTCGCTGTTTACGCCATCCTGAAAGACCATGTCGTCATAGACATGAAGCTGTGCGCAGTGGGCGCCGAACTTAGTGGCGTCGCGCTTGCCCTTCCACTTGAGCGGCGGCTGAGGCGCCTTCCAGCGCAGATCGCCGACCGGCGGAGCCGCATAAGGCAGTCCGAGAAAGGCTTTCACCTTGCCATCGTTGATGGTTTTGCCGGCGACCTTGCCTTGCGCGGTCTTTGCCGTGATTGAGTCGGCTTGCGCCATGGTGATAGACGCCAGCGCCAGACCGGCCATTGCCAGACTACAGAACAGTTTCGTACTGAAGTGCATTGTAAAAGCCTCCCTGCAACACTTTAGCAAGACGGATCAGCGGATGAGGAGGTTTCAGGATACAAGTGAAACGGAGGCATCCAGGGAAGATGGATTCTTTGAACAGGGCAGGAACATGAATGCAAAACAAGCGATTCTTGGCCTTAAACAGCCAATTTTACGCCAAAAAAACGGCAAAAATCGAGGTCTAACGCTACTGATTCGACAACGGAAATAAATTGTATATGGTTTAATACAAACTATTTATAAGATTTATTTATTCAAAAAAGCTTGAAAAACATATGGTGGGGGGTGGGGGTACATTTCAGACCGTCCCCAGTAAGAGGATCTGTATGCGCAAGATGCAAATCGAGAGTAGCAAAACGTTGAAGAATGATCTGCAAAATGTGGAGTAGTGGTCGGCTGATGGAGGTTCGTGGTTCCCATCCATCCGCAAAGAGCGCGGAACCGGGGGCACCCTCAGTTGAGGTTGGAAAGAGTATCAAGACCGGAGCCACCCGCCCGATCAAAAATCGATACCGCCATCGCCGGGCTCGCTCGTTGCGGGCGTGAAGACCATGCAAATGAGAATCAGCACGGGAACACAAGCCGTCAGGTACCAATCGTGCTTCAGGTTGTGCGTGACCCAGAGCCACCCCAGAAGGAACATGGCTCCAATCATTCCCAACTTGGTCAACCAGAATATCCACTCGCTTTCGTTTTCGACGTCCATGAATTTGTAGCGCTTGCCTGTCCGTTTCCGCTTCTCGCTTTTCGCGTGGACTCTTCTTCCCACTACGATCAGTCCAACATAGAAAACCAACCCAAGGGGAATGGTGATCCAAAGTGTGCGCTTGGGGAGAAGGCCAAGGCAGCAACAATAAAAGAGAAACGCCACGGCTGTAAGCGTTCCAAATGCACGCTCGATAAAATCTCTCAAATCCGGACGTTGATCGATGCCGTTGTCTCCTCTATTTACTTTGATTGTCTTCTTCTTCCTTCTTCCTTTCCTTGCTTGTCTTCTTCCTTCATCGCGCGCAAGCGTTTCTTTTCCTGCACTCTCGATCACGAGCGGACCGACGATGACTGTTTCTCTTGTTTCTCGTGTTTCTCTTGTTTCACTTTCATTCACCTGTCATCTTCCTCCCTTCGTCGATTGTTACCGCCGCCTCAAATCGTAGGAGTTTGACAAATGCATCGGAGACGGAATCTCCCGTTTCGCTGACGGTTCCACGAAATTATATCGCCCCCGATGGCGATGGCGAGACCGAAGGAAAGATATTGCGCTAGCGCACTTCGCCGACCGTCCGCCATGCAGTTGCGGGCGGCTCGTGGCAAAAGTCTGAAACAGACCATCGAGCGGCTCAACCCGGTTCTGCGGGGCTGGATCGCATACTTCCGGCTTGGCGAAAGATGGTGGACGAGCGAACCAAAGCGGCGGAGTCGGGTTTGTGGTTCTCACCCATCTGCAAAGAACGCGGATGGATGGGGCATCCGGCTGGCGGATCGAAGCTAAGGCAGCCCGTTTCATGGAGTGCGGGGCGGGGATGCCGGAAAAGAATCAAGCGTGGACCGGGAGGTCCACGCGACAGCCGGCCAGGAGGCCAGCGCTACGATTTGTTGCCCCTGCGGCGCGGGTGCGCTGCGCTGTATTATCATGCCGATATGCGAAAAACGACCTTCGTGCAGCCGCTCTCTTGCCGCTTCAGCCTCTTCTGCCTTCTCGCGCTTAGCCTCTATGGCCCTCCAGCATTTGCTCAGGGTACTGCACCCGACACCTATTCGGTCAAAGAAGCTCCCCTAGCCATTCCTACCGATCCCAAGGAACTGATGCTGATGGCCGCCAAATTGAATACCCTTACCGGGGATGAGGTTAAGCCGTGGCACTTGAAAGCCTCGTTTAATTTGCTCGATGAAAAGGGCAATTCCTCCGATCAGGGAACCTATGAGGAGTTTTGGGTTAGTCCCACCAAATTCAAACGTATTTATGCTGGTACCACCTTCACTCAAACAGACTTTGGAACCGATCATGGCGTCATGCGGATTAGTAAACAAAGCGGAGTACCCTATCTGGTTTCAGAGATGCGTCGCAAACTCGTTGAACCGATGCAGAATTCGAAAGTCATTGATATAGAGAGTTATAGTCTCCAACAAAACGAAATTGGAAAGGCAAAGTTAAATTGCCTAAGCATGAAAGACTTTAGTGGTAGTTCGTTTGGTCCGATCTGGTGCTTGGATGCAGATAAGCCTATTTTGCGAATGACGGGTACGCCTCAAGGAGCACAAGTACTACGGCGTGGTCTAGTCGGTTTCCAGGGGCACTATGTTGCAAAAGACGTGGTGTACTATCAGTCAGGAAGAACTGTTTTAACCGCGCATATCGACCTTCTCGAATCCATTCCGACTTACGAAGAATCACTTTTTCAACCTACTTCCGATGCAGTTAAAATGATCGGGGAAGGATTCAAAAACGGAATTATTCCAGGTTTTGTGATTAATAAAGTGACACCGGATCGACCGGCTAATGCAAAAGAATTAGGAGCGTCAGGGACGGTGATTTTGAAAGGAATCATTGGAAAGGACGGGCATGTTCGAGATATCAGTGTCACAAGCGGACCAAAAATATTCCAGCAAGCGGCTTTGGATGCTGCGAAACAATGGATATATAGGCCTTATCTGCTAAATAACGAACCAGTTGAAGTGGATACCACCATTAATATCAATTTCTGACGGAAAGACTCGATTCAATAGACAATACTGAATTCGTCGGTCCTTTAACAAACCGCAGGTCCTTCGACTCCCTTCACTACGTTCCGGTCGCTCAGGATGACAGTATATGGGTGATTACAAGTTTGGGGTGGGCGATAATTCATCGCCCACCCCGTTGTTCTTCCGCCGAATGCGGGGGCTGCCTGCATGGCAAATGCTACTTCTTGTCGTCCACGTCCACGTACTCGGCGTCGATGACGCCGTCGTTCTTTTTGGCTTCGGCGGCGGGTTCGGTGGCGCCGGGGGTGGTTGCTCCCGGTGTTGCGGCGGCTTGCGCTGCTGTCGCCTTGTAGACTATCTCGGCCAGCTTGTGGCTGGAGTGGGTGAGCTTCTCGTGCTGCGCCTTTAACTCCTTCGAGGTGGGCGTGCCTTCGAGCAGCTTCTTGGATTCGGCAATGATGCTTTCGACTTCGGCTTTGACTGGCGCGGCTTCCGCGTCGCCGAGTTTGTCGCCGGAGTCTTTGAGCATCTTGTCGATGTTATAGACCAGGCCGTCGAGGGAGTTGCGCGCGTCAATTTCCTCGCGCTTTTCCTTGTCCTCGCTGGCGTGGGCCTCGGCCTCCTTGGCCATCTTCTCGACTTCGTCCTTGCTGAGGCCGGAGCTGGAGGTGATGGTGATGCGGGTGTCTTTGCCGGTGGCGTTGTCCTTGGCCGTGACGTTGAGGATGCCGTTGGCGTCGATGTCGAAGGTGACCTCGATCTGCGGGACGCCGCGCGGGGCGGGCATGATGCCGCCGAGCTTGAACTTGCCCAAGGTGCGGTTCTGCGCCGCGAGAGGCCGCTCGCCTTGCAGGACGTGAACCTCGACCTCGGTCTGGCTGTCGGCTGCTGTCGAGAAGGTTTCCGTCTTTTTTGTCGGGATGGTGGTGTTGCGCTGGATCATCGGCGTGGCGACGCCGCCGAGGGTTTCGATGGCCAGGGTGAGCGGTGTTACGTCGAGCAGGAGCAGATCCTTGACCTCGCCGGCCAGCACGCCGGCCTGGACGGCAGCGCCGATGGCAACGACTTCATCCGGGTTGACGCCGCGATGCGGCTCGCGTCCAAAGAGTTCCTTGACCATCTCCTGAATCTTGGGCATACGGGTCTGGCCGCCGACAAGGACGACTTCGTCGATGTCTTTGATGGAGACGCCGGCGTCGGCGATGGCCTTTTTGCAGGGCTCAAGGGAACGGTAGAGCAAGTCCTGGACCAACTGCTCAAGCTTGGAGCGAGTGAGCTTGCGGACCAAGTGCTTGGGGCCGGAGGCGTCGGCGGTGATAAAGGGCAGGTTGATCTCGGTTTCGACGGTGGTGGAGAGCTCGATCTTGGCCTTTTCAGCGGCGTCCTTGAGGCGCTGGAGGGCCATTTCGTTGCCTTTGGAGGTGAGGTCGAGGCCATTCTCCTGCTTGAATTCGGCGATGAGCCAATCGACGATGCGCTGGTCGAGGTTGTCGCCGCCCAGGTGAGTGTCGCCGTTGGTGGACTTGACCTCGATGACGCCTTCGCCGACTTCGAGGATGGAGATGTCGAAGGTTCCGCCGCCGAAGTCGTAGACGGCGATGGTCTCATCCTTTTTCTTGTCGAGGCCGTAGGCGAGGGCGGCGGCGGTGGGCTCGTTGACGATGCGCTTGACGTCGAGGCCGGCGATCTTGCCGGCGTCTTTGGTGGCCTGGCGCTGGGCGTCGTTGAAGTATGCTGGGACGGTGATGACCGCCTCGGTGACCGACTCGCCGAGGTAGGCTTCGGCGGACTTCTTGAGCTTTTGCAGGATCATGGCCGAGATTTCCGGCGGGGTGTACTCCTTGCCCTGCGCCTGCACGCCGACGTGATCGCCCTGCTGGGAGACCTTGAAGGGGACCATTTTCATCTCGTCATTGACTTCGTTGTAACGGCGGCCCATGAAGCGCTTGATGGAGAAGATGGTGTTCTCCGGATTGGTGATGGCCTGGCGCTTGGCCACCTGGCCGACCAGGCGCTCGCCGCTTTTGCTGAAGGCGACCACCGAGGGCGTGGTGCGCGCACCCTCTTCATTTGCAATGACTTTGGGTTCGCCGCCTTCCAGGACGGCGACGCAAGAGTTGGTGGTACCGAGATCGATGCCGATAATTTTTGCCATGAGTGGAACCTGCCTTCGATAGAATTCTGACGTTTTCAGGATGCCATATTGAGTGACTTATTGTCAACTTTATTTGATTAAACTTTAGTAAGGGTTTGAATAGCGAGGCAGGTGATCGAATTCCAGCCGAGGCGGTTGCATCAAGCAAGGCATGATGGCCTACAATGGACTCGTTCCTTGAAGAGTTCCTGTGAGGTTTGCCCGCTATGCTGGTTGAATTGCGCGCTGACAACTATGCTGTGATTGATCACGCCGCCGCCGTTTTCGGTCCGGGGCTTAACCTGCTGACAGGCGAAACGGGGACGGGCAAGTCGATTCTGGTGGACGCCCTGGCTCTGCTGATGGGGGGCAAATCGAGCGCTGAAGTGGTTCGCCACGGCGCGGATAAAGCGGTGGTCTCGTGTGTCTTTGAGTCGACGTCGAGCGCGGAAGCGATTCTGGAAGAGAACGGAATTGACTCGGGCGGCGCGGAAGTGATTCTGCGGCGGGAGATTCTTTCGACAGGCAAGGGGCGGGTCTTTGTGAACAATCAGCCGGCGACGGTGGCCGTTTTGCGGCAGCTTGCGCCGGAGCTGGCGCTGGTGCACGCGCAGACGGAGACGCTGAGCAGCTTTGACCAGGCGCAGCAGCGGGTGCTGTTGGACCGCTTTGGCGGCATCGATACGACGACGGCGGGCGAGGCTTATGCAAAGTGGAAGGAAGCGCGCAATCGGCTAGACGAGCTGCTGCACGGCGAGCAGGACCGTCTGCGGATGGTGGATCTGTGGAGTTATCAGAGCAAGGAGATCCATGCCGCGCAACTGGTTGCCGGCGAGGACGATGCTCTGGAGACGGAAAAGCGCGTGCTGGCCAATGCTGAAAAGCTGTACACGGCGGCGTTGAGCGCCTTTGAGCGTTTGTACGAGAGCGGCGATTCAGCCGAGGCGGCACTGCGCGCGGCGTTGCGCAATGTGGAGGAGCTGGCCCGCTACGACGATCGCTTCACGGGGGCGGCCCAGCAACTGGCCGAGGCGCGCGCCACCATCAACGACACGGCGGCCAGCTTGCGCGACTACGCGGAAGGGATCAACGCCTCACCGGAGCGGCTGGCCGAGATTGAAGACCGCCTGGCGCTGCTCGACCGTCTGAAGCGCAAGTACGGACCGACGGTTGGCGAGGTGATGAGCTTTGCGGAAGGCGTGGCGCGGAAGCTGGCCGAAGTGGAGGACCGCGACGAGATCCTGAAGACGTTGCGCATTGCTCTGGATGAAGCAGGAAAGCGCTACAAAAGCGCTGCCAGCGCCCTGAGCAGCGAGCGCCGCGCCGCTGCCTCCAAGCTGGCGAGGCTAGCCGAAGCGCAGATCAATTCCCTCGCCATGAAGGTGAAATTCGAGGTGGCGGTTCACGCAGCGGAAGAGCCAGCGCATTGGAGCTCGACCGGCTGGGATACGGTGGAGTATCGCATTGCGACCAACGCCGGCGAGCCGCTGAAGCCGTTGCATGAGATTGCATCGGGGGGCGAGATGTCGCGCGTGATGCTGGCGCTCAAGGTGAGCGTGGAAGAGGGCGCGATCAAGCCGAAGAAGAAGATTCCCACTCCGCGCACGCTGGTCTTTGACGAGATCGATATTGGCATCGGCGGGCGGGCGGCGGAGGCGGTCGGGCAAAAGCTGAAATCCCTCAGCCGCGGCCAGCAGGTTTTGTGCGTGACGCATCTGCCGCAGATCGCCGCCTTTGCCGATCAACACTTTGTGGTGGAGAAGCACGACTCCGGAGGGAGAACGAAGACCCGGATCAGCCAGCTTGACGATCAGGCGCGCACGCAGGAAGTAGCTCGCATGGTCTCCGGAGCAACGGTCACCGAAACCAGCTTGCAGCATGCGGCGCAGATGATTGCTGGAAGCCGGTGAAGTTGGTCTTCCCAGGACACGGTGCAGCATTAAAAGAGACTGAATGAATGTCGCAATAAAATACACAGCTTCTCGCGGTATTCTCAGAGGATGGTGCGATTCACGGTATTGGCGTCGGGGTCGAAGGGGAACGCTACGGTTCTCTGCGGGGGACGGACGCGGATTTTGGTGGATTGCGGGTTGAGCTGCCGGGAGCTCTTCCGGCGGATGCGGCTGGTGGGCGAAGAGCCGGAGGCGTTGGACGCGATCATCATTACGCATGAACATGCGGATCATGTGGGCGGGGTGGCTGTAACAGCGCGCAAGCTGGGGATTCCGGTTTACTTTACCGAAGGAACGCACCGCGCCTGGATGCGCTGGCTTTCGCCGCGCAAGCATATGACCTACGCGCAGTGGTTGGAGCAGGTGCGCAAGCAGACGGCGGAACGGCAGGCGGAGGCGATTGCGGCGGAGGATGTTGGGTTGGACGAAAGCGACGAACCGCAGGTCATTCGACTCGCTTCGCTCACTCAGGATGAGAGCAGCGCTGGGAGGCCGCTCGCACCGGATGACAACAAGAATGGAGTTGAGCAGGCGAAGGCGAAAGATCCCACCTGGTTGCCAGCGGTGGAGTATTTCCGGGCTGGGGAGCCGTTTGAGATTGGCGACATTGCGGTGAGCCCATTTACAACGCCTCACGATGCAGCTGACCCGGTGGGCTTTGTCTTTCAGGCGGAGGGGGTGCGGTTGGGCTATGCGACCGATTTGGGTTACATTCCGCCCAACGTGAAGGCTCAGCTCAAGAATCTTGATCTGCTGCTGCTGGAATCCAATCATGATTTGGAGATGCTCAGGGATGGGCCTTACCCTTGGGCGGTGAAGCAGCGGGTGATGTCGAGGGTCGGTCACTTGTCGAACGAGGCGGCTTGCGGCTTTCTGGAGAAGGAGTACGATGGTCAGGCGGCCTACGTGATTCTGGCGCATCTATCTGAAAGCAATAATCTTCCTGAACTGGCGCGGGTGGCGGCTGAGCGCGCATTGAATGGCCGTGCAAGCCTGATGGCCAATCGGCTGTTGCTGGCCGCGCAGCACGAACCAATTATTCCTATTGCTTTTTAAGCGGAGTCTATTACAATAGTAAGAGACTGGCATCACTCTGTACCTGGTAGGTTTGGCCGGGAAAGTGCCGAGGCGGAAGCCGCCAAGGCTAGGCAAATGAGCGGGGAGTTCACCGATTCAAGGACGGTGCTGCAGCCGCAAAATCGAGCCTTCCCGAGCCGTAGATGCCGCACAGAAAACGGCGGCAAAACAAATCCTTTGCAAAGTGAGTCTTTAACTTTATGGCTAAAACCCG
>CAZXVX010000088.1:0-14009 GCA_964644105.1 uncultured Occallatibacter sp. | reverse complement strand
TGAACAGATAGAGAGTTGGCATCCTTATGTCCCAACCCAGCCTCAAGTGAAGTGAGGTCCTGAGAGCTACAAATCGATCAAGGTTCCGTCCCTGAAAGTTACGTGTATGAATTGCGAATGGCAGGTGGCCCGGTCATCAACTCTGAAGAATAACAATGAGTTATAAAAAGCTGTGCCCCGTTCATCGCGTTCTGAGCGATGAGCGGGCGGGTCTCTTGTAACCGTCTCAAAACAGGGTTAGGATATTCGAAGATCAGTTGAAATCGAATTGGGGTGGATAGCGAGTCAGCGACTCCCGCTCATCGCGATAAAGCTGCGATGAACGGGGCACAGCTTTTCGTTATGACTTGCGCTGAAAGAGGATTGAATCGATGACCGGGCCACCTGCCTGAGGAGAGAGAAAAAAGCCTGTACCCCACCCCCCCATACCCTGTGAAGGCCATGAATAGCCATCCAAATAATCACAAGTCAAATAAATTCAATCACTTGTATTTTTAATACAGCAACGAATAAGAAACCAAGAGCTTATTCTTTGCCATTTTTTCCGCCCAAAGATCCATTTTTTAGCCAGGAATCTCCATTTCTTCCTCAATTTTGACCCGGTTCGAAAGCGATGCTTTATAGTTTCGTTAAGGCGTTCCCGTCAGACTTCAACTCCCTCAGGCAGCGTTTCAGCCTTGATTTGCTCAGAAAGGAAGCTCCATGAAATATGCCGGATTGCTGGTGATGTCCGCAGGATTCTTTCTTACGATTGCCGCTCTCATTCTCTTTCCCGATCCCAACTCCCGAACCGTCTTTGTCCTCTGCGGGATGGCCGTCGAGGCTCTGGGTTTGGTTGTCGCCGTGCGCGGCCACATGGCGGCGCGAGGAGAAGCACGCAGATGAACACGACTCCGATGACCGACACAGCTTTTGCGCTTTCGCTTGCCCTGCTGATGGTGGCGCCGCTGGCCATCGCCGGCGTGGCGCTCATCAACACCGGACTGGGCCGCTGCCGCTCCGCCGCGCAAGCGCTGCTGGGCAACCTGACCATTGTGGCCGTGGCGGCGATTGTCTTCGCCCTGGCGGGTGCAACCTTCACCGGCGGCGCCGGACACATCCTCCAGTTGGCCGGCAAGCCCTGGAACTGGGCGGGCACGGCTCCGTGGTTCATGGGCGGGTTGAGCGCCGCTTCGCCGCACGCGCAACTGGCGCTGCTCTTTGAGTTTCTGGCCGTCGCTCTGGCCGCGCAAATCCCCTGGGGCTCGGGCGCCGACCGGCTGCGCCTGACCGCCGGATGCGCCATTGCCGCGCTGCTGGCCGCGCTCGTCTTTCCCCTCGTCGCGCATTGGGTCTGGGGCGGCGGCTGGCTGAGCCAATTGGGCGTCAACTTCGGCCTGGGCGCTGGCTTTCTGGACGGCGGCGGCGCGGCTACAGTGCAGGTTTTGGGAGGGGTAAGCGCTCTGGCTGTGGTCTGGATCGCCGGACCGCGCAGAGGCAAATTTCCCAAAGAGGGCCTCTCAACGGCTCTGCCCGGGCACAACGCCGTCTATGTCCTCTTCGGCTGCCTGCTGGCGCTGGTCGGCTGGCTGGCTTGGAATGTGGCCGGAGCGCTGCTGTGGCTTCATGCGCCGCTCAGCGCGCTGCCCTTGGCGGCGGTGAATACGCTGCTCTCCGCATCGGGCGCGCTGGGGGCCACCTTCGCCGTGACGCGCTTCCGTTTTGGCAAGCCCGACGCCAGCCTCTGCGCCAATGGATGGCTGGCAGGCCTGGTCGCATCGAGCGCCTGCGCAGGCGTTGTCCTGCCCATCCAATCGCTCTTTGTGGGCGTGGTTGCCGGGATTGTTACGCCGCTGCTGGTCGAGTTGCTGGAGCTGGCTCTCTCCATCGACGACCCCTCCGGCGCCATCACCGTCCACTTTGTCGGCGGCCTCTGGGGCTTGCTGGCCGCTGGCTTCTTTGCCGCGCAGCCCGGTCAGTTGGTGGCGCAACTGGTGGGCATCAGCACGCTGCTTGGTCTGGTGCTGCCGCTGGTATACCTGCTCTTCTGGCTGCTGAATCGCTTTGTTCCCTTCCGGGTGGACGCGGATGGCGAGCGCATCGGCATGGACCTGCACGAGCTGGGCGGCGGAGCCTACCCGGAGTTCGTCATTCACCGGGACGAGTCGTACCGGTGAGGCAGGGAACAGGGAACAGGGAACAGGGAACAGGGACCAGGGAACAGGAAACAAGGAAAAGGAATCAGGAAATAGGGAACAGGGGATCAAGGAGTAGGGAATAAGGAGTAGTTGGCGCCGGACTCGCCATATCAAGTTTTTACAGCAATGAACAAGCCGCGCAAATCTCCACCCCGAAGGGGTGGCGCGAAAATAGCCCCGGGTGGAGCGCAGCGGAACCCGGGGAATGCCGACCCGCCAGAGGATTGCGCCCCAGAGGGGTGCTGCGAAATCCTCTTGTTCATGAGGAGTAGAAAATCATGAGTACACACGCGGCATTCGATCACAGCGGCTCCAGCTTCGAAAGAGGAAGGCATCCTGGACGAGGTCGAGGCAGCGGCCATCAAGCGTGTCCTGGCATGGCAGCTTGCTGAGGCGATGAAGGCGGGCAAGATCAGCAAGCATAGTTGCCTGCAACTTTAAGATTGCGAAAAGAGCAGTTTTCGGTTTCCCCTCTGGCGTAGTACGATGAACCCAACAATTTGTTCGCAATTTTCCGCCGGATTCAGAAGCCCCACTGAAATCCGGCGCAAGGGTGAATATCGCATGGGATACCTGAGCCACTTGTTTTATCCGTGGGGCCTGATCGTCCAGGGTTTGGCGATTCTCCACTTCATCCGCCGCCGGCCAGACACCTATTGGCTTTACATCATCCTCTTTCTAGGCCCGGTGGGAGCCGGCGCCTACATCCTTATCGAAGCGCTGCCTGACATTGGCCTGGTCGGCCAGGGCTTCAAAGTCTTTCCGCGCCGCAAGCGCATCGGGCAGGTGCGGCTGGCCATCATGGACAATCCCTCCGGCGGGAACTACGAGGAGCTTGGCAACCTGCTGATGGACGACGGCAAGCTGCAAGCGGCGCGCGAGGCCTTTGACCAAGCCATCGCTGCCCGCCTCATCACGCCCGATACCTTCTACCGCCGCGGCGTCTGCGCCATTCTGCTGGGCGACGCCGCAGCCGCGCTGCCCGACCTGGAGCGCGTGGTCAGCAAAGAGCCCGACTACGACTTCCGCCGCGCCGCCGGATTGCTGGCTCACGCCTACGCGCAGACCGGGCAAAAGGAAAAGGCCGAGGCGCTCTTCCGCGCGGTGGTCGTCAAATCGACGCTCTCCGAGACCTACCTGAACTTTGCGGATCTGCTGGCCTCGGAGGGAAAGAACGCCGAAGCCCGCGAGTGGGCGCAGAAGGTGCTCGCCAAGAAGCCGACGATGCCCGGCTATCTGCGCCGACGCGAGCGCCCCTGGTTCAGCCGCGCCAGCAAGATTCTGAAGCGTGTGCCGGCGTAGAGACGGCTTTTGCGCCGGCTCGCCTACCGTCGCGCCAGCAGCAGCATAAGCACAAACAGCACTAGCGGCACCAGCGCAAGGCAGCCATAGAGCAGCAACTTGCGCGCGGCCGGCAATCGCAAGCCGCCCAGCTTAGGCCGCCGCTCGTCCTCTTCCACGCCCACCTGCTCCTGATGCTCCAGATCCCAGGCCATCTCGTTGGCGGTGGCGTAGCGGTGGCGCGGATCGCGCTCCAATGCGCGCAAAAAAATCTCCTGCAACTGGGGGGTAATCTCCGGGCGCAGCTTGCGAACCGGCTTGGGATCGTTGATCAGGCGCTCGTTCATCACCGCCAGCGGATTGGGGCCGCTGAAGGGCGTCTGCCCGGTGAGCATCTCATAGAAAATAATGGCCAAGGCGTAGATGTCGCTGCGCTGGTCGCCGCGCTGCCCTTTGACCTGCTCCGGCGAGATGTAATCCGGCGTGCCCAGCAAGGGTGACGGTCCGGCATAGGTCAGCCGTCGCGCATCCTCCTTCATGGCGATGCCGAAGTCGATCAGTTTGATGCCGTCCTCGCCGTCCACCATGATGTTTTCCGGCTTCAGGTCGCGGTGCACCACGCCGTGCTTGTGCATATAGTCCAGCGCCTCGCAGATGCGCAGCGTCAGGCGGGTGGCGCGGTCAATCGGCAGCGGGCACTGTTCAGAGAAAACCGAGCGCAACAGCCGTCCTTCAACCCATTCAATCACCATGTAATTGCGGCTGCGTTGTTCGCCGTTGTAGGTCTTCACAATGCCGGGGTGGTCCAGCTCCTGGCCGATCTCTGCCTCGCGCTTGAAGCGTTCCACCAAAATCGGATCCGCTTCCATATCCGCATGAGGAATCTTAATGGCCACCGTCTTGCCATTGCGCAAGTCTGTGGCCTTGAAGAGAGTGGACATGCCGCCGCGCGCCACCGTCGCCTCCAGGCGGTAATGGTCCAGCGTCTCTCCGGCTTGCAGATTTGCGGTCAATTCTTGCAGCATCTCATTCTGATTGTTGCATGCAGAGCGTAAGGAAATCCTCAAGAGATGCCTGATTTGAGTCTCCGGTTCTTGCATCCGAGCCGGGGGATCAATCCGCGAGATAAAGAGAACATAAAATATAAATGTTGATTTCCTTATGGTTTCATCATGCGTTTATCACGCGAACTTTATACGATCAATGCGTTACTAGAGTTAATCCGATGAGGATGGACGTTTGGGCGACCGCACCGATCCGGGTGCGGCGTATCGCTTCAACCTTTTGACTGAATTCATTTCGCGTTTTACAACGCAAAACTTTTTTGGAGGAACCACGCCGATGATGATCAACACCAATCGCGTACTGCAAACGATGGCCGCCGCCGCCATGTGTATCGCCCTTGTGGCTCCAGCGCAAGCACCGCCTGCTCCGGCTCCTGCCGCCGCCGCTCCCGCGGATGCGGCGCCCACACCTCTTTCGACTTTCGTTCTCACGGGACCGCTTTCCTGGGTTCCGGCGGCTGAATTTGATGCCGGCCCCTTTGGCAAGCTCTCCGTGAACGGCATCGTGACCGGCTATGCGCTCGGACAGAACAACGCCATCACCGGCGATGATGTCAAGCAGGCGACTCTCAGCAACGGCGAAATCTTTATTCAGAAGGCCGACGGAAAGTTTCAGTACTACATTCAGGCGGGTGCTTACACCATGCCGACCCTGGGCGTGCCGTTCATCAATGCTGAAAACACCATGAACTGGTACTACGGTCCGGTTCCGGTCGTCTATGCGAAGCTGCTGGCGGGCAAGAACACTCAGTTCCTGATCGGCTCCCTGCCCACCCTGATGGGCGCCGAGTCCACCTTCACCTACCAGAACTTCAACATCGAGCGCGGCATTATTTGGAATCAGGAAAACGCCATCAATCACGGCATCCAGATCAACCAGACCATGGGCAAGTATCTGTCCGGCTCGGTCAGTTGGAATGACGGTTACTACTCCAACCGCTACTCGTATCTCTCCGGTTCGCTTACCCTGACCAAGGGAGCGAATGTCCTGGTCTATGACGGAATGGGGAACCTCGGGCAGACCGCCTTCCAAACCGCGGCCACGCCGGTGCAGAACAACGGCTACATGCACGCGGTAATCTACACCTACACCAAGGGCCCCTGGATCGTTTCGCCGTACTTCCAATATGGTAAAGTTCCGGCCAACTCGAAGCTGGGCATCCCCACCGGCACCTCGGCATCCGGCGGCGCGCTCAACGTCAGCTATGCCTTCAAGAGCGGCTTCTCGCTCCCGGTGCGCGTGGAATACCTCACAAGTTCCGGAAGCACGACCGACGGCTCGCTGAATTTGCTGGGCTTTGGCGCCGGCAGCTCGGGCACCACATTTACCGTGACGCCGACCTATCAGAAGGCTGGCTTCTTTGTCCGCGCGGACTTCGCCGATCTGACCGCCTCTAAATCCACCGCGGGCGACGTCTTTGGCAAGGCGGGAACCGATACCAGCCAATTCCGTGTCGTAGGTGAGTTCGGCTTCATCTTCGGCAATAACATCGTCAAGAAGTAGAACAGTTCACAGCCTTCAGTTCTCAGTTTTCAGTTGTCAGAAATGCATGATTCAATGGCGGCTGAGAACTGAAAACTGATCACTGACAACTGAGAATTGTTTCCTCATTTCATCCTTATCACCAGGCTCCTAACATTGATCTAACAAGACCCGCCAGGACGAAATTCCAGGCTCAGGAAAACCTTATTTGTTTCCGGCGGTCCACCGCCGGGAGCTGACCAAAGAAATCTAACTCAGGAGAATGCACATGGCAGAACAAAAAGCACCTGAAATGCAGGCCACCCTGGGCCTTACCGGGCTTACCAGCAACGCAATGGCCCTCATCGCTCCCGGCGCCTTCCTTTGGCTCACCTTCTACGTCCAGGCCACCACCGGCGTGGCCGGCCAGCCCTCCACCGCTCCGGCCATGTGGCTGGGCATCTTAGGCGCTCTGCTGCTCTGTCTGGCAACGGCGGTAGCTTACGCAGAAATCTCCAAGCTTTATCCCGGCACCGGGTCGAGCTACTACTACGCCGAGCAGGCCCTGCTCTCCAAGGACAAGGCCTTCAAGTATGCCCGCGTCGCCAAGTTCATCGTCGGCTGGGGCTCGCACCTTTACTACTGGGTCTACCCCGGCGTGATGGTCGGTATGACCGGCGTCTTTGTCGGCTACGTCATCGGCTTCCTCAATCCGAACTTCATGAGCGGCTCCAATCCCGGTCCACTCTTCATGGCTGTGATTGCGGTGGTCTTCAGCTTCTTCGTCGCCTGGATCGCCAGCAAGGGCGCGGGCGCTTCCACCTCCGTCAACTTGGCCATCAATGTGATTCAGATTGCGGCCCTGGTTCTGTTCAGCTTCCTGGCCATCGGCCATCGCGTCAGCCATCCTGAGGGCGCGGCTGCCTTCCAGTATGACGGACAGACGCTGGCCACATACACCTATCAGTTCGCCACTGACAAGACCGGCGCCACCATCCGCGACGCCAGCGGCGTGCCTCAGCCCTTGCTCGACTCCGCCGGCAAAAAGGTTCCCTTCACCATCAGCTATGCCGAGAAGGATGCCACCGGCAACTTCCTCGCTCACCCCAGCGCGGCCTCGGTTGTTGCTCCGCACAAGTTCAGCTACCTCTTCATTCAGGCCACGGTCGCCATTCTGATCCTGGTCGGATTTGAATCGGTCACCTCGATGGGAGGCGAGGCTAAAAATCCAACCAAGCACATACCGATTGCCGTCATTGCCTCGCTGCTGATTCAAGGTTTGATCTGCTATTTGATCGAGTATTTCGCAGCCAATTACTTCCTTAACTCGGGGTACTCCATGCAAAGCGCTGCCAGTTCCGCGGCTCCCATCGGCGACATGATGATCATCGTCGGCGATTGGCTGCTGGGCCAGGGCAATGGCAAGTACTTCATGCTGGCGGAAGCCTTCACCGTCTTCCTCGCGCTCATCGGCACCACGCTGAGCTGCATGAACACCGGCGCTCGCGTTACCTACGCCATGGGCAAGGACGATGAGGCTCCTGAGCACTTCGGCATGCTGCACTCGAAGACGCTTTCGCCCCACAAGGCCATCTGGACGCTGGCCGTCATCTCCGCCGTCATCGGCGTCATCGCCGTCGCTTTGGTCTTTGGCGACGCAGGCGCTCCCACCGACGCGGCCATCGCCGCGCTGCCGCACAACATCTTCTCGAATTGGGGTTATCTCTCGCATGACCAGTTAGCCGCGCTGCCTAACTCGCTGCTGACCATCACGCTCACCTCCAACTTCGGCACATTCATTCTGTATGCACTGAGCTGCTTCCTGTGCATCGTTGCTTACTCCGGGCGCCCCGATTACAGCTTCATTCGGCACACGCTCATCCCTGGCTTCGGCCTGCTCGCCAACCTGGTCCTCATGGGATTCTACGTAGCCGGCCCGGTCTTCGGACTTGGCACCTTCAAGGAACCGCTGCTCGCTCTCGGCATCTCGGCCGTCTGGGGCATCTATGGAGCAATTTACTTCCTGCGCTCCTCCAAGGCCAAAGGCAAGGAGATCCTGCTCACCTCTAAATAAATTATGTAATTAGAGTTACATTGAAGCACTTCCGCTGGGTGGCTCTTTCTGCTTTGCAAATGGAAGCAGAAAGCGCCATCCGGCAATACTTTTGCAAGCAACGGAACTTCGGATGAAGGCAATGTTTTGAATAGGCGCGGCTTCAATCGTGCCATAACTGGGGCAAGATTGAAATCAAGCTTTAGCCCTGAGGGATTGGATGGTCGATCTCATGATTTGATCAAAGGTTCTAAAAGCCGGCCAGAAAGGGGATTCATTCCGTGAGAAGCTTATTTACCAGCTCGCGCAGTCAAACTCTCGATTTCGTTCCGGTGTTACCTGCTCCTGAATCCCAGGCATTTTCTCAAACATCCAAATTATATTTCCAGGCGGCTCCACTCATGCTCGACGTACAGTTTGCTCAAATCAGCGACATCGGCAAAGTCCGCACCAATAGCGAGGATGCGATGGGCTCATTCATTCCGCCCTCGCGCCGCGTCGCCCGCTCGCACGGCTATCTTTTTGCGGTCTGCGATGGCGTGGGCGGGATGGACTTTGGCGAAGTTGCCTCGGCTACGGCCATCCAAACACTCATTGAAGAATTTCCCAAGGCGCAAGCCGGAACCATGCTCACCACACTGATGCCGCGGCTGGTGGAACTGGCCAACTCCGCCGTGCATGATGTCTCGCTCAAGCCTGAATACCAGGGCCGCAACATGGCCACCACGCTGGTCGCCTGCGCGTTGCGTTACAACCAGGCCGTCGTCTCGCACGTGGGCGACTCGCGCTGTTACTTGGTCCGCAACAAAGTGGCGCGCCAGCTTACGCAGGATCACACCTGGGTCAACGAGCAGCGCAAGATGGGCCTGCTTACCGCGCAAGAGGCGGCTGAATCCGACTCGCGCCATGTGCTGATTCGCTCCGTGGGCAAAGATATGTTTGTTGCGCCCGACACCACTTCCATCACCATTGAGCCGGGCGACATTCTGGTGCTCTGCACCGACGGCCTGCACGACGAGATGAGCGAGCGTGAGATTGCGCGCATTGTTTCGCAAGATAAAAAAATCGACGAGATCACCCGCGAACTGGTAGCCCGCGCAGTCGAAATCGACGGCGGCGACAACACCACCGCGCAAGTCATTCGCGTCCGCTCCGTCGAGCAGGTAGGAATGTACCGCGGTCGGCCCTATCGCATGCCCGCTTGAAAAGCAGGGAACAGGGAACAGGGAACAGGGAACAGGGAATAGGAAAAAGGGAATAGGGAACAGGGAATAGGAAAAAGGGAATAGGGAACAGGAAACAGGGAATAGGGAACAGGAAACAGGGAATAGGAAAAAGAGAACAGGGAATAGGGAACAGGAAATAGGGAACAACCCGCGCCGTAGGCGCAGCGGTCATTAGCCCACCGTTTCAACGGTGGGATGAATTGCGAACAACCCGCGCCGTAGGCGCATTGGTCATTAGCCCACCGTTTCAACGGTGGGATGGATCACCCCATCCTTCAACCGGAGTCCCGTAGGGACGGCGCAGATTGACCACACGCCATGCCATTTTTTGCGGAGCAAAAATCGTTCTCCTTCAAAACAATTGATTTCTCTGAGTTCTCTAAAAAAGAAACTCTTACACTTTCCTTACCCTTTACCCGCCAATTCCCGATACAGTAGTAAGAAGCAATCATGAGGAGCAAGCTACACCATGGGATTTCATGACGGCTTTGCGGCCGGAGAGCAGATTGATTCATACCGCATTGAAGAGCAGATTGCCCGCAGCGGCATGGCTACAATTTATCGCGCCACCGACACGCGCGACAACCGTCAGGTGGCGCTGAAGATTCCCCACCCCGACATGGAAGCTGATCCCATTCTCTTCGATCGCTTTCAGCGCGAGGCCGGCATCGGCGAAAAGCTCGATCACCCCATGGTGATGCGCGTCTATGGCGGCGAGGAGCGCACCCGCATTTACATGGTCATGGAGTGGTGCCAGGGCCGTTTGCTGCGCCAAATTCTCGACGAAGGCCCGCTCTCCGAGGAGCGCGCCGTCCACATCGCCACCGAGGTGCTTGAGGGCCTGGATTACATCCACGCAAACGGCGTGGTGCATCGGGATCTGAAGCCGGAAAACATCATGGTCGATGACCACGACAACATCAAGCTGATCGACTTTGGCATCGCCGGCGACGCCGCCGCCAAGCGCCTCACCTACGCCAACTTCACCGCCGCCATCGGCACCCCCAATTACATCTCGCCGGAGCAGGTCAAAGGCCGCCGTGGCGATGGCCGCAGCGATATTTATTCCATGGGAGTAATTCTCTACGAGATGCTCTCGGGCAAGCTGCCCTTCAACGGCCCGAATCCAATGGCCGCCATGAATGAGCGCCTGCTGAACTATCCCGTGCCGCCCTCGGTAGCCAATCCCGCCATCTCGCCGCAGTTGCAAGAGGTCATCTATCGCGCGCTGGAGCGCGAGCCGAAGAACCGCTACTCGAAGGCTAGCGAGTTCGCCCGCGACCTCGAACATCTCGATCAAGTCGGCGTCGAAGACCGCATCGAACTGCGCGACTGGCAAAAGCGCAAATCGCAATCCCTGCGCAAATTCCTCTACTACGGCGGCCTCGCACTGATTCCAGTCGCGATTCTGCTGCTGATGTTCCTGCTCGCCCATAAGCGGTGAGGAATATGCTGGAGCAACTTGGGCGCGTGGCCTCTCCGGTCCGAAGATATGGGCCTGGGTCACGCATTTTTATGCGATCGATACGATGGGATATGGGCCATCCGGCTATCGCCAAAAAATTGCTGATTTAGGGAGCCTCTGAATAAGTCGAGGTTTTGAAAGGGCGCGGCTTTAGCTGCGCCGCAAGTGGCTCTAATTAAATGCGGGCTTTAGCCCCCGAGGGAATCTTTGCTGCAAAGAACGAAATGAATCAGAGCTTCCTTAGAACTGATTTGTGGTGTTTCTTATCTATGAGTTATTATTGATTGATATTTTTTGCAAGGTGAAATCGCTTGATGCGGAGAACGTTACTCTTTTCAGTTTTTTTACTGCTCTCCCCCATGGAATTCCGGGGCCAGCAAGTTCAGGGCGCTGGAGGCTGCACTTTACCCGAGCCGGAGTTTCACTCCAGCAAGCCTAACATCTTCAACGACCAACAGGAACAATGGGTTGGAGATGCGCAAGCGGCCCAAACCGAACCGATGTATGATTTGGTTCCGGAGAAAGAATCCGCGGAACTGGAGCATATCGGCCAAAAGCTGTTAGCGCAGTTGCCGCCGACGCCAATTCACTATCATTTTCGGGTCTTTGAGTCTGAAGACGCCAATGCATTTTCGATTGCTGGCGGGTATGTATACGTCAGCCGCAAGCTGATTACAGATGCTCGCAGCGAGGATGAGATTGCCGGTGTGCTGGCGCATGAGATCGGCCATATCTATACGCATCAGGTAGCCATTTCATTCACACGGATGTTGAAAGTGATGCTTGGAGTTACCTCGGTGGGCAACCGCGAGGATGTCGAAGACAAGATACAACTGCTATTGAATGTCCCCTGGAAAGAGAAAGCGGACGAGGAGGAGGGCGACGCTGAAAGAGACGAATTGCTGGCTGACCGGGTTGGCTTGTACGCGATGGCCCGTGCGGGATATGCTCCCCGGGCTTTTTCTGAAAATCTTGACCGCGTGACCGCGAATAAAGGAAATACGGGCAATTTTTTAACGGATATGCTGGGAACCACCAGTGAGATCAATCTTCGGGTGCGGGTTGCACGCAAAGCAGCTGATTCGCTGCCTGATCGTTGCAAACAGTCTTCCTTCGGCTCATCTCCTGAGTTCAAGGCTTTTCAGGAGGCGGTTCGTATTGCGACGGTTCATCCATTGATTGAACCCACCCCTGGGCTGAACTCATTCAAGCTTGATCCGCCCATGGGTTCTTCTCTTTCTCAGGTGCTCTTCAGTCCCAACGGGGAATATCTGCTGGCGCAGAATGAGAACAGCATTCATGTTCTGCGCCGCTCGCCGCTCAAATTGTTGTTTACCATTGACGCGCCTGGAGCGCAGCTTGCGCGTTTCTCACCCGATTCGAGTCACGCCACCTTTTATTACCAGACGATGCGCGTGGAGAATTGGGAGATTGCAACAGGAAAGCGGGAGAGCTATCACGAACTGGTCGATTATGATGGATGCCCGCAGACGAGCCTTTCGCCCGACGGAAAGACCTTTGTCTGCCTGGCACTCAACCACGGCAGCGTTTGGCTAAAGCTATCGGATGTGGAGAGCGGCAATCTATTTTACGACAATAAGAACTTCTATCAGATATCTGCATTTCAGCCAATGGAGATTGTCTATCGTTATATTGCGGAACCGGGCATAGGAACGGTCACCTATAGCCAGGATGGCCGTTATCTGATCATTGCCACGGGAATCAAATCTTTTGCTTTCGATTTGAAAGATCGCAAACAGGTTTCACTCGAGAACGGCCTCACCCACTTGCTTCAAGGACGAATGGCGTTCGTTGATTCCGACAAGCTGGTCTTCGACTGTGATTGGGGCGGCAAGGCCACCGGGGACTTGTACACGCTGTGCGAGACGACATTTCCTGAGGGAAATCCGGTGAACAGTTTCAAATTGGGTGAAGGCCAGTGGATATGGCCGGTAACGCGCGGCAATCATCTCCTGATCGGACCCTTGCGCGACAACGCGGCTGTGCTCATTGATCCCTCATCGGGCAAAGCGAATGCAGGTTTCAAGCTGGATTCCCTTGATCTTTATAACAATGTGGTCGCCAGCGAAACTGAACGCGGTTCAGTGGCCGTAGGGGAACTGAGCGGCGAGCATATGGATTCGGCGGATCTTCCTGTCAATTCGTTACGTGGAAGCCTGGTGGCGGATTTCAGCTCGGATGGCCGCTTTCTTGCTTACTCCGGGCGTACGCGCAGCTCGATCTGGGACTTGAATGCAAAGAAGCAAGTGGTCCTGATGCGCCCATTTGAAGCGGTTGACTTTAATGATCAAGATTTGATGATCGCACGCTATCAAAAATCCCATCAGAAGCCGGGACAAAATTCGCTTATCGACCTGAAAACGGGCAAGGTCAGCGAAGGGTCAATCTGGGATAAGGACCAATTCCAGTGCGGTGGTGTCTTGGTAAAAACCTATACAACGGACAAGAAAGGCAATGTTGAGAACGCTCCCGAAATGCAGGTTGTTGATCCGGCAACGGGGGTAAAGCTCTGGTCGAAAAAATTTCCGAATGGAATGCCAATCGTGCGTCGAGGAGACGGAGATTCGTTGCTTCTTGTTTGGGATCTGCCGAATGACGAAGCAAATCGAGAGAAAAATCTGCTAGTAAAAACCTCTGATAAAAAGGATCAATGGTTGGAGCGCGGGCTGCTGATCGAAGTGGTTGGCGCCCGGACGGGCGAGCTTCGCCGAAAGATTTTGGTTCCGGAGCGGGGGCCGGAAAATGGTTCAACGGATTACCGTTGGGCTTCGCTGTATGGCGATTATCTTGTCGTGCGCGGCAATCTAAATAACAGCGTAATCTATCGCATCACGGATGGGCAGCGGATAGGCGCGTTTTATGGCCGAGCTGTGGCGGGAGATGGCAAGCTAGGATTGATTGCAACAACCAATTACGACCAAGAGATGACCCTTCTGGATGCGGCGACGGGCAAGGTCATGAAACGAGTCATACTAGACCACATTCCGCGGGCGGCGCGCTTTATTCCCAGTAAGAATGCATTGTTGGTTCTGACGGCAACACAGCGAGTTTATAGCATTGACCTGCCGATAGCAGGGCATTCAGAGCCGGAATCGAAGTAGTCGCCGGTTGCCCCAGGTCCGGATTTTCGGACCTGGGAACCACGAACCTCAATCAACAACATCACGCCACAGCCAGCCGTTTCAATTGAATGCGGTCGGCGGGGATTTGCGCAAGTTCGTACTGCGCTTGCTGCGTAACCCAGCTTTGCGCGCTGCCGC
>CAZXVX010000087.1:0-14147 GCA_964644105.1 uncultured Occallatibacter sp. | reverse complement strand
CGCTGCCGTGGCGTCTTATCGACTGTAGCTTTGGCGTCTTCGGTGCTTTGCCACTTTTGATATGCAGGCGTTCCATCCTCGCGCTTGAACGTCTGCAAGATTGACTCGGCCTTACTTCATTTTTTTATTGTGCATCGCACAAGAAGCGCGCTCCAAATTGCCACTGCAAGGTTAGAAAGAATGCGTTCTCGTTCACTGGAACTTTCCCTTATTTTCATGGCAGTCACGATAATCAGTGGTCTGGTAAGCCGCTTGTATGTGCGTCACCGCAGCGGCGAGATAGGTTCACCGTTCATTTCAGGCTTTGTTGGTACTGACATTTGATAAAGACCGCATTTCAGATGTCAGCTTTCTGTTTCCTCAGGCGCAGATTCATGCTCCACGAATGAGCGCGATATCCTGTCCGGCGGCCCATTGCTGGATATCTTGACGCGTCAATGCGGTGGCCATCAACTCAGGGAATTGGTCGGGGGTGCATGCGAAGACAGGGCAACTCATGCTGGCAATCTGCTCTGCGTGGCTGGAGTTGTAACCAGGATGGCCGTCATCGCTGAGTGCGAGCAGAACAATCACATTGACGCCGCTTTGTTTCAATGAAGCGACGCGGGCCAGCATAGATTTGGCATCACCGCCTTCGTAGAGGTCGGTAATCAGCACGAGATGCGTCTTGGCGGGGTGTTCGATTTTCTGCTCGCAATAGGCCAGCGCGGCATTGATGTCCGTGCCGCCTCCGAGTTGCACGCCAAACAGAACCTCAACTGGATCGACCAGTTGTTCGGTGAGATCGACGATGGCTGTATCAAAGCAGATGAGTTTGGTATCGATGCCTGGCACCGAGGCCATCACGGCGGCAAAGATCGAAGAATAGACCACGGAAGTGGCCATGGAGCCGGACTGATCGACGCACAGCACGACATGATCGAGATTGGCGTGGGTCTTGGACTTGCGTGCGTAGCCGATGAGCGTCTCCGGGACGATGCTCTGATGCTCGGCCTGGTAGTGGCGCAGGTTTGCGCCGATGGTGCGGCCCCAGTCGATGTCGCTCGAGCGCGGCCTGTGCGTAGGCTGAGAGCGGTTGAGCGCGCCGCGCAGGAGTTCAGTGGTCTTATGCTCAAGACGAGCCATGAGCGCATCTACCACTTTGCGCACCACCTGGCGCGCAGTTTCTTTTGTTTTTTCCGGAATGGCGGAGCGAAGCGAGATGAGGTCGGCGACGAGATGCACGTCGGCTTCCAGCGTGGACAGAAACTCCGGCTCCAGCATCAGCGACTTCAGATTCAAACGCTCGAAGGCATCTCTCTGAATGATCTGCACGACAGACGTTGGAAAGAACTCGCGAATGTCGCCCAGCCAGCGAGCCACGCGCGGCGAGGATGCGCCCAGACCACCGCGCGACTTGGCCTGCGCTGGCGCGTTGTAAAGAGCCGAGAGCGCGGCGCTCAGTCTCTGGTCCGATTGGCAGAGATCGGATTGGTCGTCATCGCCGAGCGCGAGTTGCCAGCGGCGCTTGCGTTCGTTTGGGTTCATGACTGGCCTCCGATGTCGAGAATCCGATAGAGCAAAGGAAGCGCCTCGGCGAAGGAACCATCATCCTCATCCGCGTGCATAGTTGAGACTTTTGAATGCTGCTGCGGACCTTTCGCAATGCTCTCCAACAAGCGGCGGCGCGCCACACTATCGAAGCCCGCAAAGCTGCGCCGCAGCAAGGGAAGAGATGTGATGAAGTCTTCTTCTCGGAGCTCGCAAAGCCATGTGTCAATCAGTTGCAGCAGAGCGTGATCCTGAAGAATAATCTCTGAACCGCCACTGAGAAAGCTCTCCAGGAAGGCTCCGGCGTTCTCCAACTCCTGCCCGCTGGTATGGCGCGAAAAGGCCGCGGACACTTCAATCAAATCCCAAACGCGAAGGTCGTGCAAGCGGCGCAGACTCAAGCCGGCAACGGGCGCGGCGACCTGATTGTCTTCGACCATAAGAGCGAGTTGATGCCGCCAGCTAAGCGAGAGAGCTTCATCGGCAAAAAGGCCGAGCGCTTCATCGTAACCGCGCATGGCGTGAACGCGCGCGGTCGCCGCTTCGCGATCGAGGCTGTGCGAGCCGACGCGGACTCCGGCGTTGACCTCAATGCTCATGGCGAGAATAAGCGCGCGCAGAGCTTCTTCTGGCAGCTTGCGCGCAGTTCCGTAGCGAAGAACACGCACCAGCGGCGCGATGGCGTCCATCAAGTCCGTGATGTCGCTGGCATGGATGGCTGCGGCTTGCAAGCGCTCGATGCACTGTGCGGCTGCATCGGGAAGATCGGCGACCAGAGCGGCGCGGACCATCTCAGCGAGTTCCGTGACGGAGTTGGAAGCCTGTGCGCGCTCCAGTGTCCAATTGCCGGCGGCTTGCTCGATGGTGACGCCATGAATGAGAGCCTCTGCGAGCGCAACAGATAGCTCCGGTTGCCAGCGCAGCATCCATACTTCGCGAAAGGTTCCGCGCCCGCTTTCTGCCTCCACCAGCCTTCCCCATGGAACCCGAATGAGCGCCAATCGATGCAAGAGCGTGGACTTCAGCAACCCTGCATCGGTACGCAGATCGACGCGCAACTCCTGATCGATGTCTTCCGGCTTGAGCCGTGTTTTCTTTTGCCAGAGTGTGAGATCGCGGGCCAGCGGCATCTGCGGCACATGCTCATCGATCTCGCCGACACACTCGCCAATATAGAGTTTGCGCTGAATCAGCGCGAGCACGACTTCATCGCCATAACAGAGCGTGGCCAGCGACGCTTCGCGCATCTCGGCGAGGCCAGGCATTTGAATGCCACGCAATGCGGCCAGTCCAAGAGCGAGCCTTGCGGCTTCAATCGCGGAAGCCGTTGGAGCGGGATAACCTTCGCTGCGCAGCAGAGCCGTGGTCTTGGATTGCCATACAGCAGCGAAGTGTTCCGGCGTAGTGGTTTCGCTGGTGGCATAGAGCGACCACAAATGGCGATACCAGCCGGGCGAGAGCACGCCCGCCCCATAACCAGAACGAATGCTCAAGCGGCTGTCGGTCCATGGAACCCAGGTGGCTTCAACTTTAAGCTTCGGAGGATCTTTAATCAGAGCCTTGTCGTCGGCAATTTTTGACGGCGCGCGGAGGGCGCTCAAGTGCCAAGCTCCACAGACTACGGCGATGTTGCCCTCGTGCTCTTTGAGCGCCTGACGAATATGAGTGCGCATGAAGGCCTCGCGCCGCGCGTGGCGCATGGTCTCCGCATCGCTCATCGCGCCGATTTCGGATTCATGCGCGCGCGCGGCGGTCATGGCCTCTTCGATGGCGGCGAAGACGGAGAGCGCGTGCTGACCGGCCTCTGCGGGCTGACCTCCGGATTGTTCTACGAGCGCATTCCAAAATGCTTCTCCGTCCTCGTATCCGGCAGCTTCGGCGAGCAGGTCGAGCGGATCGGAAGCGCGCGCTGCATCGGGCTTTTGATCTTCTTCCTGCTTGGCGAGGGCAAGAGAAACACCCGCCGGCCAATCGATGAAACGCACCGGGCGGCGCCGGTCGAGAGCCCAGCGCAGAGCCTGCCATTCGGGAGAAAACTCCGCGAAGGGAAAGAACGATGCAAGGCTTGAATCATCACTTGCGTAGAGGAGCAAAGCCACCGGCGGCACCATACCCTCGTGAGCTGCATACTGAATCAACGCATCGGCTTCGGGTGGCCCTTCGACCAGGATGCAGGCTGGATCCAACGCGTCAAGCGCCTGCCGCAACAGTGCGGCGGAGCCTGGCCCGTGGTGCCTGATGCCCAGCAGATGAAGGCGCTCGTCCAAGGCTAAAGAACCTCTCGAATCGCGGAGTAAAGATCGCTCCATCCATCGCGCGTGCGCACCACGCTTTCCAGATACTCTTGCAGCGCAACCGTGTCTTGCACAGGATCTTTTACGACTGCGCCGACAAGATTACTGGCCATGCTTGTCGCATCCATCTCTCCATCGCCGAAGTGCGCCGCAGAGGCCCACGCGCTGACGCCGACCGAGATGGCTTCAGCCGTGGAGAGCGAACCGGTTGAGGTCTTGAGCTTTGTTTTGCCGTTGAGCGTCTTGCCTTCGCGCAGTTCACGGAAGAGCACAACGATGCGTACGATCTCCTGATCCGCGGGACGAATCGGCGGCAGGCTCAAGTTGGTTCCGATCTCGCGCACACGCTTCAGCACGATTCCGGTCTCTTCTTCGAGTGTTGCCGGCGAAGGAAGCACCACAACATTGAAGCGCCGCTTGAGCGCCGACGACAGATCGTTGACTCCCTTGTCGCGATTGTTGGCGGTGGCAATGACGTTGAAGCCGCGCCGTGCTTCAACGGCTGTGTCCAGCTCGGGAATGGGCAACGTCTTCTCGGAGAGAACCGTGATGAGCGTATCCTGCACATCGGAGCCCATGCGCGTCAGCTCTTCAAAGCGCACCAGTGTCCCCTCTTCCATGGCGCGCGTCAAAGGCGTCTTCACCAGCGCTTCGCGCGAGGGACCTTTGGCCAGCAGCAGCGCATAGTTCCATCCGTAGCGGATTTGATTTTCATCGGTGCCCGCGGTGCATTGAATGATGCGCTGCGAAGAGCCGGAGATGGCTGCCGCGAGATGCTCGGAGACCCACGACTTGGCCGTTCCCGGCAGGCCGAGCAGCAGCAGCGCGCGGTCGGTCGCCAGTGTTGCGACAGCCGTTTCAATCAGCCGGCGATTGCCCACATACTTGGCGCTGATTTCGGTTCCATCCGCAGCCGTGCCGCCCAGGATATAGGTCACCACGGCCTGGGGAGAGAGACGCCAGTTGGCCGGTCGTGGGCGATTATCGCCGAGACTCAGTGCCTTCAATTCGTCTGCATAGATTTCTTCGGCGCTATGGCGCAGTCTTTCATTACTCATGGTCTCCAACTTTCTCCAGTGAATCCAGAATCTCCAGTAAAGATAGTGCGGTCATGGTCAAGGGCGAATCGAGCGGCGCGAGTTTCGCGCGCAGTTGATTGCGCAAAGAGCCGGGACAAAGCGCCGCCAGCAATTCCATCCACTCCGCTCCAGCCTTCTCTTCATCAACAAGATTGTTCAACCAGCGGGATGAGCGCAGAACCGGCTCCATCAACACTTCCGGTCCTGGACCTTCAAGTGAACGATGCAACCAGCTCCACGCAGCATAGGATACCTGTGGCTTTCCGGAATAAGGATAAATCAGAATCTCCGCCCAGCGCAGCTTCTCCTCGGCAGGCATTAAACCGAGATCCTGCTCACCGCACAAACTCATCTGCTCCCACGCATCCTTGAACCGTCCGTTGACTGTTTGTTCAAGCAGATCAACCCGCCTATCTTGTGTGGCCATCAGAGCTATTGCAAGCAGTAGCTTCTCATCCTTCTCCGCAGCTTCGATCATCGCCGTCTCGGTCAATTCGAACGCGCGCGCCAATTCATTGCAACTGACTTCAGCAAATGTCTTGCGAATCCATCCTCTCACCTCATGTTCTTTCACAGTGGCAGGAACTTCCAGCGCCAGAGTTGCACGTTTTTTCAGAAGGCCAGCAGTCGAACGGTGAATTCGTTCCAAGCAAGCCTTCAGCGCCGAACTCTCCGCTCCACTGCCGGTAATGCGCACCAGAAATCTCTGTGCCAGCGAGCGCACACGCGGCGCGCGATCTTTTGCCAACCCCTCCAGAAACGTCTGGTCACCGCTGTTCAAGCCAGTCTCAAGCGCCATCAGCAGCCGCACGCGCGCATCGGCATTCTCCTGCGCCCAGTTGGCCTCAACCAACTCTCGCGCTGCCGCCGCATTTTCTTTGCGGCGATCCATGATGAACCACGCGCGCCGCGCCAGAGAAGCCTGCAGCCAGTTCGTCTCATCCAACACATCCGCATAAAAATAATTTTGCGGCGCTGCATTCGAATCGTTTTGCTGCGCGGCCCAATGCTGCGCGGTTAAGCCAAGATGCTCAGAATGCGCGCGTACAAATGCGTCGATCCTGGGCAGATCGAATGGATGCGGCCGCACCTTCGAACGTCCGAAGGCCCATGCCAGCGCCAACATCAGATCGTCCGCAGTTCTTCTGTCCTTCAGAAGCCGGATCAACACGCGCCTCATGGGGTCGGGAAGAATCTGGCGAATTTCTTGAATCTCCTTCTCCGCGTTGAAGCTTTCCGGCGGCATCGGGCGCTCAAAACGCAATGCTTGCGCTGTCAGACTCAGTGCGTTGAGCGTGGCGATCGCCGCATCGCCGTGCGCCAGCTCTGCCAGTTCATTTGCAAAGCTGATCGGCTGGCGACCTGTGCCGGCCAGCAATGCGGGAAGAACCTGTGCCTTGAGCGTCTTTGCGTTCATGCGCTCACCCATCGGCCCAACTCCGTTTGCGCCCAGCAGAGGTTGAGATAGTACCCATCCCAGAGTCCGATTGCATCCAGCTTCGTAACATTCAAGAGAGGAGCTGCCAGCGTGGCTTGCGCGGGCTTGAGAGCAAGTGCAAGCGGTGAGGCCTTCTCATCATTGTCACAAAGAAAAAGTTGCGCGCCACTCCGCCGCAGCCTTGCGCCACTTGTATAAATAGGCCACACATCGAGCCATGGCTGTTGAAGCATTGCCATCTCATAGCCGTGATACGCATCGCGCAAGCTCCGGTGGGGAAGCGCCAAATCATCGCCCGACGCAACAGCGCCGCTCAACGATTGCGCGATCTGAGCCCGCATGGGCACCGCGGATGGATAGAAGACCAGCTCCGCCTCAACACGATCGCCTATGCTGTAGCCGCTCGAAGCCGCGCCGGTCCCAACAGGAACAAAATCAATCAGCACCGCAAAGCGCGGCGTCTCCTGTTGTGTTTCGCGCCACAGCCATGTCTCCAGGCGCCGCAAGCGATCTGCTTGCACCTCACTGAGCGCAGCAACCACGCGCCACTTTGCTTGTACCCGCAGCGCATCGGAGTCCGCCAAAAGCGCATCGCGGCTGATCGACCATCCAATCGCTTGCCGCACATCGGCTTTGAGACTGGAAGGCAGAGTATCTTGACCTGCACTCTGGCTACGATACGCCGCGGAGATCAAGTGAATCTGGCCAAGCTCCTGGATCGCCGCCGCCGGGCGCACCGCATCAGGCAAGCCGAACAGGCGCGCCGGCAGGCCCTCCAGGCGCGAAGCGAGACCAGAGGCTTTGGCGTCCACCAACCGCTGCGCAATCACGCGGCAGGCTTGCGCGGACTGGGCAGCGAAGCCCGCCAGCCCCCTATCCAACTGATCGGTAATCCATAGATCCAAGTCGTCCAAACCAGACAGAATGGAAGCCTCACGCTCCAATCGATTGCGTTCGCGTGCCGCCGCCGCGCGGGCTTCGGCTTTGGGATCAGCTTTTTCTTCTGCCTCATCGGAACCGACTGCAACGATGGAGGCCTTGGAACCACCTTCGCTGGGCGTTGCCGTTGCTGGGCTGCGTCGCCTCGAGAGCCAATCGCTTACCCAAGCGGGAACCGGCGCAGCGTTGAAATGGAGCTTGCCGTCGGCGCGCAGCCACATTAGCGCCAGAGAATGCTTGCACGGAAACTTACGGCTGGGGCAGGTGCACTTGTAACCCGCATCAATCTCCGAGACTACAACGCGGTAAGGCGTCGATCCAGAACCTTGACACTCTCCCCAGATTAACCCCGCTTCATTCGAGGCCAAAGCGGGCCAACTCGCCGGCTTCAATAGCTTCCGCGCCGCATCTAGTGAGGATTGATCCGGCGCCAGCGCTTCCACATTCTCAAGACTTAGAGCCATTGAGCTGCCTTCCTACTAACTCTATCGCATGACCCACAGTACCAGCATGATTTTGGTCGAATGGCTGCCACTCTCAATCAGCCAATTGTTCGGTAAAATTTATTCTGTGGTGTGTCGCTTGCTGTGGGGACGAATCAAACCCTGGCTGCCCACAGGGAGAATAACGCAACGAGCAATTAAAGAATTACCAGCAGCGTGGCACCGAGGATTGCAATCTCAACTGCCGCCGATAGCGACTTTGCCTATTGCATTCCTTCGAAACAGACGAACAGCAGCAAAGCACCACAATAAAGAAAACTCATGCGCGACCTGGACCATCTGCTTGTAGTGCTTGCGCAGAGTTCAAGTTGGTTGGATTTCTCCGTCTTGAGCAGCACACGCGTGTAGGAAGCAACAAGCCCGGCAATTGTGAACACACCCACCAATGCAGCGCAAACAAATCCGTACACATAGTACAGTGGCAGCGAGATCTTCACGAACTCGCCGTCATCTTTTCTGCCAACAAATAGGCAGTAATAGCTCCTGTGTTGCACGCCTTCCCTCTATTGCAGCGACCGCAGACCCCACTTTGCCGCACATCTGATCAGATGGTTCACGTCAAAGGCTTTTCGGACCGGTAAAACCTACAGCGTCTCATTGTCCTGGATTTGTCAGTATATCTGACGCCAATGGAAGGCATTGTTCCGCGAGTTGGCAACTCGAATCACCGCCCACTCCTGGACATAAAAACTGCTCGATAGACGCGCACCTCCAACAACCTTACAGACACAACTCGCGGGCAACGCATATATTTCTGCCCGCGAGTAGGTAATGCTAGAAGTTGAACGTAACCTTGGCAGTCAGCGCGCGCGGAGTTACATAGTGGGTGCCGCTGAAGGTCGAGAGGAAGTTGTACAAGGCGTACTTGTTGGTGACATTGATGGCTGTCAGATCGAAATTAACCTTGTAGCGCTCGGCGTGGAAGAGGTTGTCTTTGCCGAGGGTGGCGTCAAACAAGTTCCTCGGCGCGATGCGTGGCGGGTTCTTGTCGTCGTTTTCGGTTCCCGGCGCGGGAATGCTGACCAGGGACGAACTGTACTGCGAGGGCGCGCAGGATGTGAAGCCCGAGGTCGGCGTTGCCTTAACGCCGTTGCAGGTGATGCCTGCCTCAAACTGTTGATCGTAGGTGAGGCCGCTCAGATCAACCGGCGTGGTGTTGTCCGTGGCAAACGGGATTGAACCAGCGACCAGGCCCGAATCGTAACGCCAGTTGAAACCGCCCCACAGGCTGTTCAGCCAGTTGTTGCGGGTAAGTGTGTACTGCAGGTGGGTGGTCTGGTTGAACTTCTCATCGTGATCGATGCGGAAGGGCAGGCCGCCGGTTTGCGGTGCGGCGCCGGCGCCGGCCGATTGCGGCTGGAAGAAGCGCGCGGCCACGGATGAGGCCACCGTATAGGCGCTGATGCCGTGCCAGACCGGCACATCGACATACAGAGCGTAGCCGGGGATTTTGGAGTTGTGCCAGTCGATTGGGAAGGTAATGGGCGTGTTGCCCAGGACACTGAAGTCGAAGGCGTTGTGGGTGTACTTCCAGATGTATTCGCCGCTGAAGACCAGGTGCCTGCCAAATGCCTGCTGCAAGCCGGCGTGGAACTCATTGCGGAAGCCGGGAGCCAGGGTTCCAGAGGCACCGGGGGTGCAAAGAAGCAGCGGAGAGAGAACGGCATCTGTGCAGCCACTGCTTGAAAGCACCAGGTTTTCGTTGAAGGGCGTTTCCAGTGTGCGGGCATAGGAGACACGCAGCACTGTCGTCGTTGGCTTGATGTTGTAAGCAATGCCTATACGCGGCTCGATCTGGTTAGCATCCGTCAAACCATTGTACAGATCCTCGCGCAAGCCCAGATTGAAGAGCCAGTTGCCGGCCTTGATCTGGTCCTCGGCGTAGATTGCGGCTTCCTTCACATCGGTGTGGCCTAAGTAGTGGTAGGATATGCCGCCACGCGTCAGGTCGTAAGGCGCAAGAACCGAAAGGTAGCTGGGGTTCGGGAACGAAACTATGCCATCGCAGGGCGTGGGGCCCGCGGGGCCGGAGTAGCCAGGCAATGGGTTGCCGTTTACATCAACGCAGGGCGAGTTGTAGGTGGGACCGACCACGCCCAGGCTGTCGTTTTCTCTCAGGAAGGTCTGCCCGTACTGCAATCCGACCTTGATGTTGTGGATTCCCCTGGCATACGAGTAATCCGAGTGAAGTGCCGCATTGGTAAGGGTGCGGTACTGCGAGATCGAGGAGGTTTGCAAGTTGGCCGGTCCCTTATCCGCGAGAGGATTTCCGCTGGGATAGTAGTTGTACATATCCCGGCGGAGAAAGGCGCCCAGATTGAAGACCGAGTTTGTACCGAGGATGCGCGTATAGGTTGGCGCAATGTTGTAGGTGTCGATCTTGGAGTGCTGATCGGCGTTGCCCACATTGACGAAGATAGGAGTTGCACTGCTGCCGCTGTTCGGTCCGTTGGTCTGCACATTCTGCACGTTCAAGTTGTCGTAGGAGTTGGGCGTCTGGAACCAGGAGCGCGAATAATTCAAATCCAGATGGATCGAATCAACGTTGCTCAGGCTGCGATCCATGCGATCAAAGATGTTCTGCTCGTTGCCCTTGTCGTGGAAGACAACAAACTCCGGCGGATCGAGGAAGCGACCTGTGTCGAGGCCGTCCGCTTCCAGGAAGTTGCCCCATTTCTGCGTGCCGTAGGCGACATCAAAGCCGGTCGTAACGGAACCGAAGCTGCCGTATGAAGCGCTGACGCTGCCAGTCGGCTTGGTGACGCCCTGGCCGCTGCGCGTGGTGGCCACGATGACCAGACTGGTCTTGCCGCCGAACTCGGCCGGCGGTGCGCCGGAGATCACTTCGATCGACTGAATCGAATCCGCGGGAAGCTGGTTGGAGAAGACCTTGCTCTGTTGATCGGTGATCGACTGTCCGTCCACCGAGAAGGAGTTGGAGGCGTGATCGCCCAGGCCGTGAAAGAGTCCATTGGAGTCGGCCGCGACACCCGGCGTGGTCAGCGTGACCAGCGAGCTTAGCGACGAGGACTGACTCTCTAGCGGTACTTTGATAAACAGATCGCGATCAACGTCGGTGTGAAAAGTGGGGTCGTTCTCAATCAAGTCGCCAGAGGCTTCGACGGTAACGGTCGTAGCGACGCCCTTTATCTGGAGGACCAACTTGAGGTTGGTTCCAACTACCGAGCGAATTTCGAGGTTCTGGTTCAAAGAAGCAAAGTCTTTCGCCGAGACTTCGACCTTGTAGGGGTTGAAGGGGACGTTGGAAAAGACAAAATATCCAGTGGAATCGGTGGTCACCGTCTGATTGAAACCGCTGACTTCGTTGACAAGATGAACTGTAGCATTGGGAACCACAGCGCCGGTTGGATCTGTAACCGTGCCGCGGACAGACCCCGCGTTGCCGCTTTGGGCCAGCGCTGTATTCAACGCGAAGATCAAGAGAAGAAAGGGAAGAACACGAAAAATCGTGCCGCGACTCAACGACATAAAAGCCTCCAAATTATGGCTGAAAAATACTGGAACCGGCCGCGGAAGTATTGGCGCGGCTTCCTATCTGCGTTGGGATGCACCTTCCCGCGTCAAAATCAATCTTTAGAGACGCTCCACTACTCACCCGGCGATTGGAGCGATAGGCAGGCAGAAACAGATTGAAGATGAAGTTGGGAAAGACACCTTAGCAGCCAGCAGGAGGAGGGCGTGTAAAGAGGGCGGGATGCCGGTATCGAACAATGTAGTTGTCTTCAGGAAACAACGGCGCAGAAGCACTGATTTTAACCAGGGCAATCGCAGCCGTCATAACCACGAGGGGCAGCACTGATTGCATCGCCATGCACACCGGGCAATGGTCAGCATCATTGTCAACCCAATGGGCAAAGGAGATATGAGCCACCGCCAGTAGCAGCAGCAAGACCAGACACATCGCAACCACCAGATCCAAAGCACTTGGCTTTGGGCGCTGATCGCTTCGTAATTGTGGCTGAAATCTTATCAACGATATTTCCTCATCATAATTGTACGCAGAATCCGGGCGTTTAGGAAGCGCAGAAATGCCGATACGGGGTTAAGGGACGGAAAGAACCTGGATGCAGAGTTCTGTCGGTCCGTCTCCAGTTTTCAGGGCTTTAAGATGTTTCTACCAGATTCGCATCGACTCTTTATTCATCCATCTCGCTACGTGCACTTCAGAGGCGCAGGCCAACCAGGCAGGCAAAGAGAAGACAGCCAAGCGGCAGGGCCAATTGATCCACCTCAAACCGCATCAGTTCGGCGCCACCCAGGGTGAAGGAAAAGGCCACGACAAAGACCCCCAGTATCTGCGATGCGCGCAGGGCGCGTCTTCTTCCAGAAACCGCTTGGTTCCGGGTGAGAGAAGCCAGGTACCTGGACCTCAGCAATCTGTTACCGGCGGGAGAAAGAACGGACCCCGAAGCCGTGCTTAACGGCATTGCCTACCATCACATTCCCTTCGAAGGTTTTGTCAACATGTACATGGACATGACGGACAACAGCGCCGCCTCGCTGAATCTGCGCTATCGGCGAACTCTGGCCGCGGGCTTGCTTGATGCCCATTTCTATTGGCAAAACACGCAGCATACGATGAACTTTCTCGGAGACAAGATCGCCATCGACGGGCCTGGAGCGACGATGCCGATGAACACGCACGGTCGCGATTTGGGCTACCTGTTGCGCTATGAGTCCGCGCTCTCCGCGCGCCACACCCTCCGCGCCGGCAATGAGTTGCATCACTTTCGCCTGGACGACTGGTGGCCGCCGGTTGCTGGAGTGGCGCCGTTGATGGGTCCCAACACCTTTATCAATATCAACAATGGACGGCGCACGCGACTGGGAACGTACGCCGAATTGTCCAGCCATTGGAATCCGCGCTGGTCCACGCTGATCGGCGCGCGCAACGATACGGTGTGGACCGACGCGGGCAACGCGCAGGGATACTCGATGATGTATGCCACTGACGCCGCGGCCTTCAACGCTGAAGACCACGCCAAGACCGACGCGAACTTCGACGGGACGGCGCTGGCCCGATACGACGCCAACGAGCACGCCGCCATTGAGTTCGGCTATGCAACCTGAATGGGAGCCGCGTAGCCTATTCGCTCGTTGTCGCATCGCGAAGGCTGTTGATTGAATAGAATGAATCCAGCGGCGCTTTCAAAGTTTTGCGCGCTGCCCTTTCCCGCGACGAGCGCTTCAAATGCGTGTTTCACTCACCAAACGAACGGAAGCATCGGAATCTACATTCGGCTGGCCAGCGATTCAGCCCCGGCGCTGGCGGCTCCGTGGCTGCTTCGGCTTCGTTTCGGCTTGATCGCCGGGCTGGTGTTTCTTATCCTCCTGGTTGCTGTGGGAGCGCGTGTTTCGTTGCCCCTGGATTGGCTTGCCGTTCCCATCGCCGCCATGCTGCTGTCGAACCTGCTGCTACCGCGTCTGATCGCCGGCATAGGGGGTCGTCGTGCTCTGGGCGCGACGCTGCTTCTCGATGTTCTGGCTCTCACTGCGATCTTGTCGCTGACGGGTGGGCCAACCAATCCACTGACGCTGCTTTATCTGGTTCAGATTACGCTTTCGGCTGTCGTGCTCAGCCGAGCCTGGACCTGGTCTTTGGGTATTGTGTCGATTCTCGGATTCGGTATCCTCTTTCCGTTTCACATTTCATTACTGGCGCTGGAAGGCCATCATCCCGCCCTGGGCTTTGCCGTGCATCTGTACGGAATGTGGATCGCCTTTGTCGCGGCTGCATTGCTGATTACCTTCTTCATCGGTGAGGTCTCGGAGGCCCTGCGCCGCCACGAGCGCCAATCCTTGGAGCTGCAAATCAAACTTGCCCGGCTCCCGTATTCCTATACGGGCGTCTGGCGGGAGTTGGTGCGGACAACAGAGGCCGCGAAAATCGGGCATCTCGGAACGCACTCCTTCCGGCACTTTCACCGCTCTTGGCTTGACGCTGTGGGCACCTCTGTTGCTGTCCAACAGAAGATGATGCGCCAAGCCATGAATGTGGCTGCTACACTGGCAGGAACCGAATGAAGGACGCCTGAGAACAGTCTCCGTAGCAACAGAAATTAAAGGCCGCTGATGCCGGGCCGGTGCACAATAGCTCAGGTGAGTCCAAACTCTGCGCAAGGAAGGCTGCAATGACTAGGAAGATTGGTTTGGTTGTTCTCTTTCTTCATTTGACTGTGGGAGCGGCGGGACAAGAACCGCGCGAGATGAGCGGTTCCAGGAACAGTATCAAAGAATCCGGCTTGCAAGTTCTGGAGACGTTGGCCAGCGCGCGGTTCGAAGAGGATGGCTTGCGGGTGACTCTTCCATTGAGTGCGCCTGCGGGTTCCGGCGTTCAGGTTAC
>CAZXVX010000086.1:0-14232 GCA_964644105.1 uncultured Occallatibacter sp. | reverse complement strand
TGGTGAAGACGGCCTCGTCGATGCCGTAGTCGGAGCCGAAGTCGGCGGCGTGGCGATCCACGATGGCCTTGCGCACGTCGGGCGTGCCGGGGACGACGGTATAGCGCGAAAAGTTGGCGTCAATGGCGGCGATGGCCGCGTCCTTGATGTGGCGGGGAGTGTTGAAGTGCGGCTCGCCGGCGCCGAAATCAACAAGGTTGATGCCTTGAGAGCGCAGCTTGGCGGCCTCGGCGGCCACGGCCATGGTTGCGGAGACCTCGATGCGACCGATCCGGTCTGCAAAAATCTTGGGTGAAGAGGAAGCTGTCGTCATAGTATCTTCTATTTTTACAGATTTTCACGCTACGGCAAAATCATGAGCGGTGAAACCAGTCTCCAGGTTGGTGGAGATAGGATTCGAATACTTACCCAAAGGTGATGAGGGAATGATTCCACGCACCGTTGGGACTCTTGCAAAAATACTTTTTGATTGTGAATAAGCGTCAGGGCACGACTGCAGTCATGCCCTGACGCCTCGTGTTTCTCGAAAGTAATTTCGCAAGATCTTTAGACGGCAGCCAGAAAAGCGGCGCTGGATTTTCAGGACTGAACGTAGCCGAGTTTGCGAGATAGTTTTTGACCGGGGGCAAGATAGAGGAGGCGATCTGGCTGGCCATCCGCGATCAATATTACACCAGCAGCATCAAAAAACAGGAAAGCTGCGATGCCTGTGCCCACGGCGCATACTGGGCAAGTTGCCGCAAGTACCACAGTGCCCCAGATGGCCGCGCCTAAACCGCCGTTAAACTCAATGAACAATCGAAGCCTCAAATCATCGTCTCCCGGCAGGATCAAGGCAAGTACTTGTTGGGAGAGATAGGTATGTGATCCGCCGAAGGCACGGGAGCAGACAAGCTTGTCTGGTGTATAGGACTGGATATGGCAGGTTTGCCGGCGGTTTGGCTGGTCAAGGGTGACAACGATGATCTTGCCATTGGAAGGGCCAATCGATTGTGCCGTTGTCCAACTGTCCTTGCCGCTGTTGAGGGGCAGTTCGATTTTTGTTTCTGAGGATTGGGCGCGAGCGATGGTGGTTGAGATGAGGGTGAAAACACAGAGTGTAAGGATGCTGTGGACAGTTCGCCGGGTCATGAGTGCCTCCTGAAGATCTACTGCATCGACAGTAGTTGGAGGCAAGCGTCCCGCGGGCGGCGATTGTGACACTTTCGCAAGTGTCACAATCAATAAATGCTGGGCTATATGGGTCTACGGCGCCGCACCCTAGCCGCAATATGGCGAACGTCAGGTCCTTCGGCTTTGCTCAGGGCGGCGTTCGGGGCTCCGAACGATTTGTATACCAAAGATTGACAAAGTCTGTTATTCAATCCAACATCGAATCAGGAGCTTTTCCCAATGAATGTTTCATTGACCCCTGAACTAGACAACTTCGTCGCCGGAAAAGTCGAATCCGGGCGCTACAACTCGGCCAGCGAGGTGGTGCGCGAGGCTTTACGGCTTCTGGAAGAGCATGACCGGGCGCGCAGCGCGCAGTTGGCCGCCTTCAATCAGGAGATTGCAGCTAGACTGGCTTCATTGGATCGAGGAGAGTCTGTCAAGCCAGAGATGGCGCGGCAGCGTCTGGAGCAAAAGTCCCGCGAGCGGAGAAAGCTGAGCGCATGATGGAGTACGTTCTTTCGACCGGCGCGGCGCTGGACCTGGACGAGATTTGGGAGTTCATTGCCCAAGACAACATTCGCGCCGCAGACCGCTGGATTGAAAAGCTCTTCGATGCCTTCGACACATTGGCTCGAAATCCCGGAATAGGACATAAACGGAAAGACCTTACCGCGTATCCCATTCTTTTTTGGCCTGTAGGCGCGTACCTGATTCTCTATCGTGTCCAAAATGAACGAGTCGAAATCGTTGCCGTGACCCAAGGCGCGCGGGATATTCCTTCCTTTGTGCGTCAGAGATTCTAAAAAGAAACAATCGTGGACCGGGAGATCGATGCAACAGGTTCAGCTATTGAGCAGCGAATCTGATGTGTATCCATCAAGATACGCCTAACCGGCCACCTGCCGGAAGAGCCAGAAGAGCCCGCCGGAGAGCAGCGCGGCGGCAGGAAGAGTCAGCACCCAGGCCATGGCGATGTTGCGAATCGTAGACAGTTGCAGGCCGCTGCCGTTGGCGGCCATGGTTCCGGCCACGCCGGAGCTGAGCACGTGCGTCGTCGAGACCGGCAGGCCAAAGCCGTCGGCGGCAGAGATGGTGCACATGGCCACCAGTTCGGCGCAGGCGCCTTGGGCGTAGGTCAAGTGCTCTTTGCCGATCTTTTCGCCGACGGTAACCACGATGCGCTTCCAGCCGACCATGGTTCCCATGCCCAAGGCCAGCGCCACGGCCACCTTGACCCACGGCGGAATGAACTTGGTGGCTTGATCCACTTTGCTCTTGTAGTTCTTGAGCGTGGCGTTCTCCGCAGCGGTGAAGACGGTCGGCTTGCCGGCAGCCTTCAGGCTCTCGTCGTTCTTCTGCATCAGGCGGATGGCCTCGCTGGCCACGTACATATCATTGCGGACGTTGGCTTGGCGGTTGGCGGGAACCGCTTTGTACTCCTTGTAGGTGGTCACGTCGCCTTTGAGATCGCTGACCAGCTCGCGCAGCGCCAGCATCGTGTCGGGCTGAACCTGCTTGGTGCGGATGTAGTCGGTGACCTCGGCGCGGGCGTCTGCGCCCAGGATGCCGGTCTTGTCCACATGATTGTTAAGCACCACGCCGGCCTGCGTGCTGGCGGCGATGAAGGACTGCGTGTCTTTGCTGCTGACGGCATGGTTGAGCGCGTAGGCCGTCGGTACGGTTCCGATCAGGATGAGCATAATCAAGCCCATGCCCTTTTGGCCGTCGTTCGAGCCGTGGGCAAAGCTGACGCCGGAGCAGGTGAAGATCAGCAGAATGCGGATCGGCCACGGTGGAGGCGTGGCGCCGTTGGGCGCGGTAAACAGCACGTCGGCGTTTTCGATGACAATGCGGGCGAAGAGAGAGATAAGGTACAGCCCCGCAAGGCCGACCAGAAGCATGACGGTATATAAGCCATATGGAACGTAGGTGGATTCAAAGCTCTGAATAGGCAGCCACAGAGCCTTCCCGGGGTCACCGAAGATGCCGAGGATCAGCGGAGCGATAAAGTTGAAAACATAAGCTCCGGGGATTCCCGTAATCAGGATGGTAGGAATCGCCCACAGCGGCTTTTTATGGTTGGCATCGAAGAGGATGGCGAATTTCTTGGCCGACTTGGTGAGGATGAAGAGCTTGGAAAGCAGCAGCAGAATAGCCGCCGCGCCAAAGCCCACCAGCGGCGAGATCAGCAGTACCTTGAAGACCTTGGTTGCCTGCTCCCAATCCACGCCGCTTGTTCCGGTGTGGACGCTCATCAGTTGATTCGCCAAGCCTACGCCGATGATGGAACCGACCATGGTGTGCGAACTGGAGGCTGGCAAACCGAACCACCAGGTGCTCAGATTCCAGATAATAGCCGCAATCAGCAACGCGAAGACCATGGCAAAGCCCGCGCCGGAGCTGACCTGAAGGATCAACTCGACCGGCAGCAGCGTGATGATGGCGTACGCCACCGCGCCGGAAGAAAGCAGCACGCCGGTCAGGTTGCAAAGACCCGACCAGACGACGGCGATGTTGGGATCAAGCGAATGCGTGTAGATGACCGTGGCCACGGCGTTGGCCGTGTCATGGAAGCCGTTCACAAACTCGAAGCCAAGGGCGATCAGCAGGGCAAATACCAACAGCGCATAAGGCCAGAAGTTGCTGATGGCGATGCCGCTGAAGTCCTGCACAATGTTGGTGCCGATGAAGCCGATGCCGATGACGAGCGCGGCCAACACCACGCCACTGCTGATCAGGGCGTGGGATTTTTTCATCTTTTTATCAAGAAGCGCCGCTGAGGTTGGGCGGGCTTCGACAACTGCTGCCAGATCGGCCATGAATAGGCTCCAGAAACTTCAGATTTCACGCCCGGTCACGCAGGGGAAGCACACCCGGACAGAACCATTGATAGTGGAGCGAGATGAATGGGAGATGAATTTGCGTGGCAAGTGCTGTGGATTGTTGTAGAGTACACTCATGAATTTACGAAGAATTCATCTTGGCTTCGCTTTTCCGGTGTGTTGCGCAGGTTTGATTCTCGTTTTGGGCTTGCTGGCGGCCTTGCTTCCGGCCCAGCAGAAGACGCCCGTCGAGAAGGCCGATTCGATTCTGATTCTGAAGAAGGATCACTTGTTGGAACTCTTCGCCGGGGGCAAGATAATTCGCACGTATAAAGTGGCGCTGGGGCGCGGCGGGCTGGCGCCCAAGCAGCGCGAAGGCGATATGCTTACGCCGGAGGGGCACTATGTGATTGAAGCCAAGTATGTGAACAAATATCACAAAGGGCTGCGCATCTCTTATCCCAACGCCGAGGACCGCAAGCGGGCGGCCAAGCAAGGCGTCTCGCCGGGTGGATTTGTTTTGATTCACGGCCTGCCCAACGGCCAGGAATGGATTGGCGCGGCGCACCGGCTCTACGATTGGACACTCGGCTGCATCGCCGTCACCGACGAAGAGGTTGACGAAATCTATAAGCTGGTTCCGATCGGCACACCGGTGGAGATTCGGCCATAGAAGGCACACAATCATTTTTGGGTTAGTCAGACTTGGGACACCAGCCTCCTCCCCGGTCCCCAACTGCGAGAGACCGGGGGCACCCTTAACTTGATAAAACGTTGGTCAGACAAGGTTCCCTGGCCAGCGCAAGCGCATCCGATAAACTGGACGGTGGAATGGGCCGCTCAACATCCCCTGACGAGCGCGCCCGGAATGGAGCTTTCCTTGGTTGAGACGGCAGAGACAGTTTTCGACGTGGCGATTGTCGGCGGCGGACCGGCCGGTTATACGGCGGCGATTCGCGCTGCAGAGTACGGGCTGAAGGTCCTGCTGATCGAGCAAACCTCCAAGCTGGGCGGAACCTGCCTGCACGTGGGCTGCATCCCCACCAAGGCGCTGCTCTTCAATGCCGAAATCTGGGAGCAGGTGCAGCACGCCGCCGGCTTCGGGATTGAAGGCTTGGGCGCGCCCACGCTGAACTGGGCCACGGTGCTCGCGCGCAAAGATGGGATCATCGCCAAGCACGCCAAGGGCCTGGACTTCCTGATGAAGAAGCACAAGATCGCGCGCATCGAAGGCTTTGGACGTCTGACAGCTTCGGCGCAAGATGGCCTGCACACGGTCGAGGTCCAGACGGGCAGTGGCCAGGCGAACCAGATCAAGGCGAAGAATGTAATTCTGGCCACCGGCTCCGAGGCCAGGATACTGCCAGCTATTGTGCCGGATGACCGCATCCTCACCAACATCGAAATCCTGTCCATCGAGCAACTTCCCAAGTCGCTGATCGTGATTGGCGCGGGCGCGGTGGGCGTTGAGTTTGCCTCGCTCTTCCGCGCCTTTGGAGCGGAGGTCACGATTCTGGAATATCTGCCGCGCATGGTGCCGGTCGAGGACGAAGACGTTTCCAAGGAGTTGGCGCGGCTCTTCAAGAAGCGCGGCATCGACGTCCACACAGGCGCAAAAGTGGAGAGCGTCGAGCGGACGGAAGCAGGCGTGCGGGTTGCCTTTACCGACGCAAATGGCCGCGCTCAGGTCAAGGAAGCAGAGAAGGTGCTGGTCGCCGTGGGGCGCGCCGGGCGAACCAGCGGCATCGGCATCGAGAAGACGCGCATCGAAGTGGAGCGCGGGTTGATCCGCGTCAACGAGGCGCAGGAGACGGCCGAGCCGGGCATCTTCGCCATCGGCGATATTGTGGCGGGGCTGCCGCAATTGGCGCACGTGGGCGCGATGAGCGGCATGATTGCCGCCGCCAAAATTGCCGGCCAAGCTTTTCGCCCGGTGCGCCGCGACCGCATTCCCGGATGCACCTACTGCGAGCCGCAGATCGGTTCAGTGGGGTTGACCGAGGCCCAGGCGCGCGAAAAAGGCTATGAGGTCGAGGTGGGCAAATTCCCCTTCGCGGGCAACTCAAAGGCCACCATCCTGGGCAACCACGATGGCTTTGTGAAGGTGGTGGCCGAGGCCAAGTATGGCGAGATTCTCGGCGTGCACATTCTCGGTCCGCAAGCCACGGAGCTGATTGCCGAGGCGGTTGCGGTGCTGGAATTGGAGGGAACGGTCGAGGAGTTGATGTTCACCATTCACGCGCATCCAACGCTCGCCGAGTCGATGTTGGACGCCTATGGCGCGGTGCAGGGAATGGCAATCAATGCTTGAGGAGGCGGGGTGAAAAGGCTGCTGGTGTGAATGGATTCCCAAGTCCGAAGATCCGGACCCAGTGCGCCCATTCAATTTGGAGAAAGTCAGACAGTGCGGAATTCTTCCGGACGGCGAAACTTTTTTCTGGCGGCCGGGTTTGCATTTGTGACGGCTTCCGTAAAACCTCGTCTAATCAGGGTGAAATGGATCAATCGGAAGCAAGAGTTAGAAACGTAGGAGAGATACCATGATGAATCGGCCATTGCTGAAGAGAGCTTTTCCCCAGGCCATGGCGTGGATGGCGCTTGCCGTTCTGTCTGTCGTTGTGGCGCTGGCTCAAGACACCCCATCCAAAGCTGCATACCCCGCTCCGGCTCCGCCGCCAGCGGCTGTTCCGGCTCCGGCTCCAGCCTCCGCGCCAACTCCCGATCCTGCTCCGGCCCCCAATCCGGCGCCGGCGGTTGTTCCGGCTCCGGTTCCCGTCTCCGAGCCTCCCGCGGAAACCCCCGACAAGGCAAAGAGCACCCGCACCGATGGCGAGATCGAGACCGATGTGGTTCACGCGCTGGATTCCTCCAAGGCGCTGAAGAATGATCTGATTACGGCCGCGACGATTCAGGGCGAGGTCACGATCTCCGGAACCGTATCCAGTGAAGCATCCAGCGAACTGGCCGAGGCAATTGTGAATCATGTGCCCGGCGTGACCAAGGTAAACAACAATCTGACGGTCGGTGATCCGAACGCTCCGCCCAAGCCCGCAGCGCAGTCGGCGACCGACAATCAGCCAGGCAACGCTGATAATCCAGCCGATTCCAACGGGCCTGCGCCGCATCCCGATGAGACGCCGGCGCAGTCGCAGATGCGCGCGCTGATTCGCGCCGAGGTTCAGGCGCAGATTTTGGCGCAGCGGGAGGCGCAGCAGACTCCCAGGGTCCCGGTGACGATTCCCGAAGGCACGGTCTTGCAGTTGCGGACCAGCCAGTCCGTAGACAGCAAGCGCGCCGTGGAGGGAACGACGGTTCAGTTCCTGGTGATTAAGGACGTGATCTCCGGCGGCGTGCTGGCCATTCCGCGCGGCGCAACGGTGAATGGCGTGGTGACCAAGGTCGAGCAGCCAGGCGAGATGAAGGGTGCGCCGTTGCTGGCGCTGACCCTCACCTCGCTGGATTTGGGCGGCCAGAACTATCCGCTCGCCTCCGATGAATTCAAGGTGAAGGGACCGGGCAAGGGCGATCAGACGGCCGGCAATATCTTTGGCGGCGCAATGATAGGTACGATCATCGGCTGCGCCCTGGGTCGCGGAGCCGGTTGCGCGGCGGGCGCGGCGGTAGGCGCGACGACCGGCGCGGCGGCCTCCGCGGCGTCTCCCGGACCGGGCATCTGGATTCCCGACGAGGCCCGGGTGGACTTCCATCTGGCGAAACCGCTGACGGTAACTCCGGTCGGCCCGCAAGAGGCCTCGCGGCTGGCGCAGGGGCTTTATCCCGGCGGCACAACTCTCTATCACCGCAACTACTATTACACCTATCCCTACGGCTATCCGCCGGTCTATTACCGTCCGTACTATCCGATGGGCGGCTATTATTATTGGCGCTAAGCGCCGGCCATTCAAGCGGCGGACAACGGGCACTCCAGCTTCCGGAGTGCCCGTTGTTTTTGAGGCCACTGATTAGCCCCACAGGCAGGAGACGGGAGCGGCCCAGAGGCGATCTCCAAAGGGAATAACCGTCTCGCCATCGTAGAGCACAACGCCCAGCTTCAGATCGCTGCCGCAGGCCTTCATCACCTTCAAGATTCCCTTGAAGTCGCTGGTGCGCACCGTCGCTCGGGCCTTGACCTCGATGCAAACCATCGCGCCGTGTTTGTCTTCGAGGATGAAATCCACCTCGTCCTGATCCTTGTCCCGGTAATGAGAGATTAAGTAGCTATCATCCACCCAGGTGGTCAGCTTGCGAATCTCGCCATAGACAAAGGTCTCCAACAGCGCGCCGAAGCGGGTGCGATCCTTGGCGATCTGCTCGGCGGTCAGACTCTGCAACGCGGCCAGCAAGCCGGAATCGAGAAAGTGCAATTTGGGCGTCTTGACCAGCCGCTTGAGGTGGTTACGAAACCAGGGCGGAAGCTGCTGCACCAGGAAAAGCTGTTCCAGAATACCGGTATATCTCCGCGTCGTTTTGTCATCGATTCCGATCTGCCCGCCAATCTGTGTAAAGTTGGTCAGTTGCCCGGAGTGTTGCGCCAGCATCTGGAGCAGCATGGGCAGCCGGTCCAGCTTGTCCACCTCGGCTATATCCCGCACATCCCGCAAGACAATTGCTTTGACGTAATCGCGCGCCCACACTTGGCGGCGGCGCGTGCTATCGCGGCGCAGCATCTCCGGATAGCCGCCGGTCAGCACGGTCTGTACCAACGCGTCGCCGATCCGAGTTGCGCCGGGCTTGACCATCTTTCCGTCAAAGGCCGCGCTCAGGAACCCCGGCCGCTTGCCCGCAATCTCGGCTTGGGCAATTGGCATCAGACTGATGATCTCCATGCGTCCCGCCAGGCTCTCGGAGACCATCGGCAGCGTGAGGATGTTGGCCGAGCCGGTCAGAATAAAGCGTCCCGGCCTGCGGTTGTTGTCAACCGCCATCTTGATGGCGCGCAGAAGCTCCGGCGCGCGCTGCACTTCATCGATGGCCACGGCATCAAAGCCGCGCACAAAGCCGATTGGATCGTTGCGGGCTGCCGCCAGCACGGTGTCATCATCCAAAGTGACATAGGTAAAGCCTTTGTCAGCGAACTGCTGGACGAGCGTTGTCTTGCCGCACTGGCGGGGGCCGATCAGCATCACCACCGGCGTATCCGTCAATGCGATGCTGATGGGGTGTGTGCAATAGCGATCGACCAGCTTGAGAATTGATCCGTCCATTTCGGATTATTATACCGTCTATTTCGGAATCAAACAATATCTATTTCGGATTTTATAAACATTTATCTCGGAATGTAAATGAGTCCATTCTGGAATATAGATCCGTCCATTCCGGATTAAAACCTTATACATACTTGAAGTACAGTCCGAAAACCGCAGCTTTTAATCCGTCCAATTCGGATTCTAGTCACATCCATTTCGGAATATAGAAGCATCCAAATCGGATTTAATGCGCGACCAAACCGGACTTTTGGGCATCATCCCCCCATCGCGCTACACTGATTCTTGGACCTCCCGATGCCAATGCGCCCCTGCTGGGTTGAACTGAACACCCGCTCCCTGCAAGACAACACCCGCTTTCTCTCGGAGCTGGCCGCTCCTCATGCCGAGCTGCTGGCCATCGTCAAGGCCAATGCCTACGGCCACTCGCTCGAACTCTGCGCGCCGGTCGTGGTGCGCGCGGGAGCGCGCTGGCTGGGCGTGGCCAGCGTCGAGGAGGGCGTAGCCGCCCGCGCGCTCTGCCCGGAACCTCATGTGCTCGTGATTGGCGGCGTATTCCCAGGCCAGGGCTCGGCTGTCGTGCGCCATAAGCTGACTGCGGTTGTCTGGGAGCCGTGGCAGTTGGACGAGTTGGAAGGCGCGGCACGCTCGGCAGGTCTCGCCGCCGCCTCGCTTCCTGTTCATCTGGAGATCGATACCGGCATGAGCCGCCAGGGGATTGGCCTGGAAGCTCTGGCGTCGCTTATCAGGCGCTTTCATCCGGCCTCGCCCCTGCGCCTGGATGGCGTCATGACCCACTTCTTTGCCGCCGACGAAGCCGACGGCGCGGTTACCGACGCGCAACTGACGCGCATGGACGCGGCGCTGGCCGTGGTCACCGATGCGGGCATTTATCCGGAGTGGCTCAATATCGGCAACTCGGCTTCGCTGCTGGCTGGCCGCGCTGCACAAATGGCTGCTCTGGCTGCGCGCCATGGAATGAAGGCGCTGCTGCGCCCCGGGCTGGCGCTCTATGGCCTGATCCCGCGCTTCGACCCGGAGTTCGAAGGGCAAGAGCCTCCATCAATGGCTGCGGCGCGCGCGCGCCTGCGTCCGGTGCTGGAGTGGAAGACGCGCGTGACGAGCCTTCGATCGATTCCGATCGGCGCGGTGGTGGGCTATAACGGCACCTTTGTCGCCACCGAGCCAATGCGCCTGGCGCTGGTGGCCGTCGGATATGCCGACGGCCTTGACCGGCGGCTCGGCAATCGCTTCAGTCTTCTGGTGCGCGGAGAGCGCGCTCCGCTCACAGGCCGCGTCAGCATGGATCAGGCAGTGGTGGATGTGACCGAGATTCCCGGCGTCGCGCCCGGAGATGAGGTGGTCATCCTGGGCAGGCAGAGCAGTGAAACCATTACCGCTTTCGACCACGCCGAGGCTTCGGGGACGATTCCCTGGGAGGTCTTTACACGCATCAGCCAGCGAGTGGAGCGGATTTCCGTTTAGTCCTGCTGTAACTCCGGGCGGAACTTCTGCCAGTTATTCCGGCCCAGGCGCTTGGCCTCATATAAAGCTAGGTCGGCGCTTTTGTAGAGCTTCTCCTGGGTGTCGCCATCCTTGGGAAAGGACGCAACCCCAACGCTGACCGTGGCTCGAATAGCCAGATCATTGAAGGCCACCGGAATGGTAAAACTCTCCACAATCCGGTCGCAGATTCTATCCAGCCAATCCTGATCATGGCTGCCGGCGAGCAGAATCGAGAATTCATCGCCGCCCAGCCGCGCCACACGGTCCGTTGAGCGGACAGCAGCCTGCAGGCGATTGGAGGTTTCGATGAGAAAGGCATCTCCGGCGTCATGGCCGTAGGTGTCATTGATGGTCTTGAAGTCGTCCACGTCCACCAGCAGCAAGGTGAACTCATCGCCCTTTTCTCGCGCGCACATCCGGTCAAAGTCTTCCGCGAAGAGGCGCCGGTTGGGCAATGCGGTGAGACTATCAAAGTGTGCAAGCTGTTCAAGTTCTCGATGACTTTCGCGCAGCTCGGCGGTCTTTTCCTCCACCAATTTGGCCAATTGATCAGCCCGCGCGCGCACCAGGCGCGTGGTAAACCTGTTGCCGGCAAATGCAAGAAAAATTGCAGAGACAAGGCAGAGAAGATAAAACCATAGGGTCTGATAAAAGCGGGGCTTCAGAGTCAGGCTTACGGAAGCTCCATGGAGGTTCCAGACGCCGTCGTCATTGGCGGCGATGACGCGAAAGGTGTATTGGCCGGGTGGGAGGTTGGTGTAATAGGCCACGCGGCGCGTGCCCGCTTCCACCCATTCGTTGTCGTAGCCTTCCAGCCAGTATTTGAAGTGGACCCGCTCCGGAATGCGAAGGCTGAGCGCGGTGTAATAAAATTCGATATTTTTCTTTCCCGGTGCAAGTTGCAGTTGATGGCCGGGCGAGAGCGTCGCACCGTCGGCCGAGACGGATTCCACGATGACCGGCGGGGCGAGATCATTGTGAAGAATATGCGCCGGATCGACCACCACCACCCCTTTTTTCGTGGTGAACCAAAGCTTGCCATCGGGCGTGCGAGCGCCGCCCGGCTGCGAAGAGGCGTCGGATGCTTCCGTGGTTTTCATGCCATCGGCAAGTTCGAAGTGCATCGGGGAGACGGTCTGCCGTTCGCCTTCGGCAACTTCATCCAGTTCCTTCGGGCTTACCGCGTAGATTCCGTCCTCGGCGCTGATCCAGAGATTGCCGTCCTCGGCGGTGAAGATCCGGGAGGCATAGCCGTCAAAGAGTCCCTGGCGTTTGGTAAAGCGGGTCACCTGCCCGTCCGCGGTGCGGATGCGGAGAATCCCCGGCGTGCGCCCGCCCAGCCACAGATGGCCCTCGCCATCGTTGATAATGTTGGTGATATCGATCTCCTGTTGAAGCACCCAGGTGGCTCCCGGGCTACCCGCCGGGGGCAGCTTGTAGACTCCGGCGGTGGTGCCAAACCATAGGGTCCCGGCAGGATCGCGATAGATGGTGAAGGTGTAGATGTTGGAATCGGTGACAGGCGTGCTCTTGCCGCGCACCGTGAATGGCGATACCTTACCGTCCTTGAAGCGATAGACACGAGACTCCGAAGTGCTGACGATCAGGCCTTCGTCGTCCTCCGAGATGGCGGAGATGTAGGACTTGGATAAATGGCCGCCTCCATCATAGACGGTAAGTTTCCCACTTTGAATCCGGCATAACCCTCCCCAGTCTCCAGCCCATAGGCTTCCATCTTTGCTCTCGAAGATGGCTGAGCCGTAGGGCGTGGGCAATTGTTTGTTGTGCTCGAAGGGGGTTGCGATCCCGTTGCGAATAAAGCTCAATCCGCCGTTATCGCTGAAGACCACCACGCTTCCATCGTGCGCCGCAAAGGCCGCTTTGGCGTAGTTGGTGGGCAGGCCTTCACGGGTGGTGATGGTGGTCAGTTTGGTGTCGCGCAGCCGGTCTAACCCGCTGGCGGTCCCGATCCAGATGCTGCCTTCATGATCCTCGAAGAGAGATAGAACGTTGTCGTCAGTCAGCCCATCGCGGAAACTCAGCGTAGAGTAGCCGGCCGTTGGAGACCCATCGGAAGCCAGGCGGGCAACTCCGGTTCTCTCCGTTCCCGCCCAGAGGTTCCCTTGCCGGTCTTCGAGCAACGGAGTCAACAGCGATGGACCCTTGGGCGGCGCTGAATCCAGCAGAGGCCCCTCGGCATGAATCTCGTAGACGCCATCGCGCGTGGCAGCCCAGATGCGGTGATTTCGATCCTCACTCAGCGCATTGAAGAGGCTGGGATGGCCGGGCTTGTTCAATGGGCCGTAGAGAGTGTCGTTCTTATACACGAAGATGCTGTTGGTTCCCGCAATCCAAACTCTACCCGCATGATCCTCAAGGATGGTGCTGATCCAGGACGTATCGCCCCGTAGCGTGGTCACTTTACCGTCCTTCTCGATCCGGTAAATGTAGTTGTCCGAACCCACAAAGACCACGTGTTCCCGGCTTTCGAAGAGAACGCGAATGGCGCCGCCCGGCAGAGCCGCTGGAGGGCGGTAGTTAGAGAATTGCCCCTCCTTGTAAATCAGAGTCCGGGTTGCCGTGCGGATCAGCAGGTCGCCGTCCGCGCCCATGCAAAGAGCCTTGACGCTTTCGTTGCCGATCTCCGCGTCCATCGAGACAAAGCGCACACCGTCAAAGCGCACCAACCCCGCCCCTGTTCGCAGCCAAAGGTAACCGTCTTTGGATTGGAGTATCTGATAGACCGCCTCACCCGGCAGTCCGCGCTGCGAGGTCCAGCTATCGTGGCCGTACTGGTCGATCTTCGTCTGCGGATCAAGCGCCCGAAGCGAGGCAGAAGAAGTCAGAACGGCGAGGAGAACAAGAAGCGCCGTGCCAAGGAAAACCAAATCTGTTCTGGACAGACTCCAGCGCGCTCCCGCTCGTTGCAAGACTCCCTCGCCAAATCTCCTGCCCGATCCGAACACAGTACGCTCCAGTGGCATAACCGCTATGCGAAGGCTCACGTTGATTATCGGTCTTTTTTCTGAATTCGTCAGAGGGATTTTTAAGCTACAGCATTCTTGAATCAGTATATTTCCCTATTTTCATCCACAGGTTTTACCGCACTACGGTACACCAACCCGGCTTGTGACCTCAGGCACATCTCCCGTCTGCCCTGCGGGCCGACAATCAATACATGAGGCTCGCGGCCTTTACCGCGCCCTTGGAGAGAATGAAGATGAGTGACCTTGCACCGCTCGCAGAAGGTGTTGCCGTTGACCCGTTGGTTGGCCATCCGGCCGACTTCCATGTTTTTCATCAATTTCTTGAGCGCTGCAAAGAACTGCCTGCGATTACCACGGCCGTGGTCTGGCCGCTCTCGGATGTGGCTCTGAAGGGAGCCGTGGAAGCCGCCGAAGAGGGCCTGATCCTGCCCACGCTGATCGGCGACGAAGCCGAGCTGAAGGAACTGGCCGCGAAGATTGGCGTTGACATCAGCCCCTACGCCATTGCCCAGGCCGACACCGAGCGCAAGGCCGCCGAAATCGGCGTCTTCATGTGCC
>CAZXVX010000085.1:0-14289 GCA_964644105.1 uncultured Occallatibacter sp. | reverse complement strand
TTGCGCATTGCGCCCGCCACATGGGACTCCACGACAAAGACTGCCGACACCACGCAGTGGACCACGGAACTGAACAACGGACTGGCCGCGCAAACGCTGGGCGCCACCATCTTTGCCTCACCGTGGAGCGCACCGACATCCATGAAGACCAACGGCAGCGTCAACGAGGGCAGTCTGAGCACATCAAGCTACGCCGACTATGCCGCGTATCTGGAGGCTTACGTCAAATACGCCTCCAGCCTGGGCGTGAATCTGTATGCCATCTCCATGCAGAACGAGCCGGATTGGAATCCCTGCCCCGCGAGTGACAATGGCACGGGTACAGGAGCGGGTTGCTACGAGTCGTGTCTATGGACGGCGGCGCAGATGGATACGTGGGTGGCGCAGAACTCGTCGGTGCTGACCACCAAGCTGATGATGCCGGAGTCGTTCGGCTTTTACTCGGCCATGTCCGATCCAGCGCTGGATGATGTGAATGCCGTGAACCACATCGCCATCATCGGCGGCCACATCTATGGCGGCCCAATCTACTACTACAACAATGCCGTGAACAAAGGCAAAGACGTTTGGATGACCGAGCACTACCTGAATACCGCCTCGGGAAGTACTCCGGCGATCGGGGATGCCATCGCATTAGCCGAAGAGGTTCACAACTCGATGACCGTAGGCCAGTACAACGCCTATGTCTGGTGGGGGTCGAGCGACGCCACTTCAGCCAGCGTTCCGCTGATTGACACCAACAACAATACCAACTACTTTGGCTACGCGCTGGCGCAGTACTCGCGCTTTGTCCGTCCGGGCTATTATCGCGTCAACGCCACGGCAACCCCCAGCTCCGGCATTTATTTGTCGGCGTATACGGGCGGAGGTCACGCGGTGATTGTGGCCATCAACTCCAACAGCTCAGCCGAGGCGGTTCCCATCACCATTCAGAATCAGTCAGTCTCTTCGCTGACGCCGTATCAAACCACAGCCAACGGCGGATTGGCTATGCTGAGCCCTGTCAGCGTGACCAGCAATGCGGCTACGGTCATCCTTCCCGCTGAGAGCATCACGACTCTGGTGCAGTGATCAGGGGTCAGTAGATAGGAAAACGTTGATTGGGTTCGTAGCCTCCCAGGTCCGAAGATCCGGACCTGGGGCACCCGCCAAAGTTGGTGGGTGACAACACAGACCACAGACCACTGTCAACTGTCCACTGATAACTGATAACTGACGACTGACCACTGACAACTGACAACTGAAAACTGAAAACTGACAACTGACAACTGTTGTCACCAACTATGCAGCCACTCACTATCGCGTCCAATGCGCACCGGCGCGCGGAAGAGCTCGCTCAGTCGCTCTTCGGTCAGCAGCTCCCGCCGCTCGCCGTCAGCCACAATGCGCCCGTCGCGCATCAAAATCACGCGCTCAATCTCCGGCAGAATGTCGCCCAGGTGATGCGTCACCAGCACCAGGCCCGTGCCCTCCTGGGCAAGCCTTCGCAGCGTCTCGCGCAGCTCGCGCTGGGCGGCCAAATCAAGAGCATTGGAAGGCTCATCCAGCAGCAGTTGCCGGGGGCGATGGACCAGTGCCCTGGCAATCAGAATGCGCCGTTTTTCGCCGGCCGACATCTCACCCACCAGCCGCTCGGCCAGGTGCAGCGCCTCGATGCGCTGGAGCGCCTCAACCGCTCGCGCCCGCATCTCCGCGGTGACGTGCAGGTTGGGCCAGAGCGTAGAGGCGGAAAAGAAGCCGGCGATCACCGCGTCCAGGCCGGTGGTGCTGGCTGTCCGCTCGCCCGGAAGCTCGCCGGCCAGCCCAGCCGCCACCACGCCAAAGTGCTTGCGCAGCTCGGTCACATCCCAGCGCTCGCGGCCAAAGATGCGCGCCTGCATTCCCGGCTCGACGATAGGGTATAGCTGGCAGCTCATGGCGAGGATCAGCGTGGATTTGCCGCACCCGTTGGGGCCAAGGATGGCCACGTGCTCGCCGGCGCGGATCGTCAGGTTGATGTTATGCAGCACCACGCGCTCGCCGCGCGCGACGTTCACTTGGCGCAGCTCAAGAAATTCGCTCTGGCTTTCGGACATTCCACCCCTCACCTGTTAGATTAAATGGGTTGAACCTCAAATCCTATACATGACCGATATGAGCGAAGCATCCCAATTCGTCATTCCGCGCGGCTTCCGCTTTGGCGCTGCCAAGGCTGGGCTGAAGGCCAGCGGCCGCACCGACTTTGCGCTGATTCTGGCCGACGCGCCCGCCAGCGCCGCCGCTGCCTTCACCGCCAACCGCGTCACCGCCGCGCCGCTGATCGTGGACAAAATCCATTTGAAGATGACCGGCGGCAAAGTGCGCGCCGTGGCCATCAACGCCGGCAACGCCAACTGCGCCGCCGGCGAGGCTGGAATGGACGCCGCGCGCCGAACCTGCTACGCCATCGCCGAAGAGTTTGGTTGCCCGCCGCAACAGGTCTTTCCCTCCTCCACCGGCGTCATCGGCGTTCCGCTGGCGGCAGAAAAGATTGTCGCCATTCTTCCCGCACTGGCCGGCGATCTCGGCGCTGAATTCGACCACTTCCAGCAGGCGGCGCAGGCCATTATGACCACCGACACGGTCGAGAAGACGGCCTTTGCGCGGCTCGAGATCGAGGGCAGTGAAGTGCGCATCGCCGCCTTCTGCAAAGGCGCGGGGATGATTCATCCGCAGCTAATCCCGCACGCCACCATGCTGGTCTACATTCTGACCGACGCCGAGGTCGAGCCCGCGCTGCTGGACAGCTATCTGCAACCGGCCATCGAAACGAGCTTCAATCGCATCTCGGTCGACGGCGACACCTCGACCAACGACACGGTTCTGCTGCTGGCTTCCGGCGCGAGCGGGGCCGTGGTGGGCGCGGGCAACGCGGCCTTCGGCGCGGCCATCCAGCAGGTTTGCACCTCGCTGGCGCGCCAGGTGGTAGGCGACGGCGAAGGCATCTCGCACGTCGTCGAGCTGCACATCGAGGGCGCGGCCAGCGACGCCGATGCGCTCAAAGTGGCCAAGGCCATTGCCCATTCGCCGCTGGTCAAGACGGCCTGGTCGGGCGGCGATCCCAACTGGGGAAGGCTGGCGGCGGCGCTCGGCTACTCCGGCGCGGAGATCAACCCCGAGCGCTTCGAGATTCGCTTCGGCGAGCTTTGGATCTGCCGCAACGGCGGGCGTGCAGCCGAGTTCGACGAGAAGGCCGCGCACGACTACATTGCCCAGCGCGAGTTCGTCATCACCATCGACCTGCACGTCGGCAGCGGCTCCTGCATCTTCTGGACCACCGACCTGACCCACGACTACGTCAGCATCAACGCGGATTATTCGACCTAGACTCTCCGGCTGCGTGGAATCCCATCAGATAAGTCCGGAGATGGGATTCCACATCAATCGCTCCCAGCAGATATACTTATAAAATGCTTTCACGCCGCATACAGCCTAGAAGCCATTTTTCGGGATCAATATATTCATATAAACCCACACGCTCATATTGAAAAGATCAATGAGATTGTGCGAAAAAGTTACGGCCCGCAAGCTGCGGGTTTTGCGATAGATATAACTCCAGACAAAGCCCATGACAAACAGCGAAATCAACATATCCGCTCTGCGGCATCCAATCGAAAAAACGCCCAGGCCGAGAGGATGTCCGCAGGCAAAAAAGAAGGTAGGGTAAAGGCAAGCCAGGAAGGTTGGCCATTTTTCAGTAACATCTCCGAAAACTCCGCGCCAATAGCTCTCTTCAAAGAAAGGATTGACCACGGCAATGATGAGCCAACTGGCAATGAGTAGAGGCTGATGAATTAGTCCGCGATAATGCAGAAGAATGGGCAAGGGAATCAAGCCAATCACAATGCATGGAATCCACCATCCCCATCCTGTTGGGCGCTTATAAGCCTCGAGGACAACCTTCCAGCCGCCACTGTAGCGGATCAACAAGGTAATCACCAACCAATATCCGATTTGAAAGGGCACCCAGGCCCATTGACCGAAGAAATGCACCCCAAGGCGCGCGGTCAAGTAGTTGGTTGCGGTAAGAATCAACGGAGAGGCTAAGATGAGCTTCCGGTTGAGCTGTTTCCTGGTTATTTCAGCGGCGATGGTCTGTGTCATATCGAGTGATCCAGTCCTAGAAAGTGGATTAGATGCAGATAAATTCTACTCGAAGCGCTTGATTCAACAAGCCATGGAATGACACGTGTGTAGTTTGTGCGCCGGATGTTTCAGGTTCGGCTTTTGGATACCGGGAACAATGCCGGCGACAACGTCTGAACGCGCAATGCCTTGTATCATGCGACCTTGATAATAAGCTCCTTGCCCAGCGCATGGAAGGCATCGGCGATGCGGTCAACCTTGGTGGCGTGTGTGAGCGTGGTCAGGCGATTGACCTCCTGCTTGCTCGTCTTCAAGCGCCTTGCCAGCTCCGCCGGACGCACATCCTGGAGAATCATTTCATTGAGCAGGGCGCACTTTAGCGAGAGGCTCGCGGGCAATGCGATCAGGTATTCCCCCTCCTGCTTCGGCGTGGGAGCTGGACTCATGCGGCGCTCGTCCAGGTAATGCTCCAGCGCCAATTCCAATGCTTCGGCAGCGTACCTGAGAGCATCTTCCAGCGTCTCGCCCTCGGTAATCGCTTCGGGCACATCACGAAAGGTCACAGTGTATCCACCCTCTTCTGGAAGGCCTGGAGTTAATTTAGCTGCATATTGCAACATCACTTTTCTCCCTTCAGGCCAAGTTGGCGTTTGATGCTCTCGACCGTGCCGGTGCGCATCTCTGCGCTGTGAGTGGGCATCACGGTGGTTTTGCCGTTCAGAGTGACGTACATATGGGAACCTTTGCCGCGCGAACGGTCAAACTTGGCGCCCTTGCTCTTCAACCACCTCTGGAACTCGGCGCTGTTCATTTATGAATAGTACACAAATTTGTTTACCTTGTCAAGGGATTCTTACGGCCACAAGGCCACCGCTACACCCTGTTGCGGATCATGGGACGCCATCCGCCGCGCGGCGCGCAAATTCTTCTTCTGTTAACATTCGATGATGCACAATCGATAGAGGGAGAACTGTTTTGCCGCGCATTCACTTTCAGATTCAACTGGCCGAACTCAAGGACAAGCTGCTGGCCATGGCGGCTTTATCAAAGCTGTCGGTCGATTCGGCGGTCGATGCTTATCTGCAGCGCGACAAGAAGCTCTGCAAGTACGTCAAGCAGAATGAGCGGGCGATCAACAGCGCGCAGCGCGAGCTGGATGAGATGGCCTACGATCTGATGGCCAAGGAGCAGCCGCTGGCCGGCGACCTGCGCTTTACCCTTGCGGCCATCAAGATCAACAGCGACCTGGAGCGGATTGGCGATCAGGCCATGGGCATCGCTCGCCGCACCAAAGAGATGATGAAGCTCGAGCCGGTGGATCTGCCGGTGGATTTTGCGGCGATGGGCGAGTTCGCCGGGCACATGATTCGCTCGGCGGTGCAATCGATGCTCGACGGCGACGTGCAACTGGCCGAGCAGGTGCGCGAGATGGACGACGAGATCGACCGCATGAACCATCGCGCCCATGACGACCTGCTCAAGTTTATCGAGGAGCAGCCGCGCTATACGCAGCAGGCGATGCGCGCGCTGCTGGTGGCCAAGAATCTGGAGCGGATCGCCGACCACGCCACCAATATCGCCACCGATGTGATCTTCTGGATTCGCGGCGCCGATCTGCGCCATCAGTCGAGCATGATGCTGGATGAAGAAGAGACGGAGACCGGAAGCGAGGCGGCTTCCGCAGTTTAGCTTTTACTCTTCATAGTGGACGGGAATCTTGCGGAGGGCGTCCAGCAGTCTTTCAAACTCATGCAGCGGCAGCGGACGGCTGGTCAGGTAGCCCTGAAAGGCATGGCAGCCCAGCCGGGCCAGATACACTCGCTGCTCTTCGATCTCAACGCCTTCGGCGATCACCGGCATCCCCATCGCCTTGCCCAGCGAAATGATGGTCTCGGCGATGGCTCCGCTGGATGCGTCGGTCAAAATATCTTTGACAAACGATCGATCAATCTTCAACTGGTTGAGAGGCAGCCGCTTCAGATACGTAAGCGAGGAGTAGCCCGTGCCGAAGTCGTCCAGCGAGAAGGTGATCTCGTGCGAGCGCAGGCAGGTCATCTTGTGGATAACCTCCTCGATGTTATCCACCAGCATGCTTTCGGTCAGCTCCAGCTTGAGGTTTCTTGGATTGGCGCCGGTGCGGCGCAGCGCGGCCAGAACCTGCTGCTCGAACTCGGCCTGGCGGAACTGCAATGCGCTGATATTGACGGCGACAGTCAGGCTTGCCGTCTCCGGCCTTCTGGCCCAGAGGGCAATCTGTTCGCAGGCATCCTCCAGCACCCAACTGCCTAGATCGAGGATCATGCCGGTTTCTTCGGCCAGGCCGATGAAAGCGCCGGGGGCCAGCAACCCGCGCTGCGGATGCATCCAGCGAACCAGAGCCTCCGAGCCCACGATCTGCCCGCGGTTGACCTGCGGCTGATAGTACAGGACAAACTGCTTTTCGCGGATCGCCAGGCGCAGATCTTCTTCCAGTGTGGCGCGCTCCGAGATAGCCGCCTGCAGGTCCGGGGTAAAAAGTCGCAGAGTGTTCCGCCCCGCTAGCTTGGCCTGGCCCAAGGCAATGTCCACCTGCTGCAGCGCTGCGTTGCAATCCCCCGCTCCTTCGCCCAGAATCGTAATCCCCATGCAGCATGAACTGAGACATTCGTGGCCATTCAGCAGATAGGGCTGGGCCAGCAGCAGAAGCAGTTTTTCGCCCACAATTCTCGCTTGCTCGGCGGCGTGCTCTGCTAACTCGTTCAGATCTTCCAGCATCACAATAAATTCATCGCCGCCGAATCGGGCCACTAGATCGACCTCGCGGACGCTGCTCGTCAGGCGCCGCGCCACCTCCTGCAAAAGCAAGTCTCCGGTATGGTGCCCCATGGTTTCATTCAGCGTTTTCACGCTGTCAATATCCACCAGAAGCAGCGCGCATTTGCGATTGCTGCGCGTGGTATTCGCCAGGGCCGCATGCAGCCGGTCCAGCAAGAGCTGGCGATTGGGAAGCCGCGTCAGCGGATCATAATTGGCCAGATCTTCAATCTTCTCCCGGGCGGCCTTGGCCTCGGAGATATCCCGCACCATGCTGAGCAAGCAGTGAACGCCATCAATTTCAATCAAAGTGGAAGAAGTCAGACTCCAAAGAATCTCTCCGTTTTTTCTCTTATAACGAATATCGAAATCGCGCACGGTCGAATTCTTTCGAATCTCATCGATTACCTTCTCGCGATCTTCCGGGTCAACCCAGATGCCAACCTCTTTGGAGGTTCTCCCGATCAGCTCCTCGCGCGAATAGCCCATCAGATCCTCGAAGGATTTGTTCACATCGATGTAATGCCCATCGCTCATGCGGCTGATGGTGATGCCGTCCAGGCTGGTCTGGAAGACGGTGTGGTAGCGCTCCTCGCTGAGGCGCATGGATTCATTGGAGGCCGCCAATCGCTCAGCCGCATCTTTCTCCGTGGTGATGTCGCGAATAATGGTGAGCAGACATGAGCTTCCGTTGATTTCGATGAGTGTGGCAGATAACTGACCCCAGAAGAGCGAGCCGTTGATGTTTCTGAATTGAAACACCATGCTCTTGCATCTTCCTTCCCTGCGAATCTTTTCAAGCAGGCGATTGCGGTCTTCCAGATTAGTAAACAGGCCCAGATCCAGGGTGCTGCGGTCAATCACTTGTTCCCGCGGCAGACCCAGATAATTCAGAAAAGCGCTGTTCACATCCACAAAGACGGAGTCGCTCAGCCGGGTGATGCTGATGGCATCGAGGCTGGTTTCAAAGGCCACGCGATAACGTTCCTCGGTCAACCGCAGTGCCTCGCTGGCGGCCAGCAGGCTCTCCTCGGCCGCCTTGGCCTCGGAGACATCCCGCACCAGTGCGAAGTAGCAGGGCTGGCCGTCCAGATCAATCACCGTTACGGCAATCCTGCCCACCAGCGTCTGGCCATTCTTCTTCCTGAACAGGGCTTCAAAATTCCGGCATACGGGATTGCTCTGCAACTGGCGCAGCAATTCATTCCGCTCCCGATGATCCACCCAGATATTCACCTCGTCCGTGCTGCGCCCGATCACCTCTTCCCGCGAATAGCCCGTCACATCCACGAATGCCTGATTCACGTCGATATACACACTGTCTTCAACGCGAATGATGGAAAAGCAATCCAGGCAGGTCTGGAATACGGTGCGATAACGCCGCTCGCTGGATTGCAGCGTATGGGTCATCGCCCGCAGAACCTCCTCCGACTTTTTGCGCTCGGTAATGTCCTCGGCAAAGCAGATGAAATGCAGCGGTTCACCTTGGCCGTCGCGCTGAATGGAGACGTTCAATTCCACCCAGATCCAGTGACCGTCCTTGTGCCGGTAGCGCTTTTCAAAGTCGATCGTTTCCACTCTGCCGCTGGTCAGCTCCTGCAGCGCATCGGCGCTCAGGGCGCGCTCCTCGGGGTGGGTGATCTGCTGGAAATTAACGCCTTCAATCTCTGCCTGAGCGTAGCCTGTGATCTCTGTGAATTTCCTATTGCAACGCAGCCAGCGGCCATCAAAGGAAGTGTGCACAATGCCGATTGCCGCCTGCTCGAAGGTCGCGCGGAAACGCTCCTCGCTGTCCTTCACCTGCAGCTCCATATGCTTGCGATCCGTAATGTCCCGGCCGTAAACAGAGACGCCGGTAATCTTGCCGTCCGTCAATACGGGATGCACGGCCATCTCATAGATGCGGTTGTCCAGCAAGGTATGCTCGGTGCGAAAGGCGCCATGCGTCAATGCGCGCTGATAGATGAGCGGCCACATGGCGGCGCGCTCCGGCGATAGCAGATCAGCCGGGTTCATGCCGACTTCAATCTTTACGCCCAAAGTTTTTTGAATGTAGCGCTCGAAGTTCTTGTTAAAGACCACCATGCGGTAGTTCAGGTCCACTGAACCCCACATATCTTCGGTGCTATCAATCAATGCCAGCAGATTGGCTTCCGCGGGAGTGCGCATAGCCGCTTCTTTCCTCAAGATCCCGGAGGATCCTGTGCAGAATATCGGCTGCGGCAATGTAATCATTACAAGAATTCATCATTAGAAATTGAGGAAATTCAAAGATACGCCTCGAACTCTTCGAGCGGAAGCGGCGGGCTGAAGAGCATTCCCTGGAAGGCGTGACAGCCCAGCCCGGCCAAAAAGCCCCGCTGTTCCTCATTCTCCACGCCCTCGGCTATCACCGACAGGCCCATGGCGCGGCCCAGTGAAATCACCGTCTGGGCAATCGCCCCGCTGGTCATGTCCACCAGCATGTCGCGCACAAAGGCCCGGTCAATCTTCAACTGATCCAGCGGCAGCCGCTTCAGGTAAGCCAGCGAAGAGTAGCCCGTGCCAAAGTCATCCAGCGAGAAGCTGATGCCGTGCGCCTTCAGTACGGTCATCTTGCTGATTACGTCTTCAATGTTTTCTACCAGCATGCTTTCGGTCAGCTCGAGTTTCAGATTCTTTGGGTTGGCTCCGGTGCGCTTGAGCGCCTCGAGCACCGTCTCCACAAAGCCCAACTGCCTGAACTGAAGGGCGCTGATATTCACCGCAACCGTCAGATGCGCGGCCTCCTTGCGGTTTGCCCACGCGGCAATCTGCCGGCAGGCCGCATCCAGAACCCACTCGCCCACCGGCAGAATCAATCCCGTCTCCTCGGCCAGCGGAATGAATTCGTCCGGCGGCACCATGCCGTTTCTGGGATGCTCCCAGCGGATCAACGCCTCGGCGCCGATCAAACGCCCTCGCAGCACCTGCGGCTGATAGTACAACAGAAATTGCTGGCCCTTGATCGCCTGCCGCAAATCTTCCTCGAGCGTGGCTCGCGCATTCACCGCCGACTGCAAGGCCGGCGAAAAGAAGCGCAGGCTGTTGCGCCCGGCCAGCTTGGCCTGATAGAGCGCAATGTCCGCCTCCTGCATCAACTCATCCGTGCTCTGCGGTCCGCTGCCGAAGACGGTGCATCCAATGCTCGCCGTCGTAATGCACTCCCGCCCATCCAGCAGGCAGGGGGCGCCAATGGATGAGCGAATCCTCTCGCCCACATCCTGCGCCTGGGCCGCCGCCTCCTCCACCGATTCGCTCAGATCATCCAGCATCATTCCAAATTCATCACCGCCCAGCCGGCAGACGATATCCGTTTCGCCCCCACAGGCGCTGATGCGCTGCGCAATCTCTTTCAGCAGCAAATCACCGGTAAGATGGCCCAGCGTTTCGTTCAGCGTTTTGAAGTGATCCAGCTCCACAAACAGCAGCGCGCGCGAATGGCTCACAGGCCCGGCAACCAGAATCTGACTGAGCTTCTCGGCCAGATAGCGCCGGTTGGGCAGGCAGGTGAGTGAATCATAAAAGGCCAGATTGCGAATCGTCGTCTCGGTAATCTTTTCATGCGAGATATCCCGGGTAACGGTCAGTATGCACTCCGCGCCGTCAATTTCAATCAACGAAGCCGACATCTCGCCCCAGACAGTCTCCCCCGTCTTCCGTTTGAATTGCACCTCCAAGCCGCGGCACTGCGAGTTCTGCCGGATCAACTCCACCATCGCCTGGCGGTCCCGCAGATCGGCCCAGATATTCAATTCCACTGAACTCTTGCCAATCACTTCCTCGCGCTCATAGCCCAAAATATTCAGGAAGGCCTGGTTGCAGTCAACGAAAAGCCCGTCGCTCGAGCGATTGATGTTGATGGCGTCAATGCTGGTCTGGAAGGCCATGCGGTAGCGCAGCTCGCTCTTCTTGAGCGCATCAGCGGCCTCGGCCAGCCTGGCTTCAGAGTCCTTGCGCGCCTGAATATCCTCGACAATGACGATGTAGTAGGCAACGCGCCCTTTGCGGTCGGTGCGCGGCGTCAGTGAAAGCCGTACCCACACCCGGCTGCCATCCTTGCGAATATATTGCTTCTCGATGCGGATGATGCCCGACTTCTGGGTCAGCAATTGATCTCTTGCCTGCAGAGCCGCCTCAAGAAATTCCGGCGCGGTAATTTGCTGGAAGCTCAGGTCAAGGATCTCTTCGCGCCGGTAGCCGGTGATCTCCGCGAAGCGCTCATTGCAGCGCAGGAAACGGCCATCAAGCGCGGTATGAATAATCCCCACCGGAGCCTGCTCAAAGGTCGCCCGATAGCGCTCTTCGCTGTCGCGCAGCGCCATCGCCACCGCCCGGCTGGCGGTCGTATCCCGCAGCACGATCATGTAGCAGGGAACGCCATCCAAATCCAACTGCGACCCTGAAACCGAAACCCAGAACTTTTCCCCGCTCTTCTTCTGAAGCAAGAACTCCATCTCTCGAATGAAAGGTTGATTCTTCAAAGCCTCAACCAGCTTCAACCGGTCCGCGAGGTCCGTCCACACATTGATTTCCCGTGTGGTGCGCCCAATCAGCTCCTCCCGCTCAAATCCAAACATGCGCAGGTATTCCTGATTGACGTCAACAATCCTTCCCTCCTTCTGGCAAGTGATGGAAATGGCGTCGATGCTGGTCTGGAAGACGGTGCGATAGCGCGTCTCGCTCTCGCGCAAGGCCTGCGTGGCCCGCTTCTGCTCGGTGATGTCCAGCCCGTAAGCCAGGTTGAGCTCCCCGATTCTTACAAAGCCCCACAACACATTCTTCTTCGATCCATCCTTGCAGACAACCTCCGTCTCAATCGGCTCCATGGCGCTGTCCGAAGCAAAGGAGCGGGGGATCTTGCGCTGCCACTCCGTCATCACCCAAGCGCCGTACTCCGGATCAGGGTAAGCGCGCGCCCACCAATCGGCCACCGTCGGAAGCTCCTCCCGCGCATAGCCGAAGAGCCGAATGAAGGACGGGTTCAAATAATCGATCCGCTCTTCTTGTTTGCTGGAAGTAATCGCATAAGCCAGCGGCGAGCTTTCGGTGATCGCGCGGAAGAGCTTCTCGCGCTCCTCGACGGCGATCTCGGTCTGCTTGTGCTCGGTGATGTCGCGGATGATGCCCCGCATCTTTGCCGGGCGGCCCTCCGCGTCAAACTCCAGCCGGCCCATGCCGTGCACCCAGCGCTCGGCCCTGTCCGATACGCGCTCAATGCGATATTCCTTGTCGAAGTCCTTGCCCGTTCCGCAGACCTCATTCTCAAAGTACTCGGTCATCCTCGCGCGATCATCCGGATGCACCAGTTCCGCCCATCCCGCCACGCTGCGCTCATAACCAGCACCGATGCCGAAGACCTCATCCAACTGCGGCGTGCTCGACCAGAAGCCGCTCGAAAAGTCCAGCACATAGCAGCCCAGATCGCCGATCCGCTGCGCCTCGATGAGAAAGTCGCGGCTCTCGCGCAGCTCAATTTGGGCCTGCTCCCGCTCGGTCACGTCATGCACAATGGAAAAGAGCAGCCGTCTGCCCACCGCCTCCACCGGCGAGGAATACACTTCGACATCGCGCAATTCGCCCGAGGCCAGACGATGCCGGAAGCTGAAAAAGTTGCGTTCTTCGCTGAGCGCCTTTTGCCTCTCACGGGCAATCTCCTCGGCGGGCAGCGTGTTGATTTGGTCAACATTCATGCCGGTCAGTTCTTCCCGGCTGTAGCCGTAAAACCTTGAGGCAGCCAGATTGGCGGCGACAATCAGCCCGCTTTCGGGCGCAACCAGAATCATCACCGAGCCATTCTGCTCGAATAGATTGCGGAAGCGGGCTTCGCTCTCCCGCAGTTGCGCCTCCGACCGCAAACGCTCGGTGATGTCCTTGCCGAAGACCGAGACGCCAACCGCTTTGCCATCGACCAGGATCGGATTCAGAGAGAGTTCAAGGGTGCGCCCATCAACCAGCGAATACTCCGTCCGGTAAGGGCCTTCGTGCAAGGCGCGGTCATAGAGCGGCTTCCACAGCGCCGCCCGCTCCGGAGGAAGAGTTTCTTCGGCACGCATCCCCGGCTCAACCCTGGATCCAAAATTCTCCTCAAGGTTCTTTTTCAGCGCCCGGTTGAAAACCACCTTGCGATACTCCAGATCCACCGCCCAGATCAGATCATGCGTGCTCTCGATCAGCGCCGAAAGATTCGCCTCCGCCTTCTTCAGCTCATCCTCGGCTCGCCTGCGTTTGGTAATATCCTGGATCGATCCTTCAAAAAGAACCACCTGCCCCAAGGCATTGCGCACACAGCGGCAGTTGAGCAGCACCCAAATGGGAGCGCCGTCCTTGCGCTTGAACCGGCATTCGTAATCCTGGATGAATCGGTTTTCTTCAATCTGCCGGATCACCCGGATGCGCTCTTCCTCGTCCACCCATAGCTGGTGAGCCGTATCGGTGATGCAGGCCATCATCTCCGCCGGCGATTCGTAGTCCAGCATTCTGGCCATTGCGCGATTGGTGATGAGCAGCCCGCCTTCCGGGCTCGTTTGAAAGAAGCCCTCCAGCGCTCCTTCAAAAATATCCTTGTACCTCTTCTCTGCTGCCCTGGCCTCCGTAACATCCTTGCCAAAGACGGAGACTCCCGTTGTCTTTCCATCCACCAGAATGGGGCTGAAAGAAAGATCAAGAATCCGTTGATCCACCAGCGTAATCTCTGCCCGGAATTTCTCGCCCTTCAGCGCTCGTTCATACAGTGGAGGCCAAACGACCGCGCGCTCCGGCGGAATCAGCTCCCGCAGCCCCATCCCCGGAGCTACCGGCCCGCCAAAGTTCAGCACAAAGTGTCTTTTGAATGCGCTATTAAAGTTAATCAGCCGCAGGCACGGGTCCACAGACCAGATCAAGTCTTCGGTGCTCTCGATCAAGGCCGATAGATTCGCTTCAGCTTGAATGCGCATTTCGACCTTTCATGGCCCGTAGTGCGTTCAATTAACCTCATGCCCTTTCAATTGCAGAACAGGCATTTGCCGAACATGAACCAGCTCATGACACAGTTCATCCACATACCCGTTTGCTCATGATTCCATCGATCGAGAGTGACCGGATTGGCAGTCGAAAAAATTGCTACAGAAAAATTATCTAGAGTGTACGCTCGGAATGGAGAATTTTCCACAGAATTTTAATTTTCTAATGGTATTTTTGGCACTTCTGTTAACTACGGGAATTCTCCCTGTTAACTCAGTCCCTCAGTCCCTCAGTCCCTTAGTCCCTCAGCCCCTCAGTCCCTCAGTCCCTTAGTCCCTCAGCCCCTCAGTCCCTCAGTCCCTTAGTCCCTCAGCCCCTCAGTCCCTCAGTCCCTTAGTCCCTCAGCCCCTCAGTCCCTCAGTCCCTTAG
>CAZXVX010000084.1:0-14528 GCA_964644105.1 uncultured Occallatibacter sp. | reverse complement strand
CCAGAAACAGGCCCACCACCCACCAGTTGGTTTCAACCGCGCGATCCCAGACGTTATAACCTTTGCTGAGCAGCGTCAGATCGCGCACGCCATCGCGGTAGACGGTGAACATGATCTCGATCAGCACGGCCAGCAGCACTGCCGCCCAACTGATCAAGCCGCTTGAGAGCTTGCCAATGCCGGCCACCAAGGCCAGCAGAATCGCCACCGCCACCAGCGCCAGCCAACCATACCCGGCCAGACCGAAATACTTGTAGAAGGGAAGCGCCGAGTGTCCGGCAAAACCCTCGGCCACTGCGGCTGGCTGTACGCTATTCGCCCACAATCCAGCCGCCAGATACACCACGCCGAAGCCTGCGGCCACCTTGCCGCCTAGTCCTGCGATATAACTTTTCTGATCGGCGGTGAAGGTCGAGCGCCCGGCCAGATAGAGCAGCCAAAGCCCACCGATGAACAGCCCGCCAGCCATCATCATCAGCCAGCGCGGCTCCAGCGTCGGGTCATGCGGGGGCAGAAAGATGCCAGCGCCTGAGGCCGCATACATCTCTTTCCACTTCTCCGGACGCAGCATCAGCGTCATCTCAGTGGAGAGCAGCCGTGCAATGCAGCCCGCCAGCAGCCACGCGCTCAGCCCCACCCACCAGGCCGATTTATTCGCCTCCAGTCGCCCGGTAAAACGGTAAAGCAGCCAGTAAGTCAGCGTGAGCAGGCCGAGGATAGAGATCCAATAGACGCCGATCAACACCGTGCTGGTATAGATGGCGCGTCCATAAAGCACTTGGGTAAAGAGCAGCGGCGGCACGGCCAGGTTGATCACAAACGTCATCACCACCGTCAGCCGCCGAGCCAGCGCGCGCGCGGTGACCGTAGCCAGCGCCGAGCTATGGTAGAGGCTTAGCACAACCGCCAGTAGCAAGCCGCCCAGCAGCATCTCCACGGCCACAAAATGCAAGGACAGCGTGACGATATGCAGCAGTTTCACCAGCCAGATCGGCGCTGGAATAGGAATTGGATCGACAGCGGGAAAAGACGAGATCGTACCCATTGAAACCCTCGGAATCGCTTACTAGACTAACACGGTCCAAATAGCCGTATGTGACGGCAGTCACAGCAGTTCAAAACAACAGAATCCCGTTGCAAATTGACGCCACGCAACGATGGTAAACCCTCGCTCTGTATCGGCAAATCGAGAACGGAGATTTCCGGCCTCGTTGGCACTTAATTTCTTCCATGAAATTCCGAATTGGAGCCGTTTCCGCAAACAGGTATTTCCGCACTTAATTGCAGGTTTCTTATCCTCTCTTTGAATGCCCTACATTCTTTTTGAATGCCCTACATAAAGTTGCGTTAAAGGCAGCCGATCGCGTAGTTGATTTCCGAGGCGAATGCGACTCTTCATGGCGCTGCTCGTTTGCCGAGTGCTTGGTTTGAACCGCCAGTTCCAAGAAAGGGAAAAACGATGAATCGAGTCGCAATAGAGGCTTTCGCACTAATCCTGTGTGCAATTCCTGCGTCAGCGCAGAGCCTGGAGGACCTGAACATTTAGATTCACGGTTACGCAACACAGGGGTTTCTGTATTCAAGCGAAATCAATCTGTTCACTACAGATTCCAGCAATGGATCGCCGACGTGGACCGAGGCCGTGATGAACGTGACTGCGCAGCCCTATCCAAAGCTTCGGGTCGGCGTGCAAGCGCGCTATTCCTTGCTGGGAAATCTGGGGAACGCCATCACGCTCGACTGGGTCTTGGCCGATTACAAGGCCAATGACAAATTTGGCGTGCGCTTCAGCAAGGTCAAAACTCCCACCGGTCTCTTCAATGAAATTCAGGATATTGACCCAGGCTTTATCTGGGTGCTGTTGCCGCAAAGCGTTTATCCCCTGGAAAGCCGCAACTCCTTGCTGACCCATGATGGCGGAGTGGTGTATGGCACTTTGAAGTTAGGCTCCAAGCTGGGAAAGCTGGAGTATCGCGGCTTCGGCGGAGAACGAGTAATGACTGGCAACGACGGCTATTTTCTTGGTCTCACAGAAAGCGGCATCAACCTTCCAAACGGCATCAGCGGTGTAACTATAGGCGGAGCATTGCATTGGAAGACACCCCTCACAGGTCTGATGATTGGCGCCTCGGATGCAAAGGACGAAAAATGGAGCGCCCCAATCACCAGTTCATACAGTGTTCAAGGCATGAGCATTCCGCTGACAGGAACCTTTACCATTGATCCCTTGAATATGTACAACTTCTTTGGCAAATATGAGAAGGACAAAATCATGTTTGCCGCCGAGCACGACCGGCTTCCGGCCACAGTTCCTATTAATTTGACCAGTGTTTTGACCGGGCCGATCAGTCAGGTTGATACGACCGATCAGCGTTCCTGGTACGGAATGTTCAGCTACAAAGTCTCTAGCAAGTTGACGGCAGGTGTCTACGACAGCAATCTAATCGATCATCAATCTTCGTTAAGGCCATGGCGTTACTCAAAGGATTGGGCGATGACCGGACGCTACGACTTTAATTCATTCCTCTATGCCAAGGCCGAACAACACTTCATCCAGGGAACAGCCTTGAATATCGACGCATTGATGAATCCCAATGGAACAACCACCAACTTCAAGCTGACCGTGTTGAAAATCGGCGTGAGCTTCTAACCGCGGACGAAAGGAGAGTTGCAATGAAAAAGTTTTTGTTCCCATCCTTGCTCCTGGCTGCCGCGTCGATCTTTGCTGTCCACGCACAGTCCCAGGTGATTGTTATCGCCAATCCTAGCGTCAAGGCGGCCGAAATCAGCGAAAGCGATCTGCGCGACCTCTTCACCGGCGCGTCCTCGGCGCTACCCGGCGGAGGCAATGCCGTCCCCGTCCTGCTCAAGGCCGGGGCCATTCATGAGGAGTTTCTGCGAAACTATATCGGCAAGAACGACACCGCATTCCGCGCCGGTTGGCGCAGTCTTGTCTTCTCCGGCCAAGCCTCGATGCCGAAATCCCTCGACTCCGACGCAGCAGTCGTGGATTTCGTCGCTCACAATTCGGGCGCCATTGGCTACATCGGCAAAGCAACATCGCACGAGGGCGTCAAAGTGCTGACGGTTAGGTGATCGCCATGTTCAAAGACACAAAGATCAAGACGAGTATTCTGAGCATTTTGGCGGTGTTGGTAGGCGGCTATCTGCTGTTGTTGGCGATGGTGCAGTTTTCCGCCACCTCCACGCACAGCCGGATGCGGAGGCTATCCTCTTCCCTTTTTCCCGCTGCACTCAAAATGTCAGAGGCCGAGGCTGCCTTCGAGCGGATGAAAAAGCACTACGGAGACGCCGTGGTGCTGCAGGATACCAAGGCCCTGCAAAACGGAGAAAAGGATGCAGAGGCCACGGCTAACGCGCTCGATGAAGTGAAACAGGCTCTCGCCTCTTCGTCTGAGTTGAGCCAGCAGGCAGATGCTTTGCTGGCCCAGTTCGCCTCCATTCGCTCCCGCGACCACGACACCTATGGCGCCATTCTGGCTGCCACCGCCGGTCCCAGCGATGATCTGATGGCCCAGGTGGGTGCGCTGGGCAAGGACAATAAGGCTTTGACCGAGGCCATGGCCGCCTTCGACAAAGCCATTGCCGTCAGCTTTCAGCAGCAACTGGACGAGGTGGATGCAGCTTCCGTCCGCAGTCGGCTGACCGGGCTGATTATGCTCGTCTTCGCCGTGCTGAGTTGTGCTGCAGCCTGGTGGATCGTGCATTCCAAGGTGGTCTTGCCGCTCCATTCGCTCGCCCTGCGCCTTCAGGACATTGCCGAGGGCGAAGGTGACCTGACCCAGCGCGTTGAGGTCAAAGGAAGCAACGAGATCGATGAGGTTGGCAATTGGTTCAATGTCTTCATCGAAAGAGTGGAAAACATCATTCGCCAGGTCTCCGAACATGCGGACACGCTAGGCCAAGCTGCAACTGAGCTGGCTGCTACCGCGGCTGAAACCGCCAGCCAAGCCACTCAGCAGCAGGAGCAGGCTGCGCGCATCAGCGCGACCATGAGCGAAATCTCCACTTCGGTCCACGAGATCAGCCAGACCACGCAAAGCGCCGCCGTCGACGCCCGCAAAGCCGAAGAGAGCGCACACACCGGCGGCCAAACCGTGCAGAGCACTGTGAACACGATCCAGCAATTGCTTGAATCCAATCAGGAGACCTCCTCCAAGATCGAGGATCTCGGCCGCTCTTCCGACGCCATCGGCAGAATCATTAACGTCATCAACGAGATCGCCGGACAGACCAACCTCCTGGCCCTGAACGCATCCATCGAGGCCGCGAGGGCCGGCGAACATGGCCGGGGCTTTACTGTGGTCGCGGGCGAGGTCAGGCGCCTGGCCGAGCGCACCAGCGAAGCCACCAAGGAGATCGACCAGACCGTACGCGCCATTCAAATCGGAACCAGTGAGGCCGTCGAGGCCATGCGCGCCAGCATGGGACACGTGCAGAGCGGCGTTGACTCCGCGCGTTCGGCCGGCGAGGCTCTCAACAGTATCATTCACGGCTCTGAGTCCGTGCAGAAAATGGTTACCCAGATTGCCGCCGCCGCCACCGAGCAGTCCTATTCAACCCAATCGGTGAGCGTCAACGTCAACGAGATCGCTGGAATCATCCAGCAGACGGCGACCAGTTCCAACCAGGCGGTTACCGCCTGCCAGCAGCTCTCCAAGCTGGCCAACGAACTTACGGGTCTGGTGGGCGCCTTCAAGGTCGGCTAGCCCGTCCCGTCAAACTTGAAAAGCCGATGGCCTCTCAGGATCGAGAGGCCATCGGCTTTTGCAATCTCTTGGGATGATAAAAAATGGAGCCGAAGATCGGACTTGAACCGATGACCTGCTGATTACGAATCAGCTGCTCTACCAACTGAGCTACTTCGGCCTGCCTTTCAAATTGTATCGTTGCGCTCGCCTTCGGTAAAGCTCGGCGCTCAAATCTTTGGGGCTGGCCGCCGCAGCTCCCCGGCCAGAATCAGTAGAATTCCCGCAATCCAAAGGAAATGGCCCACCAGGGGAACCAGCGGATATATGTAAAAGAAGACCCAGGTTGCCACGATAAAAAGAACAATCAGAGCCGCTAGAATCCTTCGCAGCCATTTCAATCCGGGAATGAGCAGGACAATCAAGTACAGAACAATCAGCGGATTGATCCAGCCGCTCAGGATCGCCAAAAAATTCTGGGAATGCCAAAGTTCATGGCTGAAAGAATTAACCAGCGTAACCCACGCGCAACGGGAACCGCGAAGAACTTCGGGAGCGTCATCTCCGGTTGTAACCTCCCGAACTGCAGGTAGAAAAAATGCCGATACATAAACAAAAAATCCCACGATGCGCGCGAGAATCACCGCCCACTTCACAGTCACGCTGCCTGCGTCTTGCGCCATAAAAACCTCCTGAAACACTTTCACGAATCCAGAATTTCTGTGCCCCATCCATCGCGCTCTCTGCGATGGGTGGGAGTCAATCATGATCGGAACTATCTATCATAGCCGATGCTCATTAAACTCTGTCCCGCCCTCCAGCACGGCATCAGCGATCCGCGCCGCCTCTATCGCCGCGCGCACCACATGAACCCGCACAATCGAAGCACCATGCAAGATCGCCGCCACGAGCGCCGCCAAGCTGGCCGTCTCACGCGCATCCACCGGCGCATCCGCTCCGCCATGCAACGGCGCCAGCGTGCGTCCCAAAAAGGATTTGCGCGAAACCCCGACCAGCAGCGGCCTGCCCAGCTTGAGCAACTCCCCCTGATGCGCCAGCAGCGCATAATTCTCCCCAAAGCGCTTGCCGAAGCCGTAGCCCGGATCAAGGACAATTGCATTCGGCTGAACCCCCGCAGCTTCGGCGATTGCCTGACTCGCGGCAAGTTCACCCAGCACCGACTCAAGCAGTTGCTCCGGCCTCAGCGGCGTCTGCGTGCGCCACTCCTCAGGCCGTCCGCGCGTGTGCATCAGCACCACGCCCGCCCGGAACTCTGCGCAAACCTCGGCCATCGCCGCATCCCACTTGAAGCCGCTTACATCGTTAACAATCTCCGCTCCGGCCAGCAGCGCAGCCCGCGCTGTTGCCGCCTTGTACGTATCCACCGAAATCACTGCACCGGGCCGAGCCTTGAGAATCCCTTCCAGCACCGGCAGCAACCGCGCCTGCTCCTCTTCCGCGCTCACTGCGGGAGACTCGCCGCCCGCCCGCGATCCTGGCCGTGTGCTCTCCGCTCCCAAGTCCAGAATGTCAGCCCCCTCATCGAGCAACTGAAGCCCATGGGCGACGGCTGCCTCAGGGTCGAAAAAAGCCCCGCCGTCGCTGAACGAGTCCGGCGTCACGTTGACCACGCCCATCACCAGCGTTCGACGCCCCAGCTCCATCGTCCGGGTGCGCAGCCGCCATCCGGTTTCCAAACGGGAGATCATAGTCATACCTCTCAGCGTGCCACAAAAGATTACAGTTCAATCCTACTCGGCGTGACATTGAGGCCGATTTTACGCGCAAGCCTGTATCATCAAAGCCAGATGCACATTCGCTTCCTCGCCGCCAACTTGACTCTCTTGACTCCCGCGCTTGCTCTGGCCGCTGCCGTCGCCGCGGCGCTCGGTGGCTGCCGTTCGCTGCCGCCTTCCAAGCCCGAGGCGCTTTGGACTATTGAAGAGGCACGCGGAGCACAGGTCTTCCACCAGAAGTGCGCCAAGTGCCACCACCCCACCACCACGCGCCCGCTCAACGGGCCCGGCCTCCAGGCCCTCACCAAGGTCAGGTCCATGCCATCCGGCGCGCCGCCCACCGACGAGCGGCTGACGCAAGTCATCCAGCGCGGACGCCTGAATATGCCCGCCACACAACTCAACGACGACCAGCTCAGCGATCTGCTCGCCTACCTGCATACGCTATGACCGACGAAATTACCCCGAAGACACAATCCGCTGAAGTGCCCTCCGCGCTGAAGAATCCGTCCATCCACGAACGCCTGCCCCTGCCTGGCTTGGCGGCCATCAGTCTCTACCTGCTCATTCTGGCGGGCGTCATCATCTTTGGCGTAGTCTCTGGACGGCATTATCCGCTTCTCTTTCTGATCTTTGCCTCCGCCCTAATCGCCTCCAGCGCCGGCTTGATTCTGCTTCTTCGCTGGGCTTGGGCAATGGCTCTCGGCGCGGTCTTCCTGCTCTCCGCCTACGACTTGTGGATCTTTTTCAACTCGCATCAAGGACCAGCACTGGTGCAAGGCCTGCTCAACCTGGTTTTCTTCTTTTATCTGGTGCGTCCCGAAGTACGCGGCAAGCTGCGATAGCTCCGCTACCAGACAACCTTGCAAACCTTTGCCTGGCGGATTCGATCATCCTGCGTAATGAGGACGCAGTCTTCCACGATTGCCGTTGCGGCTATGATCCGGTCCATCGGATCGCCGTGAAATGGCGCCAGGAGTTGCGCAGCGCAGACAGCAATTGAATCGGAGACAGGCAGTACTTTGAACCGGTTGCGGATGCGATCAATAAAAATCTGTTCTGGCACCGATGGCTCGATTCGTCCGCGGCGAATCGCTCGCACTATTTCGTAGAGCGTTATGGCAGAAATCCCCATAACCTCCCTGAAAAACTCGGCTTTCCTGATAGTGTCCGCTGCTGGACGGGATATCTTATCGGGGGTAAATGCAAGCCAGATCACAACATGAGTATCAAGCAAGATCACTGCGCAATTCCTCGTTCAGCTCGCTCCCACCGTTCATCCGCTAACTTCTCCCACTCTTCATCGGAGAATTCAGAGGATAGAATATCTTCGTTTATTGTTCCCCTTCCCTGCATGAATCCAAAGATCGACTCTGGACTCTCCTTCACTGCCGGCTCTTCCACGGGCAAGACCCGCACGAACGGTTGGCCGCGCTTGGTGACCAGCACTGGACGCCCGGTCGAATTCACCTCGGCCATCACCCCAAGGCACTTGGTCTTGAACTCTCCTGCCGCAATCGTCTGCATCGGTCACCTCCAGGCATTCTCAGTCTACTCCAGACCATGGTCATCTGACTATGGTCAAATGGAAGATCGAGAGATGCAGCGGCGATCAGAATCACCAGAAAATTGAGCCCCTATTACAGATGCAATCATGTGCAAGGATATCCGGGAATATGAATCAGAAAAGGACACCGGGTTGAATCTCATGGTCTCCAATTCATCCAAGACAAAATTGTGTATATATAGGGCATATTTGTTCCTGGTTATTTTACGATCGCTCCTTCTTCTACAACATCCCAGAGCTGAAAATCTTTTCTAAATCAGCGAAATAAATTCAACTAAATATTTGAATATATTATGGCTTCCTCGAATCCCAAAGAATATTTCCTCAACCACTGACAATATTAACTGTATGAAGTATACATACAGTAGACAGTAGGAGGGATCATGTTTCTTACTCTGCAAGTCAACGACAAACGCCCGATCTACCAGCAGATCACGGATGGCATCAAATCCCTGATTGCGGGCGGCAGCCTCCGCGAGGGCATGACGTTGCCCTCGGTCCGGCAGGTTGCGGGCGACTTGGGCGTCAATCTGAACACCGTCGCGGTTGCTTACCGCCAGCTCCAGGACGAGGGCTTTGTCACCGTCCGTCACGGAGCCGGCGCGGTGATCGCGTCGCGCATGCCTCGCCGCGTGGACGAGGCTGACCTCTATCAACCCCTGCGCACGGCTCTCACCCAGTTGGTCCTCAGCGGCTTGGCTCATCAGGAGATCGAAGCCGCCGTCCGCCATGAACTCACGCTCTTGCAACAGACTCGCTCCAGCAACACAGAGAAAGGAGACGCTCAATGAATGCGCCTACAGAATTTGAATTGATGCTCGGCTCCGCCCTTCTGATCTTTTTGACGATCCTCTACGCCTTGGTAAAGTATCTCTGGCGCCAGCCGCTCCGCAATGGTCCGGGCTATTTTCTCGGAATCGAGGTTCCTGCGGGCTTCTATGGTGGACCGGGAAAGACCTGGCTGAAAAGCTATCGCACTTTACTGGTCGTTGTGCATCTTGTCCTGGCTGTTTTCTTTGGCGTTTGCGTCGCGATCCGAAGATGGGATTTGATTCCCCTCTGCGGGTTTTGGGCGATTTTCTATCTGGTAGCCATGCAGCTTTTTCAGCTTTGGACGCGCCACAAACTCGGAGCCAATCCGCCGGTCAGGGCGATAGCCTTCACGCTTGAATCCCGCCGACTGAGCGACTATATCTCTTGGCCCTTCGAAGCCCTCTGGGCTGGATTCATCGCCGTTAGTTGGTGGCTTTTACTGCGTAACAATGGCATGCCTATCGATTGGCTGCCCATGCTCCAATTGACCTGGACTGCTCTGGTTCTTCCGGCCAAAATTCTGCTCGTTCGCGCCAGCGTCCCGCTTCCAGCCGAGCGCGCCGAAGAGCATTACAGATACCAGGATGCCTTGAGGCGCATCGGCATAAACCAATTAACCGCGTGGAGCTGGGGCTGCGTGGTCCTGCTTTTTGGGATCGCACTGGGGCGCACCTGTTCGCCTGCCTTGCTTCCGATTGTGAAGTGGCTCACCGGAGGAGCATTTCTTGCCGTCTTCGCATATATGATGCTGTTGGTCTTCAGCGGAATGAGGCTGGCAGCAACCGTAGGCCGCGATCTGCGCCCAGCGGGCAGCTTTGCCACGCCGATCGGTCGCGGATCGTGGTTGTGGAGAAGCCGTCCATTCATGATTTGGTACATCGTCTGGTTCGGTGGAATAGCAGCATTGCTCCTGTATTCGCTGTTCCGGTAAGATTCGATTCCCGAAGATCCCAGGTCTCGTTTTTACGGCCTGGGATTCTTCCCTAACTTGTTCGTTCTCCAATTGTGACCACCGTATGGATGCACAAGCAACGCAACCGGCCTATAATGAAGCATGGCGACAGTCCGGCAAATTGATCCGGTAGAGATGCGCGACGCGCCTCAGTTTCCCACGGGAAAGGTGCAGTCTGTGGTGCGCGATTCCCATCTGCAGGCCGCTGAGAAACTTGCCATCGAAAAGCGTGTCGAGGCTCTCCTCAAGAAAGTCCACGCCAATCGCCCAAGCGAAGACCTCCATCTGATTCGCAAAGCCTGGGAGTTCTGCGTCCATCACCATGAAGGGCAGATGCGCGCCTCGGGCGAGCCGTACATCGTCCATCCTCTCGAAGTCGCTGAAATCCTCGCCGAGATGCGCATGGACGCGACCTCCATCTCCGCCGGCCTGCTGCACGATTCGGTTGAAGACACGCCCGCTACCAATGAAGAGATTGAGGCAGGCTTCGGCCCTCAGGTCGCCCGGATTGTCGAGGGCGTCACCAATATCGACAAGATCGAGTTTGCCAATCGCGAGGACCGTCAAGCGGAAAACGTCCGCAAGATGTTGCTGGCCATGGTCTCCGATGTGCGTGTCGTGCTGATCAAGCTGGCCGACCGGCTGCACAATATGCGCACGCTGGAGCACCTCAAGCCGGAGCGGCGCGAGGCCATCGCCCGCGAGACTATGGACATTTATGCCCCGCTGGCGCATCGCCTGGGCATGGGCAAAGTGCGCGGCGAACTTGAAGACCTGGCCTTCCGCTACACCGACCCGGTCAGTTACGAACAGGTCTCGGCAGCCGTCGAAAGCCGCCGCATCGACGGCGAGCAGTTTCTCCGCGCTGTCGAAGACACCCTCTCCGAGCAACTGCGCGAAAACAATATCGAGGCACGCGTCGAGTGGCGCATCAAGCGCATTTACTCGATCTTTCAGAAGCAGCAACGCTCCAAAATCTCCTTCGATCAGGTCTACGACTTCCTGGCCATTCGCGTGATTACGCAGGACGTGGGCGCTTGTTATGCGGTCTTCGGCCTGATTCATACCCTATGGCGGCCGGTTCCGGGACGCATCAAAGACTTTATCGCCATGCCTCGCGCCAACCGCTACCAGTCTCTCCACACCACGGTGATGAGTCCCAGCGGCCATCAATTCGAAGTGCAGATTCGCACCGAAGAGATGCACCGCATCGCCGAGGAGGGCATCGCCGCGCATTGGAAGTACAAGGCCGGCGCCGATGTAGTGAACGCCCGCGATGAGGAGCGCCTGAACTGGATTCGCCAGCTTGTCGAGTGGCAGAAGGAGATGACCGATCCCAACGAGTTCCTCTCCAGTTTGAAGATGGACCTTTACCCGGACGAGACCTACACTTTTACCCCCAAAGGGAAGGTAGTCGTGGTACCCGCCGATGGCACGCCGGTCGATTTTGCGTATACCGTTCACACCGAGGTGGGCCATACCTGCGTCGGCGCCAAGATCAACGGCCGGATGGCTCCCTTGCGCACCAAGTTGCGCACCGGCGACATTGTTGAAATCGTCACCCAAAAGGATCACAAACCCAGCCGCGACTGGCTCACCTTTGTCAAAAGCCCTCGCGCCCGCAATAAGATCAAGCACTGGCTGAACGAGGACCATCGCCGCCGCGCGGTTGAGATTGGCCGCAAGCTGCTGGAGCGCGAAGCCCGCAAATACAAGGTGCCGCAAGCGCAGATCTGCGACCAGGATCTGGGGCGCATCGCCAATGAATATGGCGTGGCAACGGCGTCCGATCTGCTGGCCTCCCTTGGCCTTGGCAAGCACACTGCCCGCCAGATATTGAACCGCCTGGTGCCCGGCAGCGCCAATCTCCCTGAACCCGAAGCCATTCCTGAGATCAAGCAGGGTGGACCGGGCGAAGCCGCCATGACTGACGCCGTGCGCAAGCTGCACCTGACCGGCTCAGACTCCCTCCAGGTGGAAGGCCAGAACGATCTGCTCGTTTATCGCGCCCGCTGTTGCAACCCCATACGCGGGGAGGAGATTGTCGGCTACGTCACCCGCGGCAAAGGTGTCGCGGTTCATCAGCGCAGTTGTCCAAACGTGCAGAATCTGCTTTACGAAAGCGATCGCCGCATCAATGTCGAGTGGTCCCGCGCGGACAAGACTGGCAAGCCGCAGCGTTACCCGGTCAAGTTCACCATCTCCTGCGATGACCGCGCCGGAATGCTCAAGGAGCTGATCGCCGTCATCTCTGACGACAACTCCAATATCAGCAACATTGATATTAAAAAGGACGAAAACGGCGAAGCGGTCGTCGAACTGGTCTCAGAAGCGGATGACGTGCGCCATCTCAACCGCATGGTCCTCAACCTGCGCCGCGTCCACGGCGTCCGCGCCGTGCAGAGAACACAAAACCTATAGTGAACAGACGTAGCAATGATGCGATTGGCATCTGTATCCCTGACCCAGAGCAGTTCCCCAATTCAAAATCGTCGAATAAAACCCAGGAATCGGGTCACTTTCCGATACAAAAAGTGGAAAAGATCAGGTTCAGGATGTCGTCGGAAGTGGTTTGGCCGGTGAGAGAGTCCAGCGCCCAAAGGGCACGATAAAGATCAAGAAGGAGCATCTCGTGGGGGATCCCGGCCTCCGTTGCCTGTGCAACTTCATCCAGAGCCGCAAGCGCTGTGGTTATGGCTTGCTGGTGGCGCAGGCTGGTAAGCATCCCTTGCTCAGCCGCGGCGCCTCCGGTGGCCAACGCCAGGATGCGCTCACGTAGCGCAGGGATACCTTCGCAGGTAAGCGCCGAGGTGGCGATGGGCTGCATGGATGGGGCACCCTGCATGGTTGCGCTTTCGATCATCGAACCACCAGCTTCAAGCAGATCGCATTTGTTCACTGCAACCACGGCTGGCCGGTGCTCGACGGCAACCAGCAGGCGGCGCTCCTCGTCGTTGAGAGGCTCTGTTGCGTCCAGAACAATGAGCACCAGTGCGGCATCCGCCAACGCCTCGCGGCTGCGATCAATGCCTAGCTGCTCGACCTCTTCGGCAGCCTCGCGCAGGCCGGCGGTGTCCACCAGCTCCAGGGGAATCCCGTCGAGCGAGATGCGCTCGCTCACCGTGTCGCGGGTGGTGCCGGGGGTTGCGGCCACGATGGCGCGGTCCCGCTCGATAAGCCGATTGAAGAGCGAGCTCTTGCCGGCATTGGGGCGGCCAACAATGGCCAGCGTCAGCCCGTCGTGGACAATGCGTCCGCGGGAGAATGATGCTGCCAGCGCGTTCAATGGCAACTTGATTTTCTCTATGCGGCGGGTAATCTCCGCCGGCGGGGTCACATCGACGTCGTCCTCGGCGAAGTCGATGCCGGCTTCGAGCAGGGCAATCAGCTCGACCAGAGCCTGCTTGACCGGCGCCACTCGGCGGCTGAGCGCGCCGCCCATCTGACTGGCGGCTTGCCGAACCTGGGTGAGTGTCTGCGCTTCGATCAGGTCGCGCACCGCCTCGGCCTGCGTCAGGTCCAGCTTGCCGGCCAGAAAAGCTCGCTGGGTGAACTCGCCCGGTTCTGCCAGTCGCGCGCCCAACGTGAGCGCGCGCCGCAATAGTAAATCCAGCACCACTGGCGAACCATGCGCGGCAATCTCGACCAGATCCTCTGCGGTGTACGAGTTGGGCGCGGCAAAGAGCGTGACCAGTGCTTCATCAATGCTATCGACAGTTCCTTCATCCAACACGTCGGCCAGACGAGCACGGCTATGTTCGAGCGGCTGTCGCAGCCGAACGAGCTGCGCGGTAATGGATGCGGCCTCTGGACCGCTCAGGCGCACAATCCCTATCCCTCCGCGCCCCGGCGGCGTCGAGATGGCGGCAATGGTATCAGTGATGGAGTTGGCGGAAGTCACGGGCTGAAGACAGTGTAGATGATTCGACCTTTCAATAGGTCTTCCAGGCGCAGTGGGTCATTGAACGCGGATTTGATTAAAACTCATTTTGGACGAATTTGGTGAACTTTAACCCTTCCAATTGCGTACATTCAACCAGATAAAGTGATAGACTCCGGCCAATGGGAGAGATAAATGAAAGCAACTAAAGTTGAATTTCGCCTGCGGATGCTTATCAATGCATCCATCCTGCTGCTAGGCTTTTGGTCGCCATGGATTTCCAACTGGGGCGTAGGTTCGCGCATCCCGCTGCGGGCGTGGCTGATCTTCAAAATCGGGGGAGTTGGCCTCGTCTCTTATCCCACGGCTGTCGCTCTGGTGGTTATCCTCGGCGCGCTGATCGCCGCCAAGGGACTGGTCTTTCGGCTTTGGGGTGCTGCCTATCTCGGACCAGCAACCGTGATTCATGGCAAAATGATAGGCGACACCCTGGTGGTCAGCGGGCCTTATCGCTACGTTCGCAATCCGCTCTATATTGGTTTGTGGGCGATGACGGTAGCCTTGGCCTTCCTGATGCCGGTTACCGGCGCGATCTTTGTTCTAATCGCCATGCCGCTCTTTTTGCTGCGACTGACGCTTGCCGAAGAGAACTATTTATGTGATCAGCTCGGTCAACCTTACCGCGAATATCTGCGCGCCGTGCCACGCCTGGTTCCGCGCTTCCGCAGTTCTCTGCCCCTCTCTGCAAGCAAGCCGCAATGGGGTCGCGCCATGCTTTCGGAGCTCACACCCATCGGAGTCTTTCTAGCCATGGCCGCCTTCTCCTGGGGTTATGACCTCCGCTTGGGAGAGAGGATTATCGTCGTCTGCT
>CAZXVX010000083.1:0-14601 GCA_964644105.1 uncultured Occallatibacter sp. | reverse complement strand
TCCGTAATCATCGATGCAATTAAAGAGAGTCGCCGCATCTTCCAGCGCATGAACAGCTATGCCATCTATCGCATCGCGGAGACGCTGCGTGTGCTGTTCTTCATGACGCTATCCATCCTGGTCTTCAATTTCTATCCAGTGACGGCAGTCATGATTGTGATGATTGCGCTGCTCAATGATGGGGCAATTCTGTCGATTGCTTATGACAACGTCCTATATAGAAACAAGCCGGAATCGTGGAATATGCGGCTTGTGTTGTCCATCTCCACCGTGCTGGGAGTGATTGGCGTTGTCTCTGCGTTTCTCTTGTTCTATCTGGGTGAGCGTGTCTTCCATATGGAACGCTTAACCGTCCAGACACTGATGTACCTCAAGCTCTCCGTGGCTGGGCATTTAACCATCTTCCTTACGCGTACACGCGGGCCATTCTGGTCGATACGCCCGGCGAAGATTCTGCTAATAGCAGTCGTGGGCACGCAAGCGATTGCGACACTGATCGCCGTCTATGGAGTATTCATGGCGCCGCTCGGCTGGAAGTGGACGGGATTCGTTTGGGCTTATGCTCTGGTCTGGGCACTCATCAATGATCGTGTGAAGCTGCTCGCATATCGTATCTTCGATCCGATTAAGAAGACGATCCCGCACCCCGCGGCGCGCGCCGATGATACTAACGAGATCGCCACACGAGCTTATGAGATTTACCAACGGCGCGTTCACGGCGAAAGCCAGCAAGATCAGGACTGGCTTGAAGCGGAGCGGGAGGCTCGCGAGAATCAGGTGGACCATGCGAAGGCCGAGTGAACGACCTTGTGAATCCTTGAAAAAGCCGACTGCTACCCCGAACCGCGCTTGCGGTGTAAAGGGCATGAAAATACTTTGTAAGGTAGGTTGGAAACATGGATGCCGGACCATTCCACCGACCGGCGAGGGAAGAATATGCTGTACAATCTGAAAGCCGTAACAGGATCTTCCGTTGTAGCGACCGATGGCGAATTGGGAAGTGTGCGCACTTTTCTCTTCGATGATCAATCCTGGAAGGTTCGCTACCTGGTGGTGGACGTAGGCAACTGGCTTAAACGGCGCCATGTGGTTCTTCCAATTACCGCGCTTGAAAAGCCAGACTGGGCAAACAAGAGCTGTCGCACTCATTTGACCAAGGATCAAGTGCGCAACAGTCCTGACGTTGATACGGAAAAGCCGGTCTCACGCCAGCAGGAAATTGCCATGCATGACTACTTTGGCCCGCTGGCAAGTTGGATAGAAAGAGAGTTTGACATCTCGTCCATGCCGACTGGAATGAAATATCCGGTACACACCGCCGAGGACCTCCATCTTCGCAGCACCTTACATATGTTGGGTTATCACGTAAGGGCAACCGACGGAGAGTTTGGAATCTTGGAGGGTTTTGTCATGGATGAGGCGAGCTGGCGCATCGGTTACCTCGATGTGAAAAGCGGAGACTGGCTTCAGAATCGATCGGTGCTGGTTCTCACGCGCTGGGTCCAGTCTATTTCATGGGCCGATTTTTGCATCGATTTGCATCACACGATGGAAGGAATATAGATCACACACCCAAAGGTATCTGATCAAGCTTTGTAATTGAAGGTTTCACGATTAATTGCTACAAATGTTCATGAACTTTTTGAGCGCGTTGCAGGCGGAAAAGGACAAATCAGGACTGGCTTGAATCTAAACAGAAGACACGCCTGTTTATGCGGTCGTGAAGAAGATAACGTAACACCGGAGGGACAGGATGAAGATCGATTCAAAAGACTATCGTGTATCCGCAGACAAGAAGGTCGATCTCAGCAAGTGGCCGACGATTATCGACCCCTATTTTAAGACAAAGAAGCAGTATAAAGATCTTCTGCAACAACAGATTGAGAAGTTGAGCGCGCTGCAGCAGCTTCACTATGCGTCCCACCGCAATGCGTTGCTGTTGATCTTTCAAGGCATGGACGGCGCAGGCAAGGACGGCGCCATTCGTCACGTCATGTCCGGAGTGAATCCGGAAGGCTGCGAGGTATTCAGTTTCAAGCAACCTAGCGCCGAAGAACTTGCACATGATTTTCTCTGGCGCTCAACCTGCCGCCTCCCCGAGCGCGGCCGCATCGGCATCTTCAACCGTTCCTATTACGAGGAAGTGCTGGTTGTTCGAGTGCATCCGGAGATTCTTCGCAGCCAGGAGCTTTCCGATGAACTGCGCGGCGAGAAGGACATTTGGGAGCAGCGGTATGAATCCATCGCGGGCATGGAAAAGCACCTTCATCGTAATGGCACGCAAATCGTCAAAATATTTCTGCATCTGTCTTTTGAAGAGCAACAAAAGCGGTTTCTGGCGCGCATCGATGAACCAGACAAGAACTGGAAGTTCAGCGCCTCTGACATTCACGAGCGGAAATACTGGAAACACTACATGAAGGCATACGAAGAATGCTTTCAGGCGACAACCTCCCATCATGCGCCGTGGTACATCGTTCCCGCTGACGATAAGGAGAATGCGCGGCTTATCATCGCTCATATCGTTCTTGATGCGCTGGGGAATCTCAAGATGGCGTATCCAAAGACGACTGAAAAGCGCCGTCTCGAATTGCTTGCAATCAAGAAACTATTGGTGAAATGAGTCAGGCATGGATCTCGTTCAACAGACGCTGGCGCGGCCGTAACACATTCTGTGGCGTTGAATTATTACGCAGCGCAGGGGGTGGTGGCATCGGAACCGGTCGCAGTGCCATCTTGGCTTTCTTGGCAGGCGGGCCAGACCGGAGCGCCTCTCGTTCCAGTATCCAGGCTTCGATCCCGCCTCGACCCATCCGACCGTGTTTTCCGATTTCTGCACTTGGTGGGGAAATTTATCATTACGTTTTAATCCATACATTTTAGACTTTTTTAGTCCAGTTCGGCATAAAACCTCACCCCGACCGATCAGGATGGTGGGCGCCACGCGCTCTATGATGAGACTATCATTACCCATAATTTGCATCCTATTCAAAAAACCTCCATGGGTGAACATCCAGCAGTGCATTTTTTGAAAAATCTTGACCGGTATCAGTTGGCATTGTTGGCAGATTAATAACAGTTGTTGCTTCTGGATGAACGACTCACCACCTGCATAGCAGAACTACTGCAACAGCAGGAAGCAAATCGCAAGCTTGAAAGCGCGCTGCTCCGCAAGCTTAACTTGCTACGGGAAATTGGAACACCGAAACAACAACAGCGTTGCCAGAATTTGTCCGAATACGGCTCCTGAAAGAACAGGTAAACAGGGATTCGAATTCCCTGATATCGCCGTATGAATTTCCTGTTCCGTTCGCAGTGTTGCGAACGGGAGTTTGGCACAGTGAAACGGGCAGAATCTCCCGCATGGCGGATCAGACGACTTTGCGCAGGCTGGTTGTGTGCATCGCAAAACCTCCCGCAAAATTGAATACAGCGTGGGTACAAAGGTCTTTTCCCACCAACTCAGGCTGCGAGTTCCGGTCGGTTAACCGGCGCAAAGGGTAACGAAAACCTCGCTTTTCCCGGCATTCTTCAATCTTCGTCCCATTTTCTCCCTTCCCAAGCCCCCCCCCTGCCGGTGTACTATTGTTTCAGTCAGGTGAATTTCCCCTCCTGACACGCAAACAACTGCGCGAAAATGCGGTTGTTGGGGTATTATGGACGCCAATTTATACGGCTCTTCTCTCTTCCGCCACAAGCGATACGATCTCCATTTCCAATTGAGTTGTGTTGTCCCGTTCCTTCATGGGAGGCCCAAGCGTGTCCGGAATTCCTCCGGCCGCATTGGTGATATCTAATGGCCGACCTGGCAACTACTGTGGACTCGCTGCCTTCTCGCGGCTCCGTGCTTGATCACAAACTAACCAAAGCGCCCAGTCGTTTTGGTGTCGCGTTCTTTTTGCTGGCTTTGGTTGGCGGTCTCTGGTACATCGGTTTTCACGTTGCGCTGGATCTGGACTCGGTCATCATCACCAGCATTTGGCCCTATTTGCTGCTGGGCCTGGCCCTGATCATTGCCCTGGGCTTCGAGTTCGTGAACGGTTTCCACGACACTGCAAATGCTGTAGCCACGGTTATTTACACCCATTCTCTGGAACCGACCGTTGCCGTCGTTTTATCCGGCATTTGCAATCTGGTCGGGGTGCTGTTCTCCTCTGGAACGGTGGCCTTTGCCGTCATCACGCTGCTGCCTGTGGAACTGATTCTTCAGGTCAGCTCCGGTGCAGGCTTCGCCATGGTCTTTGCCCTTCTGATCGCTGCCATTGTCTGGAATCTGAGCACCTGGTGGTTCGGGCTGCCGGCATCGAGTTCGCACACCATGGTCGGTTCCATCATCGGCGTGGGCATCGCCAATCAGTTGATGCACGCCCGCAGCGGAACCTCCGGCCTGGACTGGGAACAGGCCACCAAAGTTCTGAAGGCGCTGCTGATCTCGCCGCTGGTCGGCTTTCTCTTTGCCGGTCTGCTGGTGCTGCTGGCCAAAGGGTTGACGGATACGGATTGGGCGCGCAGAATGGCCTTCATCTACCAGGCCAACTATAGAAGGCCCGTCTGGGCTTTGCTGCGCATTCTGGTAGCTGGAGTCGTCGGAAGTTCCGTTCTCAGTTTGATCGCATGGCTCTTTTCGCCGTTTGGAATTGACAAGTGGCTACCGATTTTGGCCATTGAAAAGTGGGATGCTCCCTTTGGCCTGCTGCTCACTTTGTTTTCCGTTGGCCTGGTGATTCACCTATCTCTTGCAGTAATGGCCGGCTTCGTTCTCAAGCACGGCGAGGTGCTCTTTGAAGCGCCCAAAGAGAATCAGCCTCCACCGTGGCCCATTCGCATACTTCTGGTGCTCACCTGCATCGGCGTCAGTTCCTTCCACGGCTCGAACGACGGGCAAAAGGGCATGGGCCTGATCATGCTGATCCTGATCGGCACAGTCCCCACCGCCTACGCGCTCAACCATACTGTAACCGCCAGCGATGTTCAGGAGTTTATTCATACTTCTGAGCAAGCGGGCCTGATTCTGGATCGTCACGTGGACCGGAGCGGGATTCTGGGCGAAGATGCCCGCTCTGAAGTGACCGACTACATCCGCACCAAGCAACTCCAGCCGGATACGATTCTGGCGCTGCGTGAACTGGTGGAGGATCTGAACCACGAAGTCGCCCTCTACAAGGTTTTCAAATCCGTTCCGGCGCAGGAACAAACCAATGTTCGCAATGATATGTATGTGGCCAGCGAAGCCATCCGGCTGTTGCAGAAGAACGACCGTAACCTGGTCAATGAGCAGAAGCAGCCCGTATTCAGTCCTGCAGAGAGCGCTGTTCTTGTCCACTACAAGAAAACCCTGGACAACTCCACTCGCTACATTCCAGGATGGGTCAAGGTGGCCGTAGCACTCGCCCTGGGTCTGGGAACCATGGTCGGCTGGAAGCGCGTCGTGATTACGGTGGGCGAAAAGATCGGCAAAGAGCACCTGACCTATGCACAGGGCGCCAGCGCCGGACTGGTCGCCATGGGGACGATCTTCGCCGCCGACACCTGGGGTCTGCCGGTCAGCACTACGCACATCCTCAGCTCGGGCGTGGCCGGAACCATGACCGCCAACGGCAGCGGACTGCGCTTTGCCACGGTGCGCAACATCGCCGCCGGCTGGGTTTGCACCCTGCCCGCCGCCGCGCTGCTTTCGGGCTCGCTCTATTGGCTCTTCCGCACGATTTCTTAAGGAACAGCTAATCTTTGGGAGTCGTGGTATGAAACTGGAGCGCCGTCCTCCCGGATGGCTGTAGTGTGGACCTCACGGTCCACGCTTGTTTATTTTAAGGTCGATCAACTCAAGACGAGACTCCCGGCAATTCTTCCGCATTCGAGCCGGAGATCCTCGCCAGCGGTTGCTTCCGGTCGGTTCTGAGCGTGGGCACAGCCGCCAGCAGTCTGCGCGTGTAGGCGTGTTCAGGCCGGGTCAGCAGGCGCTCCGCTGGGCCAGTCTCCACCACTTCCCCGTCGCGCAGCACGGCAACCCGGCCAGCCACCTGACCGACGACCGCCAAATCATGGGAGATAAAAAGCATGGCCAGCCCGTGCTGTTGCTGCAACTGGCGCAGCAGTTCGAGCACCTGGGCCTGTACGGTTACATCCAGCGCCGTGGTCGGCTCGTCGGCAATCAACAGACGCGGCTGGTTGATGAGGGCCATAGCGATCAGAATCCGCTGCCTCTGCCCGCCGGAGAACTGATGCGGATAGTCTCCGTAGCGCTGCGCCGCTTCAGGAATGGCAACCGCATCGAGGGCGGCAATCGCCCGCCGCTTCGACTCGCGACGGGTCCATGTAGAATGGTGCGCCTCAACGGCTTCGGCCACCTGCCGGCCAATGCTCAACACCGGATTCAGCGCGGTCATCGGCTCCTGGTAGATCATGGCGATCTCGCGCCCGCGCAGTCGGCGCAGCGCGGACGCGGGCTGGTGGAGCAGATCGACCGCCTTCTGTCCGTCCGCTCCAGCTCCGCGCCAAAGGATCTGGCCGGAGACCCGCGCCGATTGGCCCAGCAGCCCCAGAATGGCCAGCGCGGTCACACTCTTGCCCGATCCCGATTCGCCCACGAGTCCCAGAACTTCGCCCTCCTCCAGGCAAAGATTCACCTGGCGCACGGCCTCAGCCGCGCCAAAATGAATCTGCAAATTGCGAATCTCCAGAAGCGAAGTCATGAAGCCATCCTAGACTATCCTGGCCCATGCGCCGGCGGCAGCGTATGGACCAGAGCGTCTGAGTATTTGAAAAAAGTGACTATAATCTGCCTACATATCATGCACCATTTTGCATAGCGGTATTTGTATGCTCTAAAAATAAAGGATTTAAGGATTATTTATTTGGCATTTAAATTGCATTAAAAAGATTGTTGCCGGATGTGCAGAACTGTGGTAATCGGTGATTGCGTTACTTCAAGAAAGCCCATCACCGTCGCCTGGCGTTCAGAGCTGAAGGGATTTCATGAATAGCAATTTACATTCAGTCAATGACCGGCGAGAGAGGCATCGCTTCGGCATCAACGCGCCGCTGACAGTTTATGACGGAACGCGTGAGATCTCCGGTTTTACCCGCGATCTGAGCAACCGCGGTGTTTATTTCTTTCTGGAGATGAACGACGCAGCGCCTTTTGGCGAGGATTTTGAGTTCATAGTTGAATTACCGCCGGAGGTCACCCTCTCCACCTGCTGCGCCATCCGGTGTCAGGGTCACGTTGTCCGCACCGATTGCACCTCGCGCCAGATGACCGGGATTGCAGCCGAGATCACTCATTATTCGATTCAACGCGAAGAAGCTTGCGCCTGAACGCAAGATCAGAGTTTGCGTATACCCAGAACGCGGTGGTCGGCAAGCCAGCTCTTACGCACATAGACGAGCCGGTTATTGCTGTCAGGATCGGTAGGCAGCAGGAAAAAGCCAGGATCAACCAGATAGCGGATCGAGTTATAAACAATCCCCTCCATCACTTCGCCATCGCGAAATTGCAGCCGCATCCAGATTCCGTGGACGATGGGCGCGCGGGAGTGGAAGTTGAGAATCTCGTGCTTCGAGTCCCCGGCAAAGCTGTTCACGTAGAATACGGCTTTAATCTGTTCGGCTGAAACCTCCTCGACAACTCCTGTCTCCAGGCTGCGCACCCGAAAGTTCTTCGGCGAACCCTGAGGCGCGTGGCTCAGCATCTGTTCCACGGTATCCCAGGCGGGAGAGTCAAGGAAGCCCTTGAGTGTCCGGTCTCCGAACTGGATCACCACCTTCTCCGAGCGGGGTGAATCGATGCCTTGCGTGGGTTCGGTCATAATCCCTTTCTCAGGATTGGAGCAACGCTCCTCTGCGGTGGAGTCAGATTATACTGCTTGATCTTGTAGAGCAAAGCCTTATAGCTGATTTGCAATTCATTGGCAGCGGCTTTGCGATTCCATCCTGTGCCTTCCAGTGTTTTGGCGATGGCCGCGGATTCGGCGCCATCCTTCAAATTCCGCATCATATGCTTCAAGCTTCCGTTGCCTCCCGCTTCCTCCTCGCCCGCCGCGGAAAGATCGGTGCTGAACTGTGGAGACAACTCTTCGATGATCGCCTGTTCATCATTCAGAATCAGGTAGCGCTTGATGGTATTCTCCAGCTCGCGCAGATTGCCCGGCCAGGAATAACCGCTAAGCGCCTGCAAGAACAGCGGAGAAATGGGCAAAGGCTCACGCTCATATTTGGCGGCCACTTTGCGCATGAAGTGTGCGGTCAGAATGGGAATCTCCTCCACGCGCTCGCGCAGCGGAGGCATCTTCAGCGTGAAGCCATTCAGACGATAATAGAGATCCTCGCGGAAGGTCTTTTGCGCAATCGCCGCTTTGATGTCGATGTTGGTGGCGGCGATCACCCGCACATCCACCTTGACGGTGGTGCGGCTGCCCAGGCGCGAAAAGCTCCCATCCTGCAAGACCTGCAGCAGCTTGGCCTGCAATGGAGCCGGCATTTCTCCGATCTCATCCAGAAAGATCGTGCCATTGTTGCAGATTTCAAACTTGCCTGGCTTGGCTTTGACTGCCCCGGTAAAGGCGCCCGGCTCGTAGCCGAACAATTCGCTCTCCAGCAGGTCGGCGGGCATCGCCGCGCAATTCACCTTCATGTAAGCGCGCTGACTGCGAGCCGACATCTTGTGGATGAACAGAGTGGCCACTTCCTTGCCAGTGCCGCTTTCGCCCAGAATCAGGACCGGAATGTCGGCGCGCGCCACCAGCCGGCATTGGGACTCAATCTCCTTCATTCGCTTGCAGGCGCGGACAAAGGAGACATTCTCGTCCAGCGGAATCTCCTGGCTCTCCTCCTCACCATGATCCTCCTGCCGACGCGCATGATGAAGGCACCGCTCCACAGCCTGGTCGATGTCGGCCTTTCTGAATGGCTTCAGGATCACTTCCGCGGCACCCATACGCGTGGCCGCCACCACCTCGTTCAGTTCGGCTGAGCAAGCCAACAGAATTACGGGAAGCTTGGGGTTGGAGGCAAGGATTTTAGTCAGCAGGTCGAATGCATTCTCACCGGCGCTCTCCCCATCCAGGTGCCAATCCATCAGGATGATCTCGGGAGGATGAGATTCGTTCATACTTTCCAGCAGCTCGGCCGCTTCCGTAAATAGACTCACGGTGAAGCGGTCGGCAAGAATGCGCTGCAGATATTTCAAGATCCCGGGATCAGGGTCAAGCGCCGCAATGAGAGGATTGCGTTTGTTTTTCGTCTTCATACTTGCTTTGGATGGCATACGAACAAACCCAGCTCTTTCGGTTGCAGTTCAACCGCATAGGAACAGCGTTCTTCCTCACCCGGCAAACCGGACAAGTAGACAAAAAGGGCCCCGGATAAGAATTGCAGTGGGTTTCTCTTTGCAGGCCTGGGGATCAAAGCGCAAAACAGGGGAATGCTGCTCCCACCTGCATAAAGCAAACACACACCATCCTCACCATAATACCACTGGAAGTGGTAATTCTTTCGCTACAATGTGCAATTCTTTTCATATACCACAATCTAAAGCCGCAAGCAATCAATAAATGAGATAAACATCATTACCGCCACGTAAATGACAGAGTTACGTGGATGAAACGAGTGCATTACTCGTCACCAGAATGAGATTGGAAGTCCAGTTGCAGGCAAGGAGAATTGATAGAATTCTATGGATCCATCCTGAAAGAGCCATGCCTCAACCACGGCCCAACGAGATAGACGAACTGCGCGAACTGCCTCCGATCGAGGTTATCTTCGGGCAGTCGCCTCTGATGGCCGCAGCTCGCGAGAAGCTGGAGCGGGTTGCCGAAACCACCGTTCCCGTGTTGATTCAAGGCGAAAGCGGAACCGGCAAGGAGATCTTCGCCAAGCTGCTGCATACGTGGTCGAATCGCTCGAAGAGCGCCTGGGTCAAGGTGGCCTGTCCGGCGATTCCACATTCGCTGATTGAGTCCGAACTCTTTGGATATGAAAAAGGCGCCTTCACCGGGGCTTATGCCACCAAGCGCGGTCGTGTGGAACTTGCGCAGATGGGAACTCTTTTCCTGGATGAGATTGGCGACCTGGACCTCTCCGTGCAGGCCAAACTGCTACAGATGCTTCAGGATGGAACATTCATGAGGGTGGGCGGGCAGGAGGCCCGAAAAGTTAATCTTCGCCTGGTCTCGGCCGCCAGCCAGGATCTCCGGCAGCAGACCGAGAACGGCAGCTTCAGGCTGGATTTTTTCTTTCGCATCAATGCCATCACCATCGATCTGCCGCCGCTTCGCCAAAGAACCACCGATCTGCCTATGCTGATCGACTACTTCCTCAAGCGTCACGCACAAATCTTTCATCGCACCCCCAAGCCGCTTTCACGCGAGTTGATGCGCCTAATGCTGCGTTACGATTGGCCGGGAAATATTCGCCAACTGGAGAACATGATTCGCAGCTATATTCTGATCGGCAGCGAGGAGGAGCTGGCGGCTGAACTGGTTCCGCTTCGTTCCTCCCAACCGGCACGGTTGAACACGGAGATTGATCTCGCCAGCCCGGTTTCGCTCAAAGAAATCACAAAATCCGCTACCCAGGATTTGGAGCGGCAGATCATTCTAAAGGTGCTTGAGGCCAACGGTTGGAACCGGCGCAAGACAGCCAAGTGGCTCAATATCAGCTATCGCTCGCTGCTCTACAAGCTGCAGGAGGCGCAGGGTCGCGGCGCAGCCGGCGCGCCGCCCTCTGAATGAGCTTCAACTTCTTTGTAATCAGCTCCCCCCTACATCCAACCGCGTAGCTCATAGTAGGCAATCTTTGCCGACTCCGCCACCAGGGTCTCGAAGGCGGGAAACCGCCCCCGCCAATGCTCGGCCGCATAGAGCAAATCCGGCGCCGCCATCGGCGCGGCATCGATCTTCAGCGAATGGAAGACGGCGAGCGCGCGCAGCATGTGGTAATCGCTGGTGAGGAGAACCTTCCTGCCCGGCATGCTTTGAACCAGGCGCGCCGTTTCAACGGCATTTTCGCGCGTGCTGGTCGAGCGCCTCTCCAGAATGAACGCGTCGCGGGGAATGCCTTGTCCCAGAAGGTAGTCAAAGATGCCCGGATCGCCGTAGCCGCAGATCACGATCTTCTTAAAGCCGCCGGTTTGCCACGCATAGAGCGCCTGTCTAGAACGCCAGTAAGAGGAGTAAGAGATGCCGCCAAATTCATTGTCCCCGGCGGCGCTCAGCAGGATGAGAACATCGCCTTTCGGCTGCGAAATCGGTCCAGCGTAAGCTTTAGTCCACCAGTTGACGATGGGGGTAAAGGAAACCAGAACCATCAGAAAGCCGAGAGCAGCCAAGAGACAGAAGAGGATTCGAGCAGCTTTGCGCAACTGGTTCATACGCTGCCCTCTTTGCGCCTGCCTGCAAGCGGAAGAAAGAGTTGCAGCAGTTCATCGGCCACCGACTCCCAGCTTCTGCTTCCGTGCGCGGCAATGAACTCAGCCTGCCAGCTACGGTCGAGGACCGACGCCAGAGCCTTGGCCAGCGCACCGGCATCTCGCGCCGGCACAAGCTCTCCGCAAGCATTGCTCAGGATCTCCGGAATTCCGCCAACCTTTGTAGCCACCACTGGCCGTCCGCAGGCGAGGGCCTCCAAAACCGCATTTGGGCAGCCTTCCATGTAGCTGGGCAAGGTGACCAGGTCGGCAGCCGTGTTCCAGACGGCCACATCGTCAAAGGCGCAAGCAGGCAAAGTGTGGATGAAAGCGGCGGCGCGGTGCGCTTGTATCGCGCTTTCAAGCAGGGGCCGGTCCGGCCCATGGCCAATCAGATACACCTGCAACTTGGGGCGGCTCGCGTGCAGAAGCGATGCCGCTTCAATCAATTCCCGCAACCCCTTCTTCAGGTCCATGCGCCCGATATAGACGACTGTCTCTGCCTCGGGATCGAGTCCGAGCTTGCGCCGCGCCTCCAAGCGATCCATTGGGTGAAAGACGGCGAGATCGCAACCATTGATCACAGCATGCGTCGTCCGCGGCGCAGCGCCCATGGCAATCGCCTTGGCGCGTAGATCGCTGGAGACAGTCACGATGGAGTCGGCTTCACGCAGCACCTTGCGCGTCAGCCAGTTGGAGACCGGATCGCCGATGCGGTTAATGTCGGAGCCAATGCTTTGGACGACGACCGGAACTCGGAGCGATCGGGCAATCTTGAGCGCGGCATAGCCGTCGGGATAGAGGAAGCAACTGAAGATCAGGTCGGGAGCAAAGGCGCGTACGGCTGGCAGCAGCGTACGCGCGGCCAGCCAGCCGTTCAACGGCCGGGAAAGCACGGGCAACGCGGGAAAGCCGTAGTAGCTGGCTCGCACATCGGGCGGGCTGAAGGATGCGTCCAGCCGGTCATAGCCTTTGGTGCGCGGTCTCAGCAACGAGGGATACTGTGCATCCGGGTAAAAGACCCGCAGATCGGCCTTGCGCGCCAGCAAACGCAGCGTCTGATAGGCCGACCGTCCCTGCCAAGGCTCGGCCGAGCTGGGAAAGTAACGCGTAACAACCGCAATCCTCATGCCTGGACCTCAGAGGCAGGTTGCCGGACGATCCGATTGGCTTCGAGAATCTTTTCGAAGTCGCGGCTGACCGCCTCCCAGGAAAAATCCCTGCGCACCATTTCCATCGCATTGCGGGCAATAGCGCGCCGCGCGCCTTCGTTGGTGAGCAGTCGGACGCACGCGGCGGCCAGGTCAGCGGGATCATCGGCCAGCAGAATATCTCTTCCGTCGGTCGTGCTCAGCCCCTCCGCGCCCACTGTCGTCGAGACGACAGGAAGGCCGGCCGCCATGCACTCGTAGATCTTCAATCGCGTCCCGCCACCGATGCGGATGGGCACAATGGAGAGCTTTGACCCCCAAAGATAGGGACGCATATCGGCCACTTTACCGGTCACCGTGACGCCATCAACCCCTTCGGCGGAGCGAAGCACTCGCGCGTCGGGCGAGCGTCCAGCGATGGTAAAGCGGGCGTTGGGTAGCTTTTCGCGAATCAGTGGAAGCACATCCGAGATAAAAAACTCCACTGCATCCACATTCGGCAGCCAATCCATTGACCCGCTGAATACCATATCAGAGATGGCGGGAGATTCATCCGGCGGCGCATAGAACTCCACATCCACCCCGGTTGGAACGCTGGTCACCGACTCGATGCCAAAAGCGCTCTTCATTCTGGCCGCATCAATCTCCGAGACGGCGATGACATGCTTCACCGCACGGCAGATCTTTCTCTCATAGGTCTCCATCTTGCTGGCCTGCATCTGAAAAAAAAGCCGCTTCAGCATGGAATCACACTGCGCGGTGTGCCGTTGCCAGATGGTCGTCTCCACATTGTGCTGGAAGAGCACCGCCTGGGGCAGTTCGGCCAGATTGGGAGCCGCGGCCAGAAAGTCGCAAACGATGGCATCATACTCTTCAGCGGCAATCAGTGCGCTGATCTTGCGCCGCAGATCGCGGCTGGCATAACGGGAGACGGCCATTGGAACCGGATTAAAGATGCTGGCCATGAGCTGGGGAAGAATCGCCAGGGAACGCCTGGGCGGCGCGCTGTGCTGGACAACAAGATGCCGCGTCGAGTATTCCGAGCTGCGCTGTGGGCCTTCGGTATTCTGCGGATCATTCAACGCTGCAAAGTGAATCTCATGCCGCTTGTGCAGCTCCTTCAGCGTGCCCAGCGTACGAATCTGAGCGCCGCGGTCGGTTGGATGCAGAAAAAAAGGGCAAATCCAAAGTATCTTCACTGTCCCGTTTTCACTCCTGGCGGCCTCTTCGGCGATGGGTCTAAATCTGTGAACCCGCAAGCTCATGATAAACTGCCTTCGGATGAGGCCAAGCCGAACGGCATGAATGACAAGAAAAAAGTAATCGTTATGGGATTGGGATACGTGGGCTGTGTGAGCGCCGCGTGTTTTTCCGAGATTGGGCATCATGTTCTCGGCGTGGACCGCGATCTGAATAAAGTTGAAGCTATCCGCAAGGGTCGTTCGCCATTCTTTGAAGCCGGGCTGGAGAGCCTGATTGAAAAGAATGTTGCGGCAGGGCGCCTGACCGCCGGGGTGCTGGATGCCGAAGCGCTGGCCGCGGCGGATGTGGTCATGCTCTGCGTCGGTACGCCCTCTCAGGCGAATGGAAACATCGACCTGAGCCATCTGCGCCGAGTCTGCGAAGAGATCGCCGGCCTGCTCAGGCCACGCGCCAAACGCCTGATCGTCACCGTGCGCAGCACCGTCTTTCCCGGAACCTGCGAGAGCCTGTTGGAGACGGTCTTTGCTCACCGGCAAGATGTGGAGATCGTCTCCAACCCTGAATTCCTGCGCGAAGGCACGGCTGTCAAGGACTTCATGGAACCATCCCTGCTGGTGGTCGGTGGAAGTTCAGACGAGGCCGCAATCCAAGTTGCGCGCCTCTATGACGGCCTGCCCGGCGAGGTTTCTGTAGTCTCCCTGCGCACGGCGGAGATGATCAAATACACCTGCAACGCCTTTCACGCGGTCAAGATCGGATTCGCCAATGAGATCGGCTCGCTGGCCGGTAGCCTGGGCGTCAACCCGGAGCAGGTGATGGCCACCATGTGCCTGGATACGCGGC
>CAZXVX010000082.1:0-14625 GCA_964644105.1 uncultured Occallatibacter sp. | reverse complement strand
TGAAGGCGTCCAGGTTGCCGCCGATGGAGTCCATCTCGCGGGCAATGTGTTGCGCGGTGCGGGAGCGCGTGCCCTTGAAGAGCATATGCTCGACAAAGTGAGAGATGCCGTTCACACCCGCTGCCTCGCAACGCGAACCGGATTTGATCCACACCCCCATGGCCACGGAACGCATGAACTCCATGCGCTCGGTCAGTACGATCAGGCCGTTCGGCAATACGGTGCGGCGAAAATTTCTTTCCGTGGTCATGGTCATCAGTTCTTCGATTGTAGGCCAAAGCCCGTCCTGTGGCGAGATGGCTCAGCGAATTTTTCCCAGCCCGTATGCAGAATGGACAGGAAAACCCAGTGGAAGCGGAATCGAATGCGCCGGAAATCCAGTGGTTTTTTCCTCGGAAAATTAAAATCTGAAAAATCTGTTGACAATCATTATTGGCTCGGCTTTACTAATCTCAGCATTAAATTGGAGTAATTTGGTTGGTTTCAGATGGTTCACACCTTCTGGGAGGGCACTGTCCTCGAGTGATCCCTCTTTGTCCGGCCAAATATCAACGGAGGGTTAGTTTACCTTCTACATTGATTCCACTGTAGTTACAACAAATCAAAGGAGTGTCATGCGCAAAATCATTCTCCCTGCAGCGGCAGTATTTGTGCTGATGGCCACGCAAGCCAGGGCCGGCGAAATCCCCTACCCCAACATCGGAACCGTTGCCCCCACGGTTACTTTGACAGCCTCGTCCACGGGCGAAATTGTTGGCGAATTCATATTGGGCGGTAGCCTCTCCGGAGGTACTGCCGGTGACACGGATTACGTTCAAGTGATTGACGTCACCCAGAATACTTCCAGCGGTTGGGTCTTCGACAATCAGACCACCACCACCGGAACATCGGATGACTTTCTGTCCGTCAATGCTGGCGATGAGCTGGAGATTGAACTGCTTAATTCCTCTGCAGGATACATACTCTCCTCGATTCCAGCCGATAGCGCGGATAGCGTGAATCACGCCTACATCACCTCCTTCGCTGGCGGCGTTCTGAACGGTTACACGTTTGGGGCAGGCACCTATGTCGGCATGGAGGACCTGGCCACATTTGATGACTCCGATCTCAACTACGCAGACGACACCTTCGTCTTCCAAAACTTGACATCTTCCAATCCCAGTGCAACTCCGGAGCCGGGCAGCTTCTACCTTCTGGGCAGCGGCATCGTCGGCTTGGCCGCCATGTTACGCCGCAAGGTGATTGCTTAGTCCGTCCTGCACTCAATGCCAAAAGACTCCCGATACCGGAAGCGGATCGGGAGTTTTTTTGTGGGCGAATCCCCCGCCCCTGCACCACTGCCGGCGGCTTTTGGCAAGCGCATTGGCGGCGCGGAGAAGCAAAATGGTCTATCCTGAGCCAAGCCATGCGTGAAGACTATCCCCAGCTTGCACAGATTGCATCCGCCGCTTCCGGCGCCGAGGCCCCTTTGCGCAAAAACTTTTTTGGTCTCGATGCGGAGGCGCTGGCGGCCTTGATGGTGGCGACAGGTGAACCGGCCTGGCGCGGCCGGCAACTGACTGAAGCCATTTACCGTCAACATGTTGTCGATCTTGACTCGATCACCACCCTGCCCAAAGCACTGCGCCAGAGGCTGGCCGCGGAGGGCTGGCAGGTGGGCCGGCCAAGCATCGCGCAGGTCTTTCAATCGACCGATGGAACCGAGCGCTATCTGATGGAGTGCCATGGAGAGGGTGAAGCGCTCCAGACCGTGGAGACGGTTTGGATGCCCGAAGGCGACGACGGCGAATCGGGCGACGAGAGCGATGCGGAAGCTTCGCCAACTTCGGGTGACTCCGGTGGGGATCTTCGGAGCTGGGAAGCCAACCGATCCCGCCGCGCGACGATCTGCGTCTCCAGCCAAATCGGCTGCGCCGTCAACTGCCAGTTCTGCCTCACCGCCAAACTGAACTTGCTGCGCAACCTCACAGCGGGCGAGATCGCCGGTCAAGTGTTGGCTGTTCTCGACCGTCACGCCGTAGAAGCCGGTCGCGACCGCGTCAATCTGGTCTTCATGGGCATGGGCGAGCCATTCCTCAACTTCGACAACTTTATGGCCGCCGTGCGCCTGCTCACGCGCGAGTCCGGTCTCAGCCCGCGCCGCATGACGGTTTCCACCAGCGGCATCGTTCCCGGTATCTTGCGATTTGCCCAGGAGCCGCTGGAATTGCGTCCTCGGCTGGCCATCAGCCTCAACGCGCCCAACGATGCAATTCGCAGCGAAATCATGCCCATTAACCGCAAGTGGCCCATCGCCGAGGTGATCGATGCCGCGCGCCAACTCCAACTCCGCCCGCGCGAGCACATCACTTTCGAGTACGTGCTGCTGGGCGGTATCAACGATCAGCTCTCCCACGCCCGTGAGTTGGCACGCCAGCTCCGGCGCTCGGGCCTCAACGCCAAGGTCAACCTGATCGCCTGGAATCCAGGCCCTGGGATCGACTACTCCACGCCGCTGCCGGAGGCCGTGGAAGCATTCCGTAAGACATTGTCTTACGCCGATATTCCTTCCTTTGTCCGCAAGCCCCGCGGCCGCGACATCTATGCCGCCTGCGGCCAATTGAAGCGTACGGTCGAGAGCTGAAGTGAATCAGGTTTTGGGTGGAGAGGATCTGTCCAAGCTCTTGGGGCTGGAGATTGCCTGCTCCGCTCTGGCCAAAGCCCTGCGGCCTTCCAACAATGCGTTACTTGCAACTCAGTGTGTGGTTATGAAAACCTTTGCCTTGCCGCGCAAGCCACAGCCATCTTTCAGAGGTAAGATACCGCTCCAGCTTCTTGAGCGACGTCCGCCCGGCAAGAACCTTCCTCGTTGATTCTGAAAGGCCGGGGTGCATTTAAGGCAAAAAAATGGCCCGGGAAAGAATGTAAAACTCTCTCACGGGCCGGGTTTTGCTGCGTGTCTTACTGTACGTCCGTCACCTTGCCGTCAATGAAGATCACCTTCATGCCGTTGGTGTAGTAGTAGATCACCTTCGGTCCCAGCCTGGCCACCCGCTGAGGCGCGCCCATCGCACCCTCCACTTGGTTAAGGCTTTGCCCCAGTTCGACAGAGACAGGAGCTGCCGGAGCCTCGCTGACCGGGGCTCCGCTGTCTTGCGCCGCATCGGCAGTTACTTCCTGCTCGGCCTGATCGGCTTGCTGGTCCTGCTGCTTCAAATCAGCCTCATCCTGAGGAGTGGATGGCGGAGCAATCTGGGCGTACTCGGTCTGAGTTGGCGGAGCCAGCGCCGAGGGCGGCGCAGGAGGCAATCCACCCTTGCCTTGTTTGTCCTGCAACTCCTTCAGTCCCTGGTCGACCGTCGCCCGCATCTGGTTCTGCATCTCCTGCAGGTCGGTCAACTGAACCGAAACCGTATCAAGCTTCTGGCACTCCTTGCCTCCCTTGCTAGCCAGAACCACCAGGTCCGCAGTGGTTGCATCGGCCGGAGGAGGAGTCTTCAGCAGCAGAACATCGCCGTCGCTGATCGCGCACTCCTGGCCATTCGAGTCCACCAGGTCCAAGGCATCGCCCGCCACAAAGACGTGCTGCCGCCCATCGGCCAACAGGCGCGCAATCCCGCTGGAGCCGGGATCTACATCCTGGCCCTGCGCCGTTTGTTTAGCCTCGGAGTTCTCCAGAGCCAACTCCAGCTTCACTTCGTCCGCGATCTCCTGTTTCACATCGGGAGTCAGTTCCGGCGTTCCACCTGCCGCTTCTGGAGTGCCATCCACTTCGCCGGCCTCCTGGTGCGCCGCATAGGCTGCCTGGAGGTTTTGCGAAATGATGTAGTCCGTCAGCCAAAAATCGGCGCTGGCGTACACCGGATAAGGAGTAAAGTAGCCGCCGTAATACCCGTACCACGGAGCCGCTCCCCATCCCCAACCGTAGGCAATCGGCGCCGCCCATGGGTTATACGCCCAACCATAGAATCCAGGTGCGAAGTAGAAGCCCGGAGCGTAGACGTTCAAGCTCAACCCGCGGTAACCATAGCCGCGGTAAAAGCGGTTGTATTCATGGCCGTGGTAAAAATAGGCTCTCCGCCCAAAATCGTGACCGTGATAGCTGTACCCGCGCTGCACGTAGCCAGGCCGGCCCCGCTCTGCAACCATACGGCTGCCGTCACGGCGCTCCACCGATACTCTCCGGTTGCCATTCAATCCATGATGGACATCCATCCCCCGCTTGGCGTCATGCACGTCGCTCACCCTGCCTCCGGGGCGAGTGCGAACCGCGTTGCCGCTCTTGGTCACGTGTTCATTGCTGCCCTTGGGCGCGGGACCAGCCTTGATCGGCGTTGCCTTGACGACGCCGCTGGTTGGATGCGCTCCACCCCCGGTAGGTCCAGTATGCGAACCAGCTGCTCCTCCACTCGTAGGATGGGCTCCGCCGCCGCCGGTCGGCGTCGTGTGCGAGCCGCCAGTTGTGGCTCCGCCGGTGGTCGTGTGTGTCCCGCCAGTAGTCGCTCCACCAGTCGTCGGACCATGCGTGGTCGCTCCGCCGGTCGTCGGACCATGCGTAGTTGCCCCACCAGTCGTCGGTCCATGCGTGGTCGCTCCGCCAGTCGTCGGTCCATGCGTAGTTGCTCCACCGGTGGTTGGACCATGTGTGGTCGCTCCGCCGGTCGTCGGTCCATGCGTGGTTGCCCCGCCGGTCGTTGGTCCATGTGTAGTCGCTCCGCCGGTGGTTGGACCATGGGTGGTTGCCCCGCCACCGCCGGCTGGCCTTGAAGGCGCAGACGGACGAGGGGCGGGAGGCTTGGGTGCAGATGGTTTACTGCCGGCGATGGCGCTGCCCAATCCCACGAGCAGGAGAAGAACCATTACCGCGGAGCCGGTGCGGATGGCTTGGCGGAGAAGTTGAATCGTCATTTGACCTCTTTTCCTTTTCACTCTTGTTCAGCGCTTCATTTGCGAAGCGGAAAGTTGCTTTGCGAACCGGGCGGCGCGAAGCTTGCCGCGCAAACGGGTTATTCTACGTTGCTGACCTTGCCGTTCATGAAGGTCACCTTCATATCCTTGTAATAAAAGATCGTCTTGGCGCCCAGGTTGGCTACCCGCAAAGGCTGCCCGGAGCTGGCAATCACCTGATCCTTGGTCTGGCCCAGATCAATTGCCGGTGGCGGCTGGTCGGGCGGCGGAGGCGGCGGAGCAATCGCTTGGATTGGAGCGGGCGCCGGAGCGGCTTCCGGAGCGGGCGCTGGAGCAGGCGCGGCGTCCTGCGCTGGTGGATTGCCTTGATCGGCCTGGCCTTCCGGCTGCACCACCGTTAACACTTCGGCGACGGACTTCAGAAAATCGGCTCCCTGCGTCACGGAACCTTTCACATAAGGGAACTTGATCTCTCCATAAAAACGTACGTCGTTGTATGGGTCGCTGAAGGTGCTTACCAGGATGCTGTCCGATTTAGCCGTGACCCCGGTAACCCAGAACTTTTCGCCAGCAACAAATTTGCGGTTGGCGCAGCCATTGTTTAAGGCGTCGGCAACGTTGGGCCCGCCGCCTAATCCTAATTTACTCAAGCCCCAAGCCTTCACATAGTTCTTCGCGGCATTCTTCGCGGCGTCCTTGGCGCGGTTGGTCAAATTCGCAGAGAGAACACCATCGTTGTAGGTGTTTGAACCCGCATAAGGACAAACTGAACTATTCATGACCAGTCCGTCCTTTTGCAAAAGAACAATATCCCCCGCCATCACTATGTCTGTATGATCCGCTGTCGATTTCGTCAGCTTGAATTGCGAGTTAATCTGCTGTTGAATCGCTGCCGTGTCGATGGGCGGCGCCGTCTGAGCTGCGAGCGCAAGATTGAAGATCAATGCGATTGCAACCAATCCTGATGAAAGAAACCACTGCCTCTTCGCCATTTGCCGCTTGCCTTTCGTGGGTTGGGGGGGAATGTGTGACTGCCCCGCAATGTATATCAAAGCCCAGGCGCTGTCAAATCTCGCTCGTAACCGATCTTGTTCTGCATGGGGTCCCGTTGCTGCCACGAAGCGATGTTTCACGTTCATCGACAAAGGCTTCACTCAATGTTGCTGACTTTACCGTTGGTAAAAGTTACTTTCATTCCCTTGTAGAAAAAAATTGTCTTGGGGCCCAGGTTAGCCAAGTGCAGAGGCTGCCCGAAACTTGCCAGTACCTGATCCTTGGTCTGCCCCAATTCAATCGTCGGCGGTTGCCCATCGGGCGGCGGCGGCGGAGCAATTTGCTGGCTCGACGCGGGAGCCGGAGCAGGCGCTGGTTCCGGCGCCGGTGTTGGTTCTGGAGTCACAGCCGGCGGCGTTCCCTGATCCTGCGGCGCTTGAACCTCCAAAACCTCTGAAACCATCTGTACGGCATCCTCCGGGGTGGGATCAGTGCCCTTGGGTATCACGAATCGGATGGTGGCAAAGTAGCGCCCATCCGCATACGGATCGGTGACCACCTGAACCGTGATCGAATCCATGGTCGCATCAATTTGGCGCACCCATAGCTTTTCGCCGGCGACCATCTTCTTGATTGGAATAGTGGACGCTCCTCCGGGACGATTCAGGCCGTCGACCAAGCCCACCGAGAGCCTGTCGGCAAACATTTGTATCAGCTTTCCATCCTTCGGTACACTGATCGGGGCCACCGGAAACGAAGCAGGGTACAGAAACAGTCCATCTTCTTTGAGAACCACCACGGCGCCCTGAGTAACAATATCGCTTTTGTCCACGGTAAACTTGGTCGGCACAAACTGCTCATTCAGTTTCTTGACCAGGTCACCCCTGGGGCTGCCGCTTTGCGCCGCCAAAAAAACCCCGGATACCAATGAAAAGAAGACCAACCCCGAGACACAAATCAACCGTGCCTTAGCCATATGTCCTGCGCCTTTCCTGACACCTTTCAAGAAAACAATAGACGCCCGGATTTTAAAATGCTTGACCGCCCAAGTCAAGCCGGATGCGGGTTCGCCTTTGCCAACCCTTCTCGATTCAAACACTCGGCACGAAGAATAGTTTCGCTCCTCTTTGTGAATTTTCATCAGGCTGCAACCAATCGCCAAGCATCGAAGCTATTCCTCGGCGGGCTTTGAGCTGGATTGAGAATTTGACTCGGCTTCGGCCAGCGCTTCGTCGTCCAGCTCGTGTTCGTGGCGATAGTGCTCGACCGGCATCTTGCCATCCCACCAGGCCCAGTTCATGGGGTAGACATCGGGATCGAGAAAGACCTGGTAGAAGTGCCAAACCAGGATGGCCAGAGTGGCCAGAATTGCCTCGTAGAAATGGATTGAGGTAGCCACGTCCACCCACCAGCGAGCCAGCAGGTTGCCCACCCAGACCTTGGCCCACATCATGATTCCGGTCACGGCCATCAGCGCCGTGCCCCAGACCAGCGCCCAGTACTCGGCCTTCTCCGCATAACTGAAGCGGCCAAAGCCGGGTTTGACTTTGCTGAAACCCAGGTAGTAGCGCAGCGTGCCCCAGGCGTCGAAGGCATCCCTGGGACGCGGCGCAAGTTCGCGGATCAGCCGCCGGCCTTCGCGGGCGATCACAAGATAGAAGATGTGATAGAAGCCCGCGCCGATCAGGATCACTCCCGCGATGCGATGAACCAGACCGCGCAGCCTCTCGCCGTTGCCGTTGCCTAGCAGCTCGGCAATCCACGAGGTGGGATACTTGAGGGCGAAGCCTGTGATGACCAGAATGATGAAGCTTGTCAGCAGAATCAGATGCTGCCAGCGCTGATTGACGGTCATGCGCACCATGAAGGGGTTCTGCATTCTGCGGCGCGCCACGGCCTTCGAGCGCCAGATGATGGCGTTGTGCAGGAACATGGCGCCGATCACGACCGTGATCAGCACAAGATAGATCCAGCGCACCCAGCGCGTGGCGATCGACCCCAGGTCGCTGGCTCCGACGCCCTCCAGATGAACCTTGGTCAAGGTAAACTTCTGTGTAACTCCCTTGTGGCACTTGCCGCAGGTTTCGTCCAGATTGGCGCGGTTGATGGTGGAATGAGGGTCGCTGGAAGGCAGGATGTTATGCACGCCGTGGCAGCTTGAGCAGTTGGCCGCCACCACCGATCCGCCCTCGGTGGCCAGTCCGTGATAACTGTCCATGTAACTCGTCACGCGGCCACCCGGCACGCCAAACTCTTGTGAGAGGCGAACACCCTCATGGCAGCGGGCGCAGGTATCTTTGGAGACATTCTGCTCCGAGACCGGCGAGCTGGGATCTTTATGCGCCTTGATCGAATGGATTCCGTGGCAGTCGGTGCAGACCGGCGACAGGCTGTTGCCGCGCGCGATTCCCTGTCCGTGAATACTCTGCATGAAGGTCTTCGCAATTTCCGCGTGACACTTGCCGCAGGTGGCGGGGACGTTGAATTTGGAGATCGGCGACCTGGAGTCGTTGGCCGGAAGTATCTCATGCGCGCCGTGGCAATCGGTGCAGACGGCGGCTTTCTTCGAGCCTTTCTCGACGGCCATCCCATGCACGCTCTCCTGATACGAGACAAAACTCTGCGCGCTCTCGCCATTCGATGCAACCAGAAACTTTTGCCCATGGCAGCGTCCGCAAGTGATTGGAATGTTTGCGTGAGTTACCGGCGACTGAGGGTCATCCGCGCCCAGGATCTCATGCGCGCCGCCGTGGCAGTCCTGGCAGTTGGCCGCCGCCACGCCGTTCCGGATGGCCTTGGAGTGCAGGCTGCCGAGATATGCATCCTGCGCGTCGGCGTGGCACTGGGCGCAGAGGACTTTCTTGGGCGTGCTCTCGTGGATCAGACTCTTCACATCCGTGTGGCAATCGACGCAGGAAAACATGCCACCATGAATGGAATGTTTCAGCTTGGCTTGATCGACAAAGAGGCTGACCGGCTTGCCGCCGGCCTCGGTCGTCAGGGTTGCGTCGGAGTGGCAGGCGAGGCAGTCGGCATCCTTGAGCTTATGCTGGGCACGGGCGGATAGAAACTGGAGGAGAAAAGATAAAACAAGAACAGACGCGGAACGAAAACAGCGCTGCGGATTCCTACTCATTTCGCTTGACGAGCGAGATGGATCGGGATGCAGCGCTGTAAGAGCAAATCTCCGCATCGGCTTTTTATCCCCTACTCAACATTGCTGACTTTTCCATCGGTGAAGGTCACCTTCATATCCTTGTAGTAAAAGATCGTCTTGGCGCCCAGTTTGGCCACGCGCAAAGGCTGCCCAAATCCCGCGGTGACTTGATCCTTGCTCTGGCCGAGTTCGATGGTTGCTGGCGGAGCATCGGCTGGCGGCGGTGGGGGCGCTATCTCTTGCATGGGCGCCGGCGCGGGAGTGGCGGGTGGTGCGACGGCTTCCGGTTCGGGCGCTGGCGAGCCGCCTTGCCGAACCAGCTCAAGACTGCTCATCCCATTCATAAAGAGTCTGCCATCTTGTATTTTTATCTTCATGAGAGGGACGTAGTTTGCTCCGATCTTTATCGTCATTGCCAGCCAATCCCCTTCGACGGTGAACTGGCATAGAGCCGGTTGCGGAACACCGGGAGTGGTGATGGTGCATGAACCATCCGGCAACAGTGAGTAACGCTGCCTTGACATGGGCATGAGATACTCGCCCGCGAAAGCCGCATACGGCCCTTCAGGCGCCGGCTGCTCGCCCTGGTCGCCCTGCGGCACCACCGTCAGCACCTCAGAAACCAGCTTCAATGCATCGTCCACGGATGGAATCACTTTTTTATTGGGATAAAGAACTTTCAGGTTCGCATGATAGCGGATGCCCTGGGGGTCTGCATCCGTATATAACTTGAAGTTAATCCCGTCTTTTTGCGCGGTGACGGCTACCACCCAAACCTTTTCACCCGCCACGGCGTTATGGCCCGGAATCGCATTGGGTATGACAACCGTACCTGTGTTATCCCCTGCAGCCGCCATCCCCTCCAGCATGGCCACTCCCAGGTTGCCCCACACTCTCTTGGCCGCTCCTCCGCCTATCTTTCCGTCCTTGTAGACGCTGGATTCCATCACCGGAGTCGCCAGGGCGGACATCTTCAATCCGTCCTTGTGCAACTCCACCACATCGCCCGCGCCCCCCTCGAGGATGTCCATCCCGTCGCCGGTCAACTTTGTCACTTTGAATTGTGTGTTGAGCTTCTGTTGCATCGCCGTCAGATCATCGGTTTGTGCAATCAGGACAACTCCAGTGATCAATGCATAAAAAGCCAATCCAAATAAACAAAACAGCCTCATCTTCGCCATATCTCTCGCGTCCTTCGAACCTTTTTGTGAAATTTGACAGACGCCCGCATGTTACGTGCCTGGAATGCCAATGTCAAGCCAAACACCGGCTTGGCTTTGCTATCTCATTTCAATTCATTTGCTCAGAAAAAAATTGATCGGCCTCGCTACTCCCTGAAATAAGCGGTCAATGTGAGAACCAAAAGCACCAGGCCAATCAAGATAGCTGTGAAGCCCACCACTTTGGAGAAGTTGATCTGCCAGATCCCCGGCGCTTCGGCCAGGCGCGCATCGAGCTTGCCCTGAGCCTTAAGCCGCTCATACTCCAGTGGACGCTTGTGCTTGAACTCTTCCTCGCTTTCGACGCCGGTGAAGACCACCATGTCCATAGGAAAACTGTCGGGACGAAGGTGAGTGTTCACGAAGTGGATGGAAAAGATGAACAGGATCGCCAGCAATCCTTCCTCGCTGTGAATCACCAGCACAGCGTTGAGGGCCCAGCCGGGCAGAAAATGCGCAAAGAATGGCGCAAACCACATCGCATAGCCGGAGAAGCCAATCACGATCATGCCCCAGAAGACCGCCCAATAGTCGAACTTTTCCCAATATGCGTAACGGTCAAACTTCGGCCGCGGCCCCAGTCCCAGGAACCAGCGCATATGGCCGAAGAGATCCTTTACATCCTTCCAGTTGGCCACCATCGAATTTGGCCCCCAGAAGATACCTTTCTCGCGATGCACCACCGCGCGAGTGATCAGGTCTCGCACGTGGATCAGAAAGGCCACGGTCAGAACCAGTGCGCAGAACTTGTGAAAAAAGAGAATGGCGCCAAAGCCGCCCACAGCCTTGGCCAATCCGCGCGCCCAGATGCTCTCGCTGAAGCGCAGCGGCAGGCCGGTGGCCGCAAGGCCCAGGAAGCTGGTAAAAAGAGCGGCGTGCAGGTAGCGCTGTCCCCGCGTAAAGCGCATGAAATGACGGCTTTCAGGGTGGTCTTTCATTTTGGCTTCCTGCGCGGCTTGTTCAAGATCAGTCATTTTTTGCTCCTTCGGCGGCGTGCTTCCGAATTTGTTCAATGCGTGCGCGGATCAGCCACAGGATGGTATGGATCACGAAGAAGCCCAGGGTTCCGGCCAGCAGCAGGTTCATGAACAGGCGGACAAAGTAGAGCGCCGGATTCAACTTGCGGTTGCGCGCGTTGGCGTGCGGCTGATACTGCACAAAACTCATGTTGGCTCCGGTGTGGCACTTGCCGCAGGTGGCCACCAGATTGGCCTTGTTGACGGGCGAGTTGGGATCGGAGGCGGGCAGAACGTCATGGGCTCCGTGGCAATCCCAACAGCGCGCCGTCTCCACGTAGCCGCCCAGAGAACCGAGTTGCGAGTGGAATGTGTCCCGGTAAGTCGAGAGCTTCTCTTTGTGGCAGGAGCCGCAGATCGGCGTCGATTGCATGCGGAAGGCGTCGGCGGTCGGCTGCAAAATGGCGTGCGCGGTGTGACAGTCCGTGCAGACCGGAGCCTTCACGTTGCCCGCCGCCACAGCTTTGCCATGCACCCCGCTCATATAGTTGGCGTTGATCCCGGCATGGCAGGTGCCGCAGGTCTTGGGAATATTCGCCTTGTAGGTGGGGCTGAGCGGGTCCTTGTGGCTGAGAATGTGATGCGAGCCGTGGCAACTATTGCAGTTGGCAGCCACCAGCAGCCCCTCTTTGCTCAGCGCAAACCCATGAATCGAATCCAGATACATCGGATAAACGTTGGGCAGACCATGCTGTTTGGCCATCTCGCCGTTCCCGTGGCAATTGCCGCAAGTGCGCGGCACATTCAGCGGATATACGGCCGAGCGCGCATCGTCCTTGGGAAAGATCTTGTGCGCGTCTCCGTGGCAACTGGTGCAGGGATGCTCGGCGCGGTTGGCATGAACGCTGCCCACAAGTCCCGCCGCCTGATCGGCATGGCAGTTCTCGCATTGAACCGGCGCGATCTTGTCAGGATGCGGGTAGTCCGTGATCGTCGCGTGGCAGTCGCCGCACTTCAGGCTGCCGTGGATACTTTCGCTGAAGCTGTGCCCATCGACGGCGATGCTCTTGCCCGAGGCGTCCTGCAAGCTCGCGTCGCCGTGGCAGGCAAGGCAATCGGTCTCAGCCACGGCAAAGCGTGGCGCAGTGAAATACAGCAGCGACCCAACAAGGAGCGCGACTGAGAATGCAGTCTTCATGAAGACTCCGTTCGACCCAAATCCCTAAAGACGCAGGCGAGCAGGACTTGCCTGTAACTCCACAATCACAAACTGCGCCGGACCTTCTCTAGCGCCGTTACTTTTGCAACGAGCGAATAAAGGCGATGACATCCTTGATTTGCGCGTCGGTCAGTTTGCCCGCATAAGCTGGCATCTTGTTCTTGCCGTTTTTGGTCGAGGCGAAAAACTGCGCCTCCGAGGCCTTGAGCATCTCTGGGGCTTTGAATGAGAGAATCTTCATATTCTTGCCCATCGTTGTTGCGGCCTGTCCGTCCGCGCCGTGGCACATCGCGCACTTGGCTTTGTAAGTGTCTGCTCCGGGCGACTGCGCAAAGGCAGCTCCCGCCATCAACACGGCCAGCACGAAAATGGCTGCCGCTCGAATTGCTTGCATCATACGCTCTGCTCCCTAACTGGACAAATACGGTCCGGATCGCGACCCACTTTTCGCTTGAAAGTTTTCCAGTCAAGTACCTTTGATATCGCTTACATTGCGCATTTGCAAGTGACGCCTATCACAGCCGCCGAGTCAGCTCCTTGGGAGCTTCATCTTCCTCCCGGTTTCCCTCGATTGAAACTTCTCTCGCCTTTGCCAAAAATACAGCCAGTTCAATGCGCATGCACATGGACTCGATGCAATAGCCGGCGATCCAAGCTCTCAGAATCGATTCCCGCTCTACCCGAATTTCCTCAAAACAGTGTGATTTCGCTGCTCTTGTGAAGCTCCTTGCGATGGCTGCGCTGGTAGGCCGCTTCGTCATGGATGATCCTGGGAAGCTTCGAACCGTCAACGGCACGCACCAGCACCTCGCCCGTGTCGGTTGAGAAACGCACATGCACGCCGTGAACGCCGCCCAGCCTTTGCGCGACAAGTGGAATCCTTTCGTCCGCGAGAAACTTGCGCACAAAGGCCACATTCATGTCGCCGGTCGAGCGGCGCTTTAAGCCGGCCAGCACATTGGCGCCGCCAAAGGCCTTGGCGACCAACCGGTAGCGGTCGCAACCCAGCTTCATCAGGCCATTGATCAGCAGTTCCATCGCATTAATCCCATAACGCGAGTTGTCCGGGTCCAGCCGTCCTCCCGGCAACAGGATGTGGTTCATGCCGCCTGCGCGCAACACTGGATCCCAAAGGCAAACCGCCACGCACGAACCCAGGAGCGTTTGCAGAACCACCGGCTCAACACTGGTGGTCACGTCGCCGGCATAGATCGTGACCCTTTTTTTATCTGCAAGTTGCGCCAGTCCATGCACAGTGGGTTGCGGAACCCTCAATGGTTTGTGCGCAATCTTTGAACCTTGGTGCGCATTGTCGCGATGGATCGTCATGGAATTTTGTCTTTGCCATTTGGCAAACATTAACACGCACTAATTCTCTTATCGGCGCGATCCACGATTTGATTACCGAGTCCCACTCATTCTTCGGCAATCGGATTGCACGAGCGAATACCTTGGCCGCTCCATCGATTCGTGCAGAGACCGAACGGAAATAAGCTAAAATAAATTGAAACAAGGCCCATGAGCAGAGTGAAAACCTTCTAGGAAGTGATTCAGATCACATACTAAGGAGCCTGCGGTCCTTGAAAATTAGCCCGCAGATAGAGGTCAACATAAATGGCAACGGATACGCTACCCGAAACGAAAACCATGCTTACACTTCCCGGCGACGCGGTCCGCCAGATTCAATGGCGCTTTGCCGACCGTTTTGACTTGCAGATGCTGGTCCAATCGACGCGCGGCGTAGCCCGTGGCGTGGTTGCCCAGCTTGTGGCCGCCGGCGAGCGCAACACCCACGAATGGACCCCCGGCAAAGCCAGCATGATGGAGGCCTTTGACCGCGCCGGCATCACCGCGGCCTTTATGGATCCGGAAGAGGGCGGCTTCATCTCCGGCCCCAAGAATATGGCGCTGTCGCTGGCCGCCTTTGAGCTGGCCTGGGTGGACGGCGGCGCGGCTACGGCCTCGCTGGCTGGCTCTCTGGCGCTCTCGCCCATCCATGAACGCGGCACGCCGGAGCAGGTCCGCCACTACAAGAGCCTCTCCGCTCCCGCGCAGCCCGGCGAAGACCGCAAGACCTGGCGCGGCGCCTTTGTGCTCACCGAGCCCATCCCTTATGTCGGCGTGGATACCGGCATGTTGAGCGGCAAAATGCGCATCGCCGAGTGGAAAGACGGCGAAGAGCCCTGGCTCCAG